>RKRN01000109.1 GCA_007571365.1 Candidatus Latescibacterota bacterium
AACCCGATCAAACGACCCAAGGCCAGATCCAAGAGGGTAAGCCCGGCCTGAGAGCCTCAATCACGTATGACCAAGACAACTGGACCTTCTGGTCTTTTCCCATCGCCGAGCATGGGCAGCCGGCCCCGCTGGAGCGCGGCAACCACATCCAAGTGAGACTCACCTTCGAGAGCAGTTCCTTCTTCGACTTCGTGCGGCTCGATTCGCTGTGGATTGAAACCGCACCGCCGTTAGTCGCGCAAGTCATCGGCGAGGTTGCCCGCTTTGACGAGCCGACGCCCGATGGCGGCCTCACCGAAGTGTACTTAGGTGAGACGACGGACTTTACCTACGATGTGCGGACCCTGTTCGACGGGGCGAGCCAGCCGGGCTTCAATACCATCCGGATCCGCACCGGTAGCCGCCCCCAGTTCAAACGGCTAGAGATGGGCCAGCCACTCCAAGTCGCAGAACCGGCCGAGGTGATAGAGGAGGAAAGTGAATTAGTAGTGCGCTTGCCGCAGGCGATCACGCGCAGCCGCAATGAACCAGTGCGGTTGGTCTTCGGGACAGAGGTCTTCATCTTCGCCAACACGTTCGCCGGCGAGGTGTTTGACGCGAGCGAGGAGAGCCTACCGCAGCAAATTGAGGCCGGCAACGCCTCCGACGCGGTCAACACCAATAGCCTGCGGGTTTTGGGTGGCGCACAAGAGGCCGGGGCACCCATCGAAAACTTGGCTTTTTCGAGCGAGGTATTGACCCCCAACGGCGACGGTGCCAACGACGTGCTATCTATCAATTATACCTTATTTCGCCTGCCCGCCCCGGTGCCCGTGGCCCTCAACATCTACGACTTACGCGGTATCCGGGTCGGCGGTCTCAAGCTCGGAACGCAGGGAG
Organism: Candidatus Latescibacterota bacterium; assembly: GCA_007571365.1. Lineage (GTDB taxonomy): Bacteria > Latescibacterota > UBA2968 > UBA8231 > UBA8231. Next base: position 880 of record RKRN01000109.1, read on the forward strand.
CCGGGCCGCAAACCGTGCATTGGGACGGCCGCGACGCGGGCGGCGAGTTGTTGGCCCCGGGTCTGTATCTGGTGGAGATAGCCCTAGCGTCGGAATTCAAAACCTTCCGCCACCAACAGCCGCTGGGCTTGGCCTACTAGTCTGGCCGCTTTCTGTGCCCGTGCCTGCCAGAGACAGATGCCGTTTGGGCGAAGACATCGCGTTTCAAGAGACCCTCAGAGGGCGCGTCTTTACCTTTCACTCCACTTGGGGGCTTTTCAACCCCAAGCGCATCGACCGAGGGACGCGGCTACTCATCGATCACATCAAAGCCGGACCGGCCGATTGCTGCCTCGACTTAGGATGCGGATACGGTCCAATCGGCTTGGCGTTGGGCCATCTGTGCCCCGAAGGCGAGGTCCATCTGATTGACAAGGACTTCGTCGCCGTCGAGTACGCGGCGCAAAACGCCGCACACAACGGATTGACCAATTGTCGCACCTATTTGAGTAATGCCTTCAGCCACGTGCCCACCCACGTGCGCTTTGATACTATTGCCTCCAATTTGCCCGCGAAAACAGGCAACGAACTCCTGACGATCATCATGCGCGACGCCTGCGCCCGCCTCAAGCCGGGCGGGCACCTGTGGGTCGTCACTATTGCCGGGCTAAAGGAGTACATCAAGCGCAATTTCAAGGAAGTCTTCGGCAATTACAAAAAGATCAAACAGCGGGGGACCTACCTGTTATCTCTGGCGGTTAAAGAGTAGAAGCTCGGCTACCTAGAGCAACTCTTCGTTCACCTCAACGCCAAATCCCGGGCCTTCGGGCAGTACTAAGTGCCCTTCTTGCGGTTGCGGCTCACCCAGCCACAGCTTATCGCGCACCTGACCACGCCGACCCATAACCATCTCGGCCAAATTGTCGCCATAGCCAGCCGCCAAAAAGTGTAGCCCCCAAATCTCGCCGCCGCGGTGAGGCACCAAGGGGATGCTGTGGGCTTGGGCCAGCTTGGCAATGCACAGCGTCGCCGTCAAACCACCACACCAAGTAACGTCCGGTTGCCACAAGTCCAGCGCCCGCACCTTGGCGATATGACTGAAATCCCGCACGGTGAATTCGTGTTCGCCGCCAGCCAACAAAATGGGGTGGAGCTGCGGACGCAACGCCGCCAAGCCGGCTAGGTCGTCGGGCAACAGCACGTCTTCAAACCAGTATATGTTGAATGGCGCGAGTTGCTGCGCCACAGCCACGGCAAAGTCGGGCGACCACGACATATAGGCATCGACCATCAAGAGCGCGTCTTCGCCCAAGGCTTGGCGCGCCGCTGCGGTCCACTCAAGTAGGCACATCGCATCAGCAGCTTGGCTTCCTTGCCGCGGCTGCGAAGACTTCTGGGCCCTAAAGCCCAAGTCGCGATACCAAGCACAATCCGGGCCTGTAGCGTAGGCCCGCACCTCGTCCCGTTGCCGCCCCCCCAACAAGTCGCAGACGGATTTTCCTTCGGCCCGGCCCAAGACATCCCACAGTGCCAAGTCCACGCCGCTGATAGCCATAACGGCGATCCCGCTGCGGCCGTAGGGCAAGCTGGCCTTGTACTGGTCGTCCCAGAGCCGGGCGATATCTTCCACGCTGTTGATGCTGCGCCCCACCAGCAACTCGCGCAGGTGGCGATTGATCACCGCTTCTGCAGCAATCCCACCGCCCCCCGCTCCCCAGCCGCTGACGCCGACATCCGTATCAATGCGCACAACTAGCTGCCAGAAATGCCGACGCCAAGCCGCGGGCGGCACGCGATAGCGGGGATAAACTGCTTGCACTTCGGTTATTTTCATGCGTAACCCCTTGTGTACATTTTGTTTTTATCGCCTTCCGTTTTGGTAATTAGCTGCCTCGTGTAGTATTATTTGTACAACAAACACCTTGTATTTTACATCCCCATTATTAGGAACAACCCATGTCCTTAGGGCACAACCTGAAAGAGCTGCGGCAGAAACAATCGCTCAATCAGAAAGACCTCTCAGATCGCTCTGGCGTCTCCCAAGCCACCATCTCCCGCATTGAAACCGGCCGCGTACGCCAGCCAGGCTCATCGGCCCTAAAAAGTTTAGCCGAGGCCTTGGGCGTCTCGACCGACTCCCTAATGGACGATACGGCGCACTTGGCCCGAGTCCACAAAGATCGCTTGCATCAAATCGCCGAGACCCTCAACACCTTTGTCATCCTCGAAGACGGACAGCTGCGCTTCATCAGCCAGACCTTGGCCGACCTATTGGGTTATCGCGTGGAAGAATTGCTAGCCAAAAGTGGCATTGAACTACTGTTCGCTCCCCAGTCCCGTCCGAAAGCTCGGCACAGAGTCGCCAGCGGTTTGTCCAATGCCTATGAAGCACTCATGATGCACAGTGACGGCAGCTTTCTTCCCGTCGAGATCACCAACGTCAATATCAGCGAAAAAGAGCGCTTGGCCATTGTGCGCGACATGAGCTATCACTGCTGTCAGCAAGGGGCCTTTCGCGTCTTACAGGCTGGTTGCGAAGCCGACGATCTGGGCAAGGTCGTGCATATCCTCGGCAACGAGTTAGAGGCGATGGGAGTTCAATTCGAGGCTGTTGATCTACGGGTCATCGACGAACAAAGAAACCTCTTGGCTTGCTATCGATCCTATTCCGCAGTACGCGGTTATCGCCCCCCTTTAGAGAACGTGGTAAATCTCCAAGAATCGCTCGGCCACTTTGTCTCTCTGCGGAGATTGGACAACTATTGGAACCGGCGCCGGGTCTGGGAGCGCGAGGCCGACGAGGATTTTCGCCAGATGTCCCAAGAAATTTTCTTGGACTCAATGTATCGCCCCGGGCTGCTGATCGACGTACCCTTTGCACAAGGTATGTTAGGTCTGGGGCTACCCATGGGCGGACCGAGGCCCCCCAAACAGCTACCGACCATACTAGGCGAGTTCGCCCGCTCCGTCTCTTTGGTCGTCAAGCGGCTGTTTGAGCTCCAATCGCTGCGCGAAAAGCTGGACCAACAGCAGAACTAAATCGCCGGCTAAGAGTGCGCTTCCTCAGGGCAGACCTTCCGCTGGCCAGAGCGGCGCGACGCGGCCTCTTTGATGTGGGGGCGATCTTCTCCGGCCTCTTCCATGCGTCGCAAGAGCCGTTCCCGCATTACCTGAGCCACTTCTCGATGCGACTCAAGGCCGACTAGATTGTTCAGTTCGTAGGGGTCGACCTGTAGATCGTACAGATACTGCTCCTCGTAGTGATCGGCTCCTGCCACATCTCTTGCTTGCTCGCCTACAGCATCCACCCCGTACTTCCACCGATGCGTCCGAACGGCCCGCCCCACTTGGGATTCGCTGATCTGCACGAAGACCTCTGTAGGCCAATCGGCTCTTCCACCGCGCAAGAGCGGCATGAGCGAGCGACCTTGCATTTGAGTGGGGACTTCCAAGCCGGCCGCGTCTAAAAGCGTTGGCGGCAGGTCGATTAAACTGACCAGTTCCTGCAATTGGCCGCCGCGCAAGCCGGGGCCGGTCAAAACCGTCGGTACGCGGATCGAGCTTTCGTGGCAAGAGCGCTTGTATTCGCTGTTGCGCGTCTTGAAGTGACAACCGTGATCCGACGTAAAGAGCACGATAGTGTCGTCGGCTAGCACCAAGCTTTTGAGCGCGTCGTGCAGGCGGCCATAAGCTTCATCGAGTCGCTTGACCATCCCGTAATAGCCGCCTAAGTGCTGGTGAGTCGAGCCGCCTAAGGCCGCCAGATCGGGCGGCAACCAGCCTCCGGTATAGGCTTCCCGGTAGCCATCCGGGGGCGGATAGTCGTCCAAGTGGTTCTGGTGGTGGGGTTCGATATAGGAGATGAACAGAAAAAAAGGACGATCTTGATGTGCATCCACGTAGCGAATTGCGGCGTCTGTGACCGCATCCACGCGATAACCGGGCAGGCGGACGGGTTGGTCATCATTGTCGTAAAGAACCGTGCTATAGGCGTCGGAAGTAAATTCGAGCACGTTCGACGCCAACCAGTACTGGTAGCCAAAGCGAGCTGCTGCCGGCACCGGACCAGTGGTTCCGCGGTCGTGGAGATGCCACTTGCCGATATATCCGGTGTCGTAGCCGGCCGCGGCAAAGTAGTGGGCGAGGGTCAGGCTATCCGCCGGTAGGGGAATGCCATTGCGGTAACACCCGGTAGTGGTGGCGTAGAGACCCGTTTGCAGACAAGAGCGCGCTGGACCACAGACGGGTTGGCACGTAAAGGAATGAGCCGCGTGGGTGTACTGGCGGGCTAAGCGATCGAGATTCGGCGTCAGGCCCATTGGATTGCCGTGTAGCCCCGTCGTGTCCCAGCGCTGTTGATCTGTAAAAACTACTATGACGTTTGGGTTTCTGCGGTCTTTAGTCATTTTATCTACCGACCCTCCTTTTTCGTCTATGGCTCAAGCGTCTGATTCGCTGCACGCTGTAGTTTCTCTACCACCTGTTCGATGTCGCCACCTTCAATGGCCTCTATTATGGCCTCTTGAATCAACTTCCGCACTTGTTGATAGCCGGCCAGCGTCGGCTCCGACTTCCCGTAGTCCAACATGCCAAACGCCACTCCATAGTGCGGGTTTTCCGCAAAATAGCTTTCCAACTCCCGCGCCGTACTTTTGCGCACCGGAAAGTAGTTGCTTGCCCGCACCCACCGCGCTTGTTGCTCGGGGGCCGTAAACCACTTGAGAAAAAGCCACGCCGCTAGCTGTCTTGCGGGCGGACCGGCGCAGATCGACACGCTGGCCCCGTACACGTCGACAACCGGCCGCGCACCCGTCTGCGGCAGATGGGTTACTCCCCACTCAAAGGCCAGCCCAGAGTCCTCAATGCCGCTCTTGTAAAAGGGCAATCCAGATGAAGAATCCTGCGAGAAGAGAATCTGACCAGTGACAAACTCGTTTAGCTCGACATCCCGCTCGCTAGCGATGTCTATTGCGTCGTCCCGTGCTAGTTCCTGGAGCAGTTCCAGTGCCGCTTTAACTTCGGGCGAGTCCAGCGCATAGGCGGTGCCGGTTGCATTTACTAGGTCGCCGCCGCGGCTAAAGACCATCGCAGCGAATCGGCTGGCGTCGACATCGAGCAAAAAACCCAAACTGCGTACAGGGTTTTCGTTTTTGCTAAAGGGTTGCTCTTTGGCCCGGCGGCACATCGCGGCAAAATCGTCCCACGTCGCCGGTGGGGCGTCGTAGCCCAACTCACGCAGCCAGTCGACATTGTAGTAAAGCAGCTCCATCGAGCGGTTCGGTGGGAAGCCAACCTGCACTCCGCCGATCTTGTCCTGTGCCAGAAACGCTTCGACATAGTCGCTGCGCTCCTCTGGCAACAAGCCCCATTTGGGCGAATTCATATAGGGTGCTATATCCACTATGCCGTCGGCTTGGTAGTAGGCGAGGGCTTGGTTTTGGTAGGCGACGACCAAGCTAGCGGCCAGCGAGCCGCTCTGGATACCCACGTTCATCTTGTTGTAGATGTCCCCATAGCGCCCCATGTACTCGCCGCGAACCTCAATTCCATAGCGATTGGTCTGGTTAAAGTCGGCAATCAGCTCTTGCAGAGCATCTTCGCGCTGACCAGTGTGTTGATACCAAAAAACGATTTTCTGGCCTTGTGGATCGAGGGATTCGAGATCGGTCTGCTGCTCGTACGCAGCCTCCTGCTGGCCAGCACAAGCCGACAAAAAGGCACACCAAACCAATGTCATCGCACTTTTCGGTTTCATCGCATTATCCTTTGAGCCCAGAGATGGAAATGCCTGCGGTGAATTCTCGCTGAATGAGAAAATACGCCAAAAGTACGGGAGCAGTCGCAATGACCGCTCCGGCCATTTGCAGGTGGACTTCGGTCCCGGCCTCACTGGCAAACTGCTGCAAACCCACGGCGATCGGACGCCAATCCGGCGTATTAGTTACCAGTAGCGGCCAAGCCAAGGCGTTCCATGAACCAATAAACGTAAACATACCAACCGTCAAAAGAGGTGCTCGGCACAAGGGGACCGCGATCTGAAACAGAAAGCGTATGTGGCCGGCTCCCTCAATCCGGGCTGCATCCCACAGCTCGGTGGGCAGACCCCGCATAAACTGGCGCAAGAGAAAAATGCTAAAAGCACTGGCCATAAAGGGAATGGTCAGGGCCGGCCAGCTATTTAGCCAAGCAAACGGCATATTGCGGTGCAGCCAAGTCACGACGAGAAAATTTGGCACGATAGTCACGGCCTCGGGGATCATCAGCGTAGCCAAGACGCCGGTAAATATCACATCGCGTCCGCGAAACTGCATCCGCGCCAGTGCATAAGCCGCCATCAGTGAGAAAAGCAAGGTCCCGCTAACTTGTACAACGGCGATGATCAGCGAGTTCTCAAAGTAGAGACCAAAATCCGCCTCTTGCCATGCTCCGATATAATTGTCCCATTGGACGCGGGCGGGCAGCAAGACCTGCCGCAGCGACTCGCCGCGGCTCATAAAAGAAGCCAGCAGCATCCACGCGAACGGAAAGCCCGCGGCCAGCCCCCCCAAGCTCAGGGCGCAGTAAACCAGCTTGGCATTGCCGCTAGTCGCCATAAAACACTCGCCTGCCGAGCACCCGGTTTTGCAGCAGCGTCAATGCCAAAATCGCGATGAAGAGTACAAAAGCCAGCGCCGAGGCATAGCCAGCGTTGTGGTACTCAAAAACTTGATCGAAAATGGCAATACTGAGCACATCAACCGAGTCGCGGGCACCTGGTGTCCGAAGGACATAAACGTGATTAAAGGCTTTGAAGGTCCCTATGACGGCTACCATCGACAGAAAGAACAGCGTTGGTGAAACCAGAGGCAGGGTAATGTGCCGGAAGACTTGCCACTCGCCAGCCCCGTCCATCTCCGCGGCCTCATAGTACTGCCTGGGGATCGCGCTGAGACCGGCCAGTAAAATCACCGTGTCGTAGCCGACATAGACCCAAATGTTGTAGAGGATGATCGAGGTTAAGGCTAGGCTCGGGAAAATGCTGTCTACCCACGCGGGGTACGAAGCAAAACCGGCCCCTTGTAGTAACAGGACTACGACGGACTTGCTCTCGTAGAGCCAGCGCTGGTTATCCAGCCCCCAAAGGCTCCAGAAGCGGTTGGCCAGCGAGGAAGGATGCGGGCTAAAGATGGTGCGAAAAACCACGGCTGAGGCGATTATCGGCGTGATATAAGGCAAGAAAAACAGTGTGCGAAACGCGCCTCTGGCCCGCGTGATCCTGAAGAGCAAATACGCCAAGCCGGTAGCCAAGCTCAGTTGGAACGGGATCGTCCCGGCTGCGTAGAAAAACGTGACCTTGAAGCCATTGTACAGCACTGGATCGCCCGTCGCAACTAAGCCACCCAACCCCTGAGCCAACCCCGCCCAAAGTCCCACCAGTACGACCGCGCCCCATGCGATGTGGACATAACGGGAACGCAGACCGCGCTCGAATAATGCGGTTCGCAGACGATAGGCTAGCCAGACGAGGCCGATCCCGGCGATGAAGGGCAGCAGGTACTGGGGGTCCCCCAAGGCGCGTCCATAGTGGTCGAATCCTATCACCGCTTCCTTCTTGATCCGCCACTTGTGCAAGCTGACGTACAAGGCATAGCCAATAGGGAAGAGTCCAAACGCGCCGAGCACGACGAGGGCCGGCGCAAGGAGGCCCCAAGCAAGCTGTTGTTCTCGGGTGCGGATACTCATCGGCGTGAGATAATGCTGCGGGGAGATGCTGTTTGCGGGGAGAATGGGGGCTCCATCCCGATTTTCGGCAGGATCAAGGCCTCAAGAAGAAAGCTCCTGAAGGGAACACTTCAGGAGCCGATATTGGCTGCCCCCCTAGGGCTCGAACCTAGAACCTCCTGATCCAGAGTCAGGCGCACTTCCAATTGTGCTAGAGGGCAACTAACGCAAATAATGGCGGAGAGGGAGGGATTCGAACCCTCGGTACGGGTCGCCCCGCACAACAGCTTAGCAGGCTGCCACCTTCGGCCACTCGGTCACCTCTCCGCGACCATTGCAAAATAAACTTTTGACGTGCTCCCACCGCTAAAAGGGGGTGGGATTGTGGTGGCATCAAATGGTAAATGGCGGAGGGTGAGGGACTCGAACCCTCAAGGGCGTGAGCCCGGCGGTTTTCAAGACCGCTGCCTTACCAATTAGGTCTAACCCTCCTTTTCCCGAAGAAAAAAATATACATGAGGCCCTATATTAGGTCAACCCAAAGCCTTCTCATCGGCCTCGCTGTTTTCCACGCTAGGCTCGCCCTCGTTGATGGGCAGCGGGGCCATGTCGATAACCCGGTCGCCCTCGTCCAGATTGATCACACGAACTCCTTGAGTATTGCGCCCAATGGTGGACATCCCTTGTACGGAGATGCGAATCATAATGCCGTTTTGGGTTACCACCATGACCTCCTCTTCGCCTTCGATCTCCCTACAAGCCACTACCGGGCCGTTGCGCGGCGAGGTCTTGATGTCGATGACGCCTTGGCCGGCGCGGTGCTTGCAGGGATACTCGGCCTGAAAAGTGCGCTTGCCATAGCCGTTTTCGCAAATGGTCAGCAAGGAGCTACTTTCGCGCACTACGACCATGTCCACTACCTCATCATTCTGACGCAAGCTAATACCTTTAACGCCCGTAGAAACCCGGCCCATAGCGCGAACTTCGCTTTCTCTAAAGCGCATGGCTTGGCCGTTGCGCGTCAACAGGGCAATATCCTGCTGTCCGTCGGTGATCGCCGCCCCAATCAGGTCGTCTTCATCTTGGATATTCAGGGCAATGATCCCGTCTCGGCGGATGTTCTGATAGGCCGACAGCCTAGTCTTCTTGACAATGCCCTTGCGCGTAGCCGTGAACAAGTATTGATCGTCGGAGAACTCTTGGACGGGCGCGATGGCGCATATTTGGTCGTCTGGACCAAGAGGCAACAGGTTGGCCATCGATCTCCCTTGAGCCGTGCGGTCTCCTTCGGGTATGCGAAAGACCTTGAGCCAGTAACATTTGCCCTTAGCCGTCAAAAACATGATATAGGAATGGGTTGACGCCACGAAGAGGTGTTCGACAAAATCCTCTTCCTTGGTTTTCATGCCCGTCACTCCGCGCCCGCCGCGATTCTGCACTCGGTAGGCCCTAGGGGATAGGCGCTTGATGTAGCCACTACGCGAGATGGTGACGACCATGTCCTCTTCGGCAATCAAGTCCTCGATATCGAATTCCTCGGCCGCATAGACAATCTCAGTGCGGCGCTCGTCGCCGAAGCGCTCGGCCATCTCATCAATCTCGTCCTTGATGATCTGCATCTGCCGATCGCGGCTGGCGAGGATGGCTCTTTGGTCCTCAATCGTCGTTACCAATTCCGCGTACTCGACTTCAATTTTGTCGCGCTCCAAACCCGTCAAGCGCTGCAACGGCATGCCTAGGATGGCTTGAATCTGCCGTTCGCTCAACTCAGGTTGTACCTGAGTACGCACATCTGCCACCACAGAACGGAGACCAGCCAGCCGCTCTCGGGCATCGGCCGGACTCGACGCGCGGCGGATGGTCTCAATCACCAAGTCAATGTGATCTAAGGCGAAGCGCAGGCCCTCCAGAATGTGCGCCCGTGCTTCAGCCCGCTCCAAGTCGAATTCCGTGCGGCGCACGATCACCTCGTGGCGGTGATCAATATAGTGCTGCAGCATCTGCTTGAGATTGAGCGTCTCAGGACGGCCATTGACGATGGCCAACATCATTACTCCGTAGGTAGCCTGCAACATGCTATGGCTATAGAGTTGGTTAAGCACGACTTCAGCTTGGGATTCCCTCTTGCACTCAAACACAATGCGCAGCCCCTTGCGACCCGATTCGTCGCGAATATTGGCAAGTCCGTCAATGGTTTTGTCGCGCACCAGATCGGCGATTTTTTCTAAGAGGCTAGCCTTGTTTACTAAGAAGGGTATTTCGGTGACGATGATGTTTTCGCGCCCACTCTTGAGAGTCTCAATGTCTGCCCGCGCTCTGATATAGATCAGTCCCCGGCCCGTTGCGTAGGCCTGCTGTACCCCGCTCATGCCGTAGATGATCCCACCGGTGGGAAAGTCAGGGGCTTTTACGTGATCGAGCAGTTCGGCAATGGAAACATCGGGATGATCGATCAGCACCTTGAGGCCACTGGCGACCTCCCGCAGGTTGTGTGGCGGGATCTTAGTGGCCATGCCGACGGCAATACCCATGGAGCCATTGCATATCAGGTTGGGAAACCTAGACGGCAACACCAGCGGCTCTTGCTGCGTCTCGTCGTAGTTGCTGGCAAATTCGACAGTATTCTTGTCGAGCTCCGCCAGCAACTCCATCGCCGGCCAACTCAACCTCGCCTCTGTGTAGCGCATAGCCGCCGGAGGGTAGCCGTCAATGGAACCGAAGTTGCCTTGACCTTGGACCAGCGGATACCGCAAGCGAAAGCTTTGCGCCATATGCACTAGAGTCGGATAGACAATGTCTTCGCCGTGCGGGTGGTAGTTGCCTGAGGTATCGCCGGCTATTTTGGCGCATTTGCGGTAGCCGCGGTTGGGAAAAAGGCTTAAGTCGTTCATCGCCACCAAGATACGGCGCTGAGATGGCTTGAGCCCATCGCGAACATCGGGTAGTGCTCGCGACCGTATGAAGCTCATTGAATAGTCGAGAAAGGAGGTTTTGAGCTCCTCCTCAATTTTGACCCTAATGACCCGATTTTCTTGCTGTTCAAGCATTAATTACATCCTACGCTTTGTCGTTTTAGAAGGTGTCCAGATTCTTTACTTCTAGCGCGTACTTCTCGATAAATTCGCGGCGTGGCTCCACCTTCTCGCCCATGAGCAGGGTAAAAAGGTGATCCGCCTCAACGGCATAATCAATGGCCACCTGTAACAGCGTCCGCCGCTCGGGATCCATAGTCGTTTCCCATAGCTGCTCAGGGTTCATTTCGCCCAACCCTTTGTAGCGCTGGATGACGATACCTCGACCGTCGCCATGGCCATTGCCGCCAAGTGCTGCGATGTGTCCATCGCGTTCGGCCTGATTGAAGGCGTATAGCTCCTGCTTGCCCTTCTTCACTTGAAAAAGGGGCGGCTGGGCCAGATAGATTTTGCCTTTCTCAATCAGGTCGCGCATATAGCGAAAGAAGAAGGTCATGATTAGCGTACGGATATGGCTGCCGTCGACATCGGCATCGGCCATGATAATAATTTTACCGTAGCGCAACTTCTCAAAGTTGTAGTCCTCGCCGAGGCTGGTGCCCAGCGCCGTTATAAGTGGCAATAGCTTATCGTTGCCCAAGACGCGGTCAATTCGCGCTTTTTCCACGTTGAGCGGTTTGCCGAACATCGGCAGCACGGCTTGGAAGCTCTGGTCGCGTGCCATTGCCGCCGAGCCGCCGGCCGAATCACCCTCAACTAGGAAAATTTCGGTCTGCGCCGGGTCGCGAATCGAGCAGTCGGCCAGCTTGCCGGGCAATGTTCCCCCATCGAGAACCCCCTTGCGCCGGGTCAACTCGCGAGCTTTGCGTGCCGCCTCGCGGGCGCGTCCAGCCTCCACGATCTTGTCCACGATCCGCTTGGCGATGTCCGGATTCTCTTCGAGATATGTACTCAGTGCTTCGGATACAAACGAATCGACGATGCCTTTGACTTCGCTGTTCCCCAGCTTGCCCTTGGTCTGTCCTTCAAATTGCGGCTCGGGTATTTTGACACTGACAACGGCCGCGATGCCTTCGCGAGTATCCTCTCCCGAGACGTTGAACTTGACGTTCTTGAGCAGATTGTTGCGGTTCGCGTAGTTGTTGATCGTCCGAGTCAGTGCCGAGCGAAAGCCGACCAAATGAGTTCCGCCCTCGTCGGTCTTGATGTTGTTCGCATAAGTAAAAAGGGTTTCTTGGTAGCTGTCGTTGTATTGCAGAGCCACCTCGACGACAACTTCGTCGCGCTCGCCCTGAAGGTAGATGGGATCTGGGTGTAACACACTTCGGCCTTCGTTGAGGAAGCGCACGAATTCTTGTAAACCGCCCTCGTACAAATAGCAGTCGGCGTCTCCACTGCGCTCATCCAGCACATTGATCTCCACTCCCCCAGTCAGAAAAGCCAGTTCGCGCAGTCGTATGGCAATAAACTCAAAGCTGAATTCCACGGTTTCAAATATCTCGGCGTCTGGCTTGAATTCTATGATGGTGCCGGTCTGGTCTGTGCCGCCTATGACCTCCAAGTCCGTTTCCGGTAAGCCACGCGCGTAGCGCTGCAAGTGAACTTTGCCCTTTTGCCAAACTTCGACCGTACACCACTCGGACAATGCGTTGACCACCGAAGCTCCCACGCCATGTAGGCCGCCAGAGACCTGATAGGCCTTCTTATCGAATTTGCCGCCAGCGTGGAGCATAGTCATTACCACCTCGACTCCCGATTTATTTTCTTCAACGTGAAAGTCGGTCGGAATGCCCCGCCCATTGTCTTGGACGCGGGCAGTACCTTGGGCGGTGATTGTTACATCAATACGCGAGCAACGCCCGGCCATGGCCTCGTCAATACTGTTGTTGACGATTTCTTTCACCAGCTCGTGGAGGCCGTTTTCGCTCGTATCGCCAATGTACATAGCTGGACGCTTGCGCACCCCTTCAAGCCCTTTGAGAACCTGTATGGCGTCGGCTGTATATTCCTCCTCCTGCACTGCTTCTTCTCTAAGAAAATTTCTGGCCGGTTCCGTCATCTACTCCTCCTTTTGTTCTCCACGCTTTCGGACTGGTTTAGTAGTTTTAGCCCTTCGACGACCTTCTCACCCAGCAAAGTATTGATCCGCGTCGTGATGTCTCGCTGCATAAAGTTTAGTTGGGTTCGCCATACGGCAGATGGCACCGCTACTTCCAAAAATCCCTTGGACAAGCGCAATGGACGGGCGTACTGAGCCAAGTTGGGACCTACTGCTTCTTCCCACGCCATCCGCGCCCGACATTCCACCAACTTCTCGTTGATCCCTAGCTCCTCGAATGCGGCTTCAAGCAATCCATGCAAACCGGTGGGGGGACCAACAGGTCGGCCCTTACTTTTGGAGATCGATCGATTCAAAACAGGCTTCCTGCCTTGTATTAGGCTCTTGGGGAGTCGTCGCTACGACCTGTTCAAACTCACCCAATATGTCCAACAGTTCTCCTATTCGGCCTGAATCCAACTCTGAAAAAGCATCGTCTAAAAGCAGGACAGGCTGCCGACTCGTTTGTTCCTCCATGTAACGGGCTTCGGCCAGTTTCCACGATATGAGTACGGTTCTTAGCTGGCCCTCAGAGGCATAGACTTCGGCTGGTTCTTCGTTCAACGTGAACTTTAAGTCATCGCGGTGCGGTCCACATAGCGTAAAGCCCATTTTGATTTCCTGCTCCCTACGGCGACCAAGTGCCTCGCGCAACTCGGCTCTAAGGGCCTCCAAGTCCTGTCCCTTGGCCCCTTGATAAACAATAGTTGCCTCTTCACCCGCTAAGGCAAAGCGGCCGTAATAGCGGAGAAAGGGGGCTCTCAACCTATTTAGTGCTTCTAGACGACACAGTCGAAGTTGGGCACCCAAATCCACCAACTGGGCATCCCATGGTTCCATTGCTTGTATTTGACCATCGACAAGCCCGTGTCTCGACTTTTTTGCGGTACGCAACAAGTGGTTTCTCTGAGCTAACACGCGGTAATAGCGCTGCATGTAGCGCAAGTACGCTGCACTAGACTGCGCGATAAGTATGTCGAGGAGCCGCCTTCGCTGGGCCGGGAAGCGCAATACCAGCGATACGTCTTCAGGAGAGAAGTGAACGGTGCGGAAGGTACCCAGTAACTCCGAGACTCGAGGCAAGGGAGTAGCATCGACAAATGCCTTCTTGCCTTCTTTTTTACTGTAAAAAACGCGTACTTGCTGGTCGCGGCGACCATCACTACAAAAGGCTCGGATATCAAAGAAGTCTTCGCCGTGCGGCACGACTTGCTGATCCTTGGCCCCGCGCACTGACTTACCAATAGATAAGTAGGAAATCGCCTCTAGAATATTGCTTTTACCGCGTCCGTTAGGGCCGAAAATAAGCACGTGATCTGCTGCAAAGCCCAAGTGAATCGCAGTAAAATTGCGGAAGGGTCTCAGCGTTAATTCACGGATCCGCACTATTCCTGCTTACCTCATCCTGTTGGCCGCAAGGGCATTAGCAAGCAGAAGTAATCCTCACCTTCCTTTTGTTCTACCGGTCGCAACAAGGCTGCGGTGACGTGGTCGTTGAGCTGGAAACAGACCGCGGACGCTTCCATTCTGCGCAGGATTTCCATCAGATATTGGGCATTGTAACCAACTTCTAGCTCTTCAGAGGCGTATTGGGCCGGTACGATCTCCCTCGCTTCGCCACCGATTTCGGGGCTAGCGGCCGACAGTTCAACCTGACCACTGTTCAGCTTAAAACGCACTTGGCGCGTATAAGCACTGGAGAGGATGGATACCCGGCGTACGGCCGGTAGCAGATCTTCGCTAGCTATTCTCAGTTCTTTTGTGTTGTTTTGCGGAATGACTTGGGCATAGTTGACATAGGGTCCCTCGATCAGACGCGACAGCAAATGCGTATGCCCTATGTCAAACAGGATCTGCGTCTCGCCGAGCGCGACATTGACTGACCCTTTATGGCTACCCAGCAATTTGACGACTTGGTTCAACGCTTTGGGGGGGACGATGACCGCGGTCTCTTGATCGTCTTGTACCTGATCCTGCAAAGCTATGGCTAACCTGTAACAAGCCAAGCGCGACCCGTCGGTGGCCACCATCTCCATTCCCTGTGCATCAATGCGCCAGAGCACCCCATTGAACACAGGCCGTGTATCGTCGCCGGAGACGGCAAAGACCGTCTTGCTTATCATATCTACCAGAACATTGAGCTCGCCTTCGCCCCCTGCCAGACTCAGGCTCACGCCGTCAATGGCTGTAGGCATAGAAGGAAACTCGTCGGCTTCTATTCCCGACAGGCTATAGGCTCCTTCACCGCTTTTTTCGGTTTCCCCAAGCCGCCCTGAGAGCTTGAGTCGCTCATCCTGCACCTCAATGTTCACTTCCGCCTCGGGCCATTCTCGGGTGATTTCTGCCAGCTTGCGTGCTGAAACAGTCGTCCTCCCATTCTCTTCTACTATAGCAGGGACTTGAGTCCGGATGGACAAATCTAGATCTGTCGCCGACAGAAATAGAATTTTCTCATCGGCCTCAAGTAGGATATTAGCCAACACCGGTAGAGAGGGTTTTGAAGACACGGCTTCTAATACAGTATCAATACCCCGCCATAATTCACTGCGATCTACTCTTAACTTCATAGTGCTTCCCGGAGAATCCTTCTGATAAAATCGCCCAAGCGTTTAGGCCCCTGTTTGCTTCCCGTTGTATCGTGTTCCGCACGAACCGGCCGCCGCGTCGCCGCGGCATAAGAGCCGGCCCCGGTCTTCGCTGGGGCTGCGTAAAACGTCAGATATTACTATAAATTTAGCTTTTATCCGTACCTACGTCAAGTTTTTCTTATATTTCATATATATAGAGTCCCAGTTTTCAATAGAAAGTGCACACAAGAGCAGGTGTGTATAAAAAACAAAAAGATGTGTACAGGGAAAAACGCAATCCACACCCACACTCCTAACCGAACTACACTTCTTTGTGTTCTTTTATTTATTGTAATTATAGTTATGGTGTGGATATGTGGATAAATGTCTTGAGAAGTCATCTATAAGTAGAAAAATATATTGTTAATAATGTACTTATATAATCAAACTCATAACTCGGTAACGGGAGCTTGTATGTGGATTGTGGAGTGGAAAACTTTGGTTTTTCACACGCCAGAGGTCACAAAAAGACGGTTTTCTTTTTTCTATAGACTTATCCACACCCAATCAATACCTAGGTAGGATAGATGTTGATAGTTTTCCACTGCCAAATAGGCACTATAGTAGTGAAAATACAATACAGACTAAAAGACAGAAGCTGTTGAGTTATTCGGAATAACTTACGAGAGAGGGCTGATTTCAGCCGTATAAACCTCGTTTTGAAGGTCTGCCGGGTGCTGAAATCGCCATGAAATTGCCTTGTTCCTATCGATATTCGTTTCAGCTCAACAGCTTCTAAAAAGATAGGGCTAGCGGCTTTGCCGACGGATGGTATTTGACAAATCCTCGACTAGTCTAGCAAAGGAGGGATCGTTTTGATACCTCTCCCCAACAGTGTTTACAGCGTGGATGACCGTGCTGTGATCGCGGTTACCGAAGTGCAAGCCGATGGTAGTGAAATGACTGCCTTCGATGAGAGTCCTGATTAAGAACATGGCAATGTGCCGTGCAGTTACCACGTCTCGCTGGCGTCCTTTTCCAACGAGTTGCTCACGAGTCAAATTAAAGTGGTCGGCGACATGCTGTTGGATCGCCTCAATGCTCACTTCCGACGGGCTGGGCCCCTGTTCTTGTATAATATGCTGGGCCGCCTCTAGGTCGAGTTCCTTCTTATGGATTGAGCAGTAAGCCATCAGGCTAATCAAAGTACCTTCGAGTTCGCGGACATTTGATCGGATGTGATTTCCCAGCAGAGCGGCCACATCATCGGAAATCCGTATGCCATTGCGCTCGGCCTTTTTGTGCAGGATAGCAATCCGGGTCTCGAGCTCGGGCGCATCTATGGCGGTAGCCAGTCCCCAGATGAAGCGGGATTTCAGTCTGTCTCCTAATCCGTCTAGATGGCCAGGAGGACTGTCGCAGGTCATGACAATCTGCTTCTCGGACTGGTGTAAGGCATTAAAAGTGTGAAAGAACTCATTTTGGGTCTGTTCGCCGCGGATCAAAAACTGGATGTCGTCGACGAGGAGAATGTCCGCGCTGCGATAGAAACTCTGAAATTCACCGATGGAATTGCGGTCTTGAAGCGATTGGACGAAATCCCTCATGAACTTTTCCGAGGGAACGTAAACGATCTTCTCGGCAAGGTTGTGGTTGTAGGCATGATGCCCAATCGCTTGCAGCAGATGCGTTTTACCTAGCCCCACGCCTCCGTAGATCACCAAGGGATTAAACTCCGTTTTACCTGGAGAGTTGGCTACGGCTAATGCCGTTGCATGGGCAAAGCGATTGCTATCGCCAATGATGAATTCATCAAAGGTATAGCGCTTGTTCAGCGATTGGACAGGAGCTGCTTCTATTACTTCTTGTTCATCTCTTGCGGAGTCTCCTTCCCCCTGCTCAACAGGTGGCACTTGATGGCCAATAGATTGGGGGGCTTGTGCTACCACAAATTTGATATTGGGAGTCAGTGCCGTCTCTTCCCACACTACGGATTGGATCATCTGCAAGTAGTGCTCTTCTATCCAAGCGGCAGAAAATGCGCTGGGAACTTGGATGACCAATAAGTCTTGGTCGAAGTGGCTTACTGAAGTCTGCTTAAACCAATTAGTAAAACTCTGGGGACGAACTTGACGCTCTATGTTGAGCAGACATTGGGCCCAGAGTTCTTGGGGATCTTCCATTTCCTGTGCCATTCATTGAAGCGAAGATCGCAGTTTTTAAGGGGGATTTTCAACCTATGAAGAAGGCATACGTCAGTCAAGAGTTTCCCGTAATTCGTCAGTGTTCAAAAAGTTGAAAGTATTGACACTTAGTAGAATAGCCACTAGATTAAACTGTTTTTGCATATGCTGCACATAAACCAACGCGAGGTGAGAATTTTATTTTGAAACGCACATTTCAACCTAGCAACAGACGCCGCCGCAATAAGCACGGTTTTCGCAAGCGAATGAGCACACCGGCCGGTCGAAATATCATCAATCGTCGTCGGAGAAAGGGCCGCAAGCAGCTAGCTGTCTAGTGCTTTATGGATTGGGTTAGAGGTCGCTATCTTTGGATCCGCTGCAACCGAGAAGATCGCGGTCAAGTTTTTGTCGTCCGGCGCAAACTGGGCAATGCTGTAAAGCGCAATCGGCTCAAGCGGCGCCTACGCAGCATTTGCCGCAGTCGCCTGTACTTTCCTTGTGATCTAGTCGTTTTCTGTCAACCTTCAGCCATTAAAGCTCCCTTTGCTGACTTGGAAAGGGAGCTGGACTCATTGGTGGCCAAACTACCTATTTTTCTTGCCTCGCAATGAAGCAAATCGCCATTTTCGTCGTCCACGCCTACCGTATTCTTCTGTCTCCATATCTTCCCCCGTCCTGTCGTTACCTACCTACTTGTTCCCAATATGCCGAAGAAGCACTGGATAAGTACGGGCTATTCAAGGGCGGAATGCTTGCGCTAAAGCGGATTAGTCGATGCCACCCTTGGGGAGGGCATGGATACGATCCTTTGCACTAGAATATGTTTATAAAAGGGTAATTAAAACCTATGGAAGATAAGCGGACCCTGTTGGCCTTTCTCTTTATCGGCCTGATTTTCCTCTTGCTTCCCTATTATAATGAATGGCTAGGGCTAAATCCTCAGCCCCAGCCTCGATCTCAGGAAGCAGTGCCGCAAAAGACGGGATCTGAAACTGAACTTGTTGCTGATGAGCAATCTGAGGCCGAGCGCGTACGAGATCCCGAGCCTGCGGAACAGCTCCACTTAGAAGAGCCAGCCCCCATTGTTCAGTCTCAGGCGATTGAAAGAGTCGAATCTGCCGAAAGTCCGTCCTTTACTCCGGAAGAAATCGTGGTACAAACACCGCTTCAGAGATTTGAAGTCTCCACAAAGGGCGGGACCATTGTATCATGTAAACTCTTAAAATACAGATACGTAGATGGAAGTATTATCGAAATGCTGCCGCCAACCGGCCGCGGCTTGGGAATTTATCTAAAAAGAGCGAACTACAGAGAAGATATCTCCTCGGCGGAGTTTGTTGCCAATCAGTCGAGTCTGCAGGTTGGACCCGAGGAAGAGCAATCCCTAATCATGGTAGCCCAACTCAATGGCGGCAGAAGACTGGAAAAGGTCTTGACCTTTCATGGGGACCGCTATGGATTCGATCTCCAAGTGCGCTACGAAGGGTTTGACAACGATACCGAAGCCATACTCACTTGGGAAAATGGCATAGCGTTTACCGAGCGTGAGCCGGAAATCGATCTACCTGAAATGCGGGCTTTTGCCTATATCAACGAAGAGCGGGTCGAACTCAAGGTGGACGATGGAGAATTGGACGAATTAGAGGACAAAGGGTTGCTAAAATGGGCGGGTGTTCGCAATAAATATTTTTTGATTTCCTGCATCCCTTCGGATAGAGAGCAGCGTTCTCTCGTCGTCTTACAGGGCAACCACCAAGGGGCGAATTTGCTGCCCAACTACTCTTTTCAGGTAGGTCGTCGGCTCGAACGGTCTGGTGCTTGGCACAACACGATTTACATGGGCCCACTCAACTACGACGAGCTTATCGGCTATGAGGCTGAACTAGAGCAGGCTATTGACTTCGGATGGCCGATCGTAAGTCAAATAAGTCGCTTTCTACTCATTCTATTCATAGCGACCTATCAATATATCCCTAACTATGGTTGGATCATCGTTTTTTTCGCCGTTGCCATTAAAATTCTCGTCTATCCGCTTACCCACAAAACCTATGAGTCCGCGGCGAAAATGCAGGAACTTCAGCCGAAGATTACGGCACTACGAGAGAAGTACAAAAACGACAACCAACGCTTAAGTCGAGAGACTATGAAGCTCTATAAGGAAGAAGGCGTCAATCCTCTTGGGGGATGTCTGCCTCTCTTGTTGCAGATGCCCATTTTCATTGCGCTCTACAATCTTTTTGGCAAAACAATTGAGTTGCGCCAAGCCCCTTTTATTCTTTGGATACAAGATCTTTCCCTTCCCGACGAGTTGCTTATCGGCGGTTTTGGCCTTCATGTCCTGCCATTGTTAATGGCAGTCTCTATGCTCATCCAACAGAAGATGACTATGAAGGATCCCAAGCAGGCCGTTCTGGTTTACATGATGCCGGTACTGATGATCTTTATCTTTTGGAGCATGTCGTCGGGATTGGTGCTCTACTGGACTATTTTCAATGTCCTGACCATCGGCCAACAGCTATTGGTCAATCATTTCAAGAAGAAAGCCGCTCCTTCCAGCACTTGAAATTTCAGCCGGACCTCGACCTTGATACAGTCGGATACTGTTGTCGCTATCTCTACGCCACGGGGGGAAGGGGGTATCGGGATAGTGCGTTTGAGCGGGCCAGAGGCCCTATCGATAGGCCAGCAGATTTTTCGGTCTCGTCCGCCGCTCGGCAAGCGAGTCCGATACGTCGAATACGGACGTATATGGGCTAATGGCCGAGCAGTCGACACGGGCGTCGCTTGGGTCTTTGCAGCTCCTCATTCTTATACTGGTGAAGATACTGTCGAGATTAGCTGCCACGGCAGTATGGTCGTATTAGAATCAGTCGTCGAGGAAGCACTTCGCCTAGGGGCCGTCGCTGCTGCCCCTGGAGAGTTTACCCGTCGAGCGTTTCTCAATGGCCGCTTAGACTTATTAGAAGCTGAGGCTGTAATTGACCTCATCCAGGCCGGTTCTAAAGCGCATCTCGACAATGCCTATGGCTTGGCCAGTGGTCGTCTATCTAAGATGGTAAAAGAGCTTAAGAATCAGCTAGTTAAGATCCTATCGCTGCTTGAGATCGGGCTCGATTTTTCCGACGAAGACATTGACAGTATTGGGCGTCAAGAAATACAGATCGCGCTGCGCGAGGTAATTGAGTCCTCTTTACGGCTTGCTGAAACATTCGAGGGAACAAGGCGTCGCCAAGAGGGATATTTAGTAGTGCTCATAGGGCGTCCCAATGTCGGTAAGTCCACGTTGCTCAACGTGTTGATCGGCGAAGATCGGGCAATAGTCACTCCCTTACCAGGAACGACGCGAGATTTAGTAGAAGGTCGGACTACATGGGGGGGAGAGACGATACGGCTAGTCGATACGGCTGGGATTAGGCAAAGCCATAATCTGATCGAAAAAGAAGGAATTGAACGGGCGTCTCAGGCGATTAGGGAAGCGGATGTGATTTTAGCGGTATTTGACAGTTCGACTGAGTCGCATGAGGACGATATGGCTGTGTTGGACCTGCTCCCGCTGGATAAGAAGTCAATTGGTGTCTTCAACAAAATTGATTTACCGGGTGCTATCATCCAATCTAAGATCGATGCACGGGTCTCGGTATCTGTTGAAATATCAGCACTTAGGGAGTTCGGTATTAAAAAACTAAAGAGAGAAGTAACGGCCCGATTGCCCTATAGGGCGGAAATGGATGGGATAGGAATTACTCGCCAGCGCCACCAAGATTGCCTGCTGCGAGTAGCTAAGTATAGTGCTATCGCAGAGGATCTTCTCAGGTATAGCCAGCCCGATGAGTGCGTCGTTGCCGAACTTCAGGACGCCTTGAATGCCTTGGGCGAGATGTTGGGCGAGACCGTAGAAGAGGAAGTTCTCGATTCTATCTTTTCCCAATTTTGCATCGGCAAGTAATGTTCCACGTGGAACGTTGAACTTCGGCTCAAATACGAAACCTTGCCGTATCGAGCTAGTTAAATGTTCCACGTGGAACATCTTTTGATTTTGATATGGTAATTCGGCTGCCCTCTGATATTCAGGAGGACTTTGAAAGATTGAAAAGAAAAAAGGTTCTCTCTTGTTCTTTTCAATATATCTGGCCTAAGCTGGAAATATATCTATATGTCTTGAGTCGGTGGTCGAGAAGAGTTGGCCTTGTCTCTCGGCGAGATCAGGCCGTCGTAGCAACTAAGCACTTGAGGCAGGCATTGACTATGATTCCGGTCGTAGCAAGTCTCCCGAATCGGCTGGTTATGGATTTGGGGTCAGGAGCTGGATTTCCGGCGATTCCTCTGAAGATCGCTTTTCCCGATACGTATTTTACTCTTGTCGAAAGCAGGAGGAAGAGGGCGCACTTTCTCAGGGAAGTTGTAAGGTCGGTTCGGCTTGATCGAATAGAGATTGTAAACGAGCGGATAGAGAGTTTGAGTCCAGTGGGCGCGGATTTGGTGACGGCGAGAGCTGTGGCTTCGCCGGAGAAACTGCTTGCTTTAGTACAAAGACATTTATCTCCTCATGGTTGGATTATTTCAACGCTTGGAAAAGATGCTGCTCATTCGGAGTTGTTGGCATGGAGGGCAGATCGGGTGGGGAGCACATTGGGGCTATTCTACTAATTGCTATGTCGAGTGTTCCGAGTGTAGTTTTACACATACTTATCCACATCTAAAATTAAAAAAAGAGTTGTGAGATTTAGGCCCTTTGAGGGACGTATATGTCTAATTTTATCTAATAGATAGGCCATAATTTAGCAAAGTACTGAGCAGAGACTAGGAGATGTGATGTGGAAAACTTGTTCTTAAGAAAGTGGAAAACTCGGCGGTAAATCCTTTGGAAGAAACGAAAAAAACAAGTATATTTTTAACGTAGTTTCCGAATGGCCACTCTCAAGCGTCTGCGAAATAGGTTCTTTTTTGCTAGATAAATATCTAAAAAAGTGGTGTCTAGTCATCCTTAGGCCGTTGGCGCGTTTATTTGTTCGCTTAGGCTTCAGACCTGATTGGCTGACGCTTATGGGGCTAGTTATGAACATGGGGGCAACAGCGGCGTTTGCCAAGGGTTATTTGCAATGGGGAGCTCTCATTATGATGGTGGCGGGCCTCTGCGACATCTTGGATGGACAAGTTGCAAGAGAGGGCCACAAGGAGACCAAGTTCGGAGCCTTATTGGATTCGACGACAGACCGATACTCTGAGATATTTATTTATTTTGGAATCGGTGCGTATTTGATTGGCCGCGATGAATGGATTGCCTCGGGGATTCTCTTTTTTGCTATTACTGGTTCGCTGATGGTTAGTTATGTAAGGGCTCGTGCAGAGGGGTTGGGCGAGGATTGCAAGGTAGGTTTCATGCAGCGCCCAGAACGTTTAACCGCTTTGGCCGTGGGGAGTCTGATAGGCCATCAAGGTTTAGTTTTTGTGCTGGTTCTATTGGCCGTTACGACCAACTATACGGTTGTTGAGCGCCTCGCTCATATTCGCAACAGGCTGAAATCAGGTCCCAATTCGCCCGCCTCTGTTCATCAGTCCTGATAAGCTTCTCCTGCCGTCGTGTCTCGGGGTTATTTCATCGTTTTTGAAGGAATTGATGGCAGTGGAACTACAACCCAATCCCGCCTGCTGGCATCGTATTTAAGCGAAGCAGGTCTTCCAGTTACACGTACTAGGGAGCCAGGCGGGACCCCGGTCGCAGAGAAAATTCGCCAACTTGTTCTCGATCCAAGCCTAGTGGGTGTATCTCCTACGGCAGAGCTTTTTCTTTATACAGCCAGTCGTTCACAGCACGTAGAAGAGGTGATTACACCGTCGCTTGACCGGGGAGATATAGTTATTTGTGACCGCTACATTGCCTCATCAATAGCGTATCAGGGGTATGGGCGCGGTTTGGACTTGGCAGTGGTCGAACAAGTCAATCGGCTAGCGGTGGGGGAGTGTTTGCCAGACGCGACAATATATCTGCACTTGCCCGTAGAAATGGCTTGGGCTCGCCTAGGACGACGGGACGTAGCGGATCGGTTGGAGCAAACAGGAATGGGACTGCAAGAGAAGGTTTCCCGAGGCTATCAACAGATAGCGCAAAAAGATCCAACAGGCTTGGTTTTTGACGCGCAGCTCGAAATAGATCGGCTGGCTGAAAGAATTCAGGACGAGCTGCGTCGGCTGTGGTCGTGGTTTCCTAAGGAGAAAGAGTAGTCATGCGACACATCTTAATGGGGTTGATTTTTTTGTTAGCAAGTGAGGGCGCAACCCATGCTGCGCCTACGGAAGATCCGTATGCCGAGGTAAATGCCAGTTGGGAGCGTTTCGGTGCCGTGTATTCGCGCATTCTGGAAAACTACTACGCCCGTCTGGACCAAGGGGAAGTTATGAGCGCAGCCATCAAGGGCATGCTCGGCCAACTAGATCCGTACAGCGAGTATTACGACGAGGAGGGTTTGCGCCAGTTGCGCCAGGACACGACGGGCAAGTTCGCGGGATTGGGGATTACGGTTGCCATAAAAGATCGCTTTCCCGTGGTAATTTCCCCTATTGAAGATACTCCTGCCTTTCGGGCGGGGCTGAGACCGGGGGATTTGATCGTCGCTGTGGAGGGCAAAAGTACCTTGGATATGCAGCTTGAATCTGTGGTCAATGCGCTGCGCGGAGAACCTGGCACGAAGGTCGCTATCTCGGTCGCTCCCCACTTGGGAGCCACGCCGCGCGAAGTTGAAATTCAACGGGAAATAATCACGATCAAGAGCGTTGTGCTGGTAGAAGAACTCCAAGAAAAGATCGGTTATATAAGTATGCGCCAAACGCGTTTTTCCGAGCATACTTCCAGCGAAGTGGAAGAGGCGATAAAAAGTCTCACTCGGGTTGAAGGGCTAATTTTAGACCTGCGAGGAAATCCCGGTGGCTTGTTTAGTCAAGCCACCCAAGTTGCCGATTTGTTTTTATCTCAAGGAGTGCCGATCGTTTCGATTAAGGAACGCGACGGGCGGAGAGAAGAAGTCAAGTATTCCCACCGTCATTCAATTGCGCCCAATGTGCCCTTGGTAGTTCTGATTGACGAGGGAAGTGCCAGCGCGTCCGAGATCGTTGCAGGAGCCATCCAAGACAACGATCGAGGCGTGGTTGTCGGAGCGGCATCATTTGGCAAAGGTTCGGTACAGACCATTTTCGACCTACGTGAACGCGAAGAGGAAACTAGTGCCTTAAAGCTGACGACGGCACTCTACTACGCGCCCAGTGGGCGCAGTATTCACCGCGAACAGGACATCGCCAAGCCTGTACATGGCGTTCTGTTCGGCGACAGGGAATTGCCGCATCAGTTGGTGATGGACCTTATTTTGCGTTCGGAGAATAGGGCTAAGGCCCTTTCTGCACTTCAATCTCATTTTGATATGGAATACGAGTCCGCAGAGAGCCTTCTCTTGATCCGTTTGGGCGATTTAGTGGGTAAATCCAAGCTGGGGGTAACTGGACTGCCGGATAGTATGGCAAACCGAACCTATTATACCCAGCGAGGTCGCAAAGTCTTCGGCGGCGGCGGGATTAAGCCCGATATTAGCATTGAGTCGGAACCATTTCCCCCCTATGTACAAGAGTTGGTGCGGCGGCGGCTGTTCTTCGACTTTGTCATAGATTATGTCTCGGCCGACTCGTCTTGGATTGAGGAACATCCAGACCTGATCGTCAGCGATGAGATGGTCGCGGGCTTTATGGAGTTCGTCCGCACTAAGGACATAAGTCTAGACCAAGGCCAAAAGGGATTGAATCAAATAGCAGAACTTGAGGACTTGGCAGAGAAAATGGATTGGGGTGAGGCTACACAAGAGTCGATCCGCCATATACGAGCAGCAGTGAAGCAGGAGTGGGATCGGCGGTATAGCAGCGAGCTGGAACCTTATATCAAGAATGCTTTACGTCGAGAACTAATTTTGCGCTTCAGGGGGAGAAAGGCCCAACTGCTCGAAGAATTGCAAGAGGATGTGCAGCTAGCCAAGGCGCTAGAGGTTCTCGCAGACCAAGATAAGTATCTGGGGGTATTGGCCGCGGAAGAAGCCAAGTGAACGGTGGTAAGCGGGGCTTTGAAATCGCCTCTATACCCAATACTTATGACTACTAAGCGTGAGGACATATTGTGCAAACAGAGATTTTTATTAACCAAGGCATTCACGAGTCCCGTATTGCCATCTTGGAAGATGGGCGTCTGGCTGAAGTTTGGATCGAAAGACCCGAAAACGAGCGGACGGTAGGGGATATATACAAAGGGATTGTAACGGCCGTTTTGCCCGGGTTACAGGCCGCCTTTGTCGAGATAGGCCACGACCGCACCGCGTTTCTCCAAGTGCGCGATATGGTAGAAGCAGATAGAGGGGAGACCGATGGGGTACGCAATGGGCACCGCTCGCGCCATCGCGGTTATCCTAGTATTCAAAACTTGATTAAGAAGGGCGCACAGGTGCTGGTGCAAATCACTAAAGAGCCTATCGGCACCAAAGGTGCCCGTGTGACGACTCAGCTATCGCTTCCGGGTCGTTTTATGGTGTTGGTTCCAGGAGGTAACTGGGTTGGCGTCTCGCGCAAAATCACCAGTCGTAACGAACGCAAAAGACTGAGAGACCTGGTATTTAAGATCAAACCCGATGGCTACTCGGTAATCGTGCGCACTGAAGGGCAGGGGCAGAGTGATCGCGAGTTCAAACGCGATATGAAGCAGCTAGTGAGAAACCACGGGCGTCTGATCAAGGCGAGCCGGAAGGTCGAAGCACCCGTCTTGGTATATAAGGAAATGGGCATGACCTCCAGCATAATACGCGACCTGTTCACCGACAATGTGGAACGACTGGTTGTCGATAGCAAAGAGCTATATAAGGAGATCACGGCTTATTTGCGCCAAGTTTCACCTAAATTACGCCAAAGGGTGGAATTTTACCGGGATCGTCGCCCCATTTTCGATGCCTTCAACATTGAGGAAGATATCGAGAAGGCGACCAATCGCACCGTCTGGTTGCGCCGTGGCGGGGCCTTGGTCATCGACTACGCTGAGGCAGGGACCTTTATCGACGTGAATTCAGCCCGTTATCTCGGCTCCGACGATCAGGAGGAAAACAATCTCAATACCAATCTGAGGGCGGCTCGTGAGATTGCCCGCCAGCTCAAGCTCCGCGATATCGGCGGTATTATCGTCATCGACTTTATCGATATGAACGAGGAGCGCAACCAAAAAAAGATCGTTGACTGCTTAGTTGAGGAATTCAAAAGGGATCGAGCGAAAGTCTCAATCAGCCCGAACATAAGCGAGTTTGGCTTGGTCGAAATGACGCGCCAGCGCGTCCGCCCAAACCTTTTGCACACTCATAGCGAACCTTGTCCAATTTGCAGCGGCACGGGCCGGATCATGGGGCCAGATACAACCCTTACTTGGATTGAACGCTGGCTTCAGCGTTCCTATGCAGCCACCCGTGAAAGGCGCTACGTGTTAAAGGTCCATCCCGAGGTAGCCACCTATATGCTAGAAAACCGCGAAGAACGGCTCAAGTCATTACGCAAGGCGACCAAGGCCCGCCTCCAAATTGAGGCCGACTCCACTTTGGGGCCCCAAGACTATCGCTTCTTTTCGACCAAACGCAGCTTGGATGTGACGGCCGAGTTTCGGGTTTGACAGAAAAATTTCAACCTGTATCTTTAAAAATTCTTGGTTGATTGCGAAGCAGTCTTAGCGTAGGAGTGCAATTCATGTATGCAGTTGTCAATATCGTCGGCCATCAGGTCAAAGTCGATAAGGGTCAGTTTCTGCGCGTACCCCGGCTTCAGGCCGAAGAAGGCAGCACCCAGGAATTTACCGACGTCCTGCTAGTTTCCGGCGATGACGAAGTTAGGGTTGGCAGTCCCACGGTCCAGGGAGCTAGTGTTGCGGCGACGGTCATCGGCCATGGTCGTGGCGACAAAATTGTCGTTTTCAAGAAGAAACGGCGCAAGAAATACCGGCGGCGCACTGGCCATCGCCAAGATTACACCGAGATTCGGGTCGAGGACATCGTTCTCTCGAACTAAGTGCGAAAGGACTAGGTATTATGGCTCATAAAAAGGGTGTCGGCAGTTCTAAAAACGGGCGCGATAGCAATGCACAGCGTCTAGGCGTTAAGCGCTTTGGCGGAGAGAAGGTCAGTGCCGGCACGATTATCGTGCGGCAGCGCGGGACGCGCATTCATCCGGGTGTCAACGTCAGGAAGGGCGGGGATGACACGCTCTTCGCCACCATTGACGGGCAGGTGAAATTTGAGTCTTTTGGCCGGAAGGGTAAGCGGGTAAGCGTTTACGCCGCCTAAATCACAGCGCGAACTCTTCATAGTAATTGAGATAGGCCCACCGAATGGTTGGGCCTATTTTTTTTCACTTGTGCCTAGGTGATCCTGTTCGAGCTTGCGATCACTGAATTCTCACTCCTCCAGCATCAGGTGCGATTTAGGCTCCCAGCCCAAAACAGTTCGTGCTTTAGACATATTCATCTCGCAGTGGTCGGCGTCGCCCGATATGAAGAAGGCGTCGCAGCGGCCATGACCTATATGCACGTAGTCTAAAGCCGTCAGATAGGCCCTAGCCAGATCTTCCTCATCGGTAAAGTAAAGACCACCAGGGGGATAGTGTGGTGGATTTTTGGCTTGTTCTAGGAATTGCGCCCGGGTGCGCGGACCAGTAATGCGAAGGATTGCCAAGTTCAGGTCAAATTGGCGGGCGAAATAGCGACAAATGCCCTCGGCTAGCCCCTTAGTGAATCCGTACACACTAGGGCTATCGAGTGGTACTTCTTCCTCGGACGGATAATAGGAACGGGCGCGGTAGTGGGTGCTCATGGTGGAGGTGTGAACGCCTTTTTTGATCCCTAGCCTCCAAGCGGTGTACAGGAGCAGGTGCAGTCCCAGACAATTGACGGTATAATTATCGACGATCTGGGTCTCAGTCTGATGGCTGTCGAGGCCGCCTTGGCCGCTCTTCATGGTCATGTTGATGAAGGCATCCACTCCGTCTAGAGCGCAGGCGAGGGCCTCCGGGGCGGCGATAGAGCCTTCGATGTATTCTACCTCGTGCCTAGGCTTGGCGATGTCCAACACGCGCAGGTCGTGATGGCGTCTAAGGTAGGGAGTCGTGCAGGTGCCGACGTGGCCGGCCCCGCCGACTAACAAAATCTTCACGGGCGATCTCCTCTAAGTCTTTGGATATACCTGAATATTACGGGACTTTCCCAGCGATCAACAGCCTAGTTTGGTACTTTCTTAGATCGTCTTGCTGGTAGGGGAAGGTTTTTGTACCCTTTTGTTTTGTGTTCCTTTCACCTAATTATAGATAACGCTCATGAAAATTCACGAATATCAAGCCAAAGAAATTTTGCGCCAGTACCAAGTCGCCGTACCGAGTGGCAACGTAGCCACCACAGCCGACCAATCCGAGCTCGTGGCCGCCGAATTGGGTGGAAAGGTCGTAGTTAAGGCCCAAATCCACGCTGGAGGTCGCGGCATGGGCGGAGGCGTCAAACTGGCCGCTAATCCCGCAGAGGCTCGCCAAGCGGCCAGCGAGATTCTCGGCATGCAGCTCGTTACGCACCAGACCGGCCCGGAAGGACAAAGGGTCAAGAAAGTCTTGGTGGAGCAGGCCTCGGATATAGAACGCGAGTTTTATCTGGGCATCACGCTAGACCGGGCCCAATGCAAGCCAGTGGTCATGGCTAGTCGAGAAGGCGGTGTTGCGATCGAGGAGGTCGCGGCGGCGACCCCAGAAAAAATTCTCAAGGAGACGGTTGATCCGGCAGTGGGGTTACAGGTATTCCAAGCAACGCGCTTGGCATTCGGGCTTGGCTTTGAGGGCAAACAGGTTCGCCAAGCAGCCAGTTTTATCCTTAGTCTCTACAGAGCCTATGTCGATGCCGATTGCTCACTGGTTGAGGTCAATCCCTTGGTGGCGACCGCCGATGGGCAGCTTTTGGCACTGGATGCCAAAATAGACTTGGACGACAACGCACTCTTCCGCCATCCCGACTTAGCGGCAATGCGCGATCTGGATGAAGAGGAAGAGCTAGAGGTCGAAGCGGCCAAATACGATCTGAGCTACATTAAGCTTGACGGCAATATCGGTTGTATGGTCAACGGTGCCGGACTGGCTATGGCCACCATGGACATTATAAAGCTGTCTGGTGCTGAGCCGGCCAACTTCTTGGATGTAGGCGGGGGTGCCAGTGCCGAGACCGTGGAAAATGGCTTCCGAATTCTGCTCTCCGACTCGAATGTAAAGGCCATTCTCATTAACATCTTCGGAGGCATTGTACGTTGCGACCGCGTGGCCAGCGGCGTGATTGAGGCGCGCAAAAACATTGAAGTCAACGTGCCAATCGTCGTGCGACTAGCTGGTACCAACGCACATATGGCTGCCGAGATGCTGGAAAACTCCGACATGGACTTTGCCGTTGGGCACGGGCTTCAAGAAGCGGCGGCGATGGTCAAGGCGACTATTCAGTAAGAGGAATACAGGGATGAGCGTTTTAATCGACGAAAACACCAAGGTCTTTGTACAGGCCATTACAGGGTCGGAGGGATCATTTCACACGCGACAAATGATGGAGTACGGCACGAAGGTGGTCGGCGGAGCAACACCTAGCAAAGGCGGCCAAGAATTTGAAGGTGTTCCGGTTTTTAACACGGTCGCCGAAGGCATTGAGGCCTCGGGAGCCAATGCTTCAATCGTCTTTGTGCCAGCCCCCTTTGCCGCCGACGCCATCATGGAAGCGGCCGATGCCGGTATAGAGCTAGTCATTTGTATCACCGAGAACATCCCCGTGAGCGACATGGTCAAAGCCTACCATTATGTCCAAGTGCGCTCTACTCGTCTGATCGGGCCTAATTGCCCCGGCGTCATTTCGCCGGGGAAGTGCAAAATCGGCATTATGCCTCACTTTATTCATCAGCCAGGTCGCGTGGGGATTATCTCTCGGAGTGGAACGCTGACCTATGAAGCCGTGGGGCAACTCACTGAGCGAGGCTTGGGCCAGTCCACAGCCATCGGCATTGGCGGCGACCCAATCATCGGGACGCGCTTTGTGGACGCGCTGGCTCTCTTTAAGGACGACCCCGAGACCGATGCGGTCGTGATGATCGGCGAGATTGGCGGCACGGCTGAAGAGGAAGCGGCTACCTATATCAAAGAGTGCTACGACAAGCCCGTCATTGGCTTTATCGCGGGGCGTACAGCACCTCCGGGGCGGCGGATGGGACATGCAGGAGCTATTATCTCAGGTGGTAAGGGGGCGGCCGAGGACAAAATGGCGGCGATGCGGGAAGCAGGGATTCACACCTGTGAGAACCCTGCGGAAATTGGGGAAACGGTAGCGAAGGTACTGAGCTGATTTAATTGGGAAACGTTTTTCTACGTAACTGTCTCTCCTTCAACAACTCAGTTTTAGTGGGGCGGAGCAAATTCCCTCTTGGTCAGCAGCGGCATAATGGCGGCTTGGCGGCTTAGGAGCAGGAGGCCGCCAAGCAGGAGTAGGCCGGAGAGCAGGACCAAGGGCATGGGGAGATGTTGGGAGGGACCGAGGCCTTCCATGCCTAAGTAAGTGCGCAAGTTGATCCCAATTATCGAAGTCGAGTTGTTTACCGCGTGGGCGAGCATGGCAGGATAGATGCTGTGAGTCCAGTAAACTAAAGCACCGAGGAAGAGCCCAAAAAAGAAGAGGGGAATCATTTGCCAAGGGTTGAAGTGAGAAGTGGCAAACAGCAGGGCCGAACCGCCTAGTGCCCAGCGCGGCCCATAGTGGGCGCAAAGGCTCGTGAATATAAGTCCGCGGAAGAGGGGCTCTTCGCAAAAAACAGGTACTAGCACTAGTGTTATCAGTCCCTTCGGGAGCTCTGCTAGGCCGCGGACAATATGAATTTCCAGCAGGTTTTTCTGAAAAGACAGCGGCATGGACAGGTCTATCTGGCCGAGAAGATAGGCCTGATACAAGTCAAGTTCGGCGATTACAAGGCTACAGCAAATAGTAACCGGGATTGTCAGCAACAGGGTCGCAGCCGACGTGGCGTTGAATAGAAGTAAATCTTCGGCAATTAGGCGATGGCGGCGAATGTAAAGAGCAACAAACCACAAAAGGGTACATTCGGCGGCAATAATACCAGCATATAGAGATAAAAAGCCGACGATGGGCCAAACTACGAAGTGGGCTAGCAGGAGCGTAGGTAGCACTAGGCGGAGAACATGGGAGAAGCGGGGATAGTGCGTACGCATGAGGCTATATAATATAAGTCGTTATTCTTTATCTGTTTAGAGCGCGTAGATAACCCCGCGTTCGGCTAGACCAGAACAAATAACTAAAAAACAGATCCGGGACATAGGTTTTCACAAGAAAGCGAGTCACCCAGCGAATGGGGTAGTGAATCGGCGACAATAAGGCTAGCTGGAGCGCGAGCCGCCGAGGAGAAAAAGCAGCCGCCTTGATAAAGTCTAGCTGGAGTACGGCGTCAAGCTCGCGATGCTTTTTTAACAGGATGGGGATTGACATGCTGCCGTAGGTTTGCATCAGACGGCAAAGCGGTTCCAACGAACGCAAGTGATTGTGGTGTGACAGGGCTTCAGGGGCATAGTAAAGCGGAATACCTGCCAAGTGGAGGCGATACCCTAATTCTAGATCTTCGCCGCCATAAGCCGTGAGGTCCTCGTCGAAAAATCCCACGCGCAGCAGGGACAACCGGCGAACCGAGGAGTTGCCGGTGACAAAGCACTTGAAAGGTATGGTCTTATCCGCATCAACCCTATGGACCCCCCTCCCTTCGAGATAGCGAGTCAGGGAGGTAGCGGGAATTTCACTGGCAAAGCGGATATTGCCGACAAAAACGGCTTCCGCGTGGTTTTGATGCCGTTGGGCATGGGCGCGGAGAAAATTTGTGCCGACGGTCATGTCGCTGTCGAGAAAGACGACGATATCGCCGCTGGCGACCCGCAGGGCTGCGTTGCGCGCCCGGGCGCGTCCCTGATTGTGTTCGTTGCGGAGGAGTTGAAACTCTAACGGCGCGACCGCCGCATGTAGCCGCTCAGCATCCAAATCGGGGGAGGCATCGTCCACTACGATGATTTGGGTCGCTTCGTGAGGGTAATCTTGCTTCGACAGGCTCTTGAGTGCTGCTTCAAGATGCCCAGGCTCGTCATAGGTTGGGATTACGACGCTAAGCGTCAGCGGGGTGCTCATGCTAGGGTTTCGTAAAGCTGGGTGAGTTGAGCGGCTTCTCGTTCCCAGTTATAGTGCCGTGCCGCCTGCAAACTCGCCTTGGCGTACGCCTCTCGCTGCGCTGCATTATCTAAAAAAGAGGCGACCTGCGCTCGAATGGCCGCTATATTGGTTGGGTTGACCGTAGCCCCGATATGCGTTTCGCGGACGATGCGCTCCATTTCAGGAAAGTTGCTGGCTAAGACCGGCAGCCCGGCCATCATATACTCGAAAAGCTTGTTGGGCAGAGAGTAGTAGAAGCTCTTGCCCGTGCCTTTGATCAGACACAGGCCCAAGTCGGCCGAGCAAGTATAATTGTGAAGTTGGTAAAAGGGCACCCGGGAAATAAAATAGACCCGATCCTCTAGGCCCTCAGCGCGAACTTGGTTCCGCAGGGCCTGTTCACTCGGCCCATCCCCAATTAGCACTAGGGCGGCGGCAAGCCCTGCGGTGGCCTCAATTTGCTCGCGCAAGCCGTTTTCGGTGAGAAATCCTCCTTGATAGAGAACAACGGGACGATCATCGGACAAGCCCAGTGTTTCGCGTATCAGGTTGCTTTGGACCTTGTGGCGGAATAGCGGCAAATTGCGCAGAACGACGACCTCGTCAAGGCGGTAACGCTCCCTGAGCGATTGGGCAATAGACCCGCTGACGGTTATGACGCGATCTACTCGTCTTATCAGCCGCTGCTCCAGCAAACGCCAGCAGGACCGCATCAGCGGCCGGTTGACCAGTGAAGATTGTTCGGTCCAAAATTCGTGTGCGTCATAGACGATGGGCAGATCTAGTCGCTGTGCAGCTCGCACTGCTGGCCAGAGTGAGTCTAAGTCGTGTGCGTGATAGGCATCCGGCTGGGTCTTGACGAGCAGAGGATAGGCCCGTTGCCAAAAAAAAGGATAGAGGCGGCGCAGCGAGCGGCTCCGGTCTAGCGGAATCGGGTAGATTTCAAAATCGTCCCATCCCTTGAGTGGGGCTAAGTTAAAAGAGGAGGCGACAATGACGACTTGGTGACCAGCGCGGCGCAGCGAAGTAGCCTCTCGGTAGATGCGGTAGTCGAAATTCAGGTCGGTGAAAGCGACCATACAGATACGCATGATGTATAAGGAATCGGCGTAAAGGCTAAAAATAAAAAAGCAGCCTATCTAAAAATGGGCTGCTTATAAAATAAAGAGTATGGCGGCCGGAAGGGGTAATCTTGAAACGCAAGTGAGATCCTCAAACGAGGCGGTGTGGGGAGGTAATTTTGAAGATCCCAACGGCCCGAAAAGGGAAATCCGAGCTTCTCGTATCAAGACTTTGACCGCGTAGCGGACCGCCACACTCTGTTTAGAAAAAAATACACACGCTAGATTGTGTTGTCAAGCGGAAAAATGGATCTAAAGAAAATGCCAACAGAGTCTTGCACACTTACAAGTGTGTGCGTATCTTTTGGCAGAGAATGGTTAAAATAATTCAGAGGGACCGCACATGCAGTTTGCAGAAATGATCAAGAAGGCCCGACGACAAGCCCACCTGAGCCAGCAGGGATTGGCCGGACAACTCGTGACGGCGCGAAGGCCCAAGGGCGTATGGGCAACCTATATAGGACAAATTGAGAAAGGGGAGAAGGTCCCTTCCGACGAAGTGTGTCTCAAGTTGGCCGAGGTTTTGGAACTTGACTCTAATAGATTGTTGATTGCTGCTTATGAGGCCAAGGCCAGTTCGGAGGAAGGACGTGCGCTCTATGGCAAGATGATGCGCTCGCTGTCGGATCCAGTCGTCAACAAGCTCCTGTCTAGCGAAGAGCCGTTGGACCCAGCCCTCTTGGGGATACTATCGAATCCAGAAATTTTGGCTCTGCTCGGGGATCAACCGTGGTTAGAGGCCGTTGCTCGGGCGCGCAAGAAGCAGAAGGAGCGCGATGTGTTACGCCTGCTCGCTCTGGTAGAGGCGATGGACGACAAACAGTGGGATATGATAATGGGTATCATAGGGACTTGGAACCTAGAGTCGCCTAATTAGAAATCGGGTAGTTTGTACTCGCCGCGCTCAATGGCTTGCTCTAATTCTTGGTGGAAGGTGCTGTCTAGATGGGAAGTGATTTTCCAACCACCGGAATCGCGAAGAAAGTAAAAGAATGGCGACGTGCGCTCGTCGCCTAGCGTAGAGGAATCGAAGAGTAGGTAACCGATGCGCTCGTTGATGATGCGCTCTTCAGCGATTTCTCGCCGCAGTTGAGCCTTGATCTCTGCTGGCGTCTTTTGTCGCCACCGTTCGACAAAGCTCTGACGATCTTCGCTCTCCACTTGCGAAGAACTGAAACATTCCCAAAGCAGGTCAAAGTCGCTGTTTTCTAGCGCGTACTTGTAAGTCTGGAAGGTCTGGGCCGGGTGTGAGAAGCGTTGGTCTAGGTCTTCGCTATTGCAGCCGAGGAGCAGGGCGAGACAAACAAATAGTTGTAGGGCCATTGTGTGTAGTGCAAGGATCAGTGTCTTGGGCAACTTCAGCTACTTGGTCAGGTGTTACGTCTGCGTCCACCCGGAAGGGATTCAACGCTTGGTTTTTTGACTAGCGATTCGATGGCGTCGCGCAGACGAGCAGCTTCTTCGTATTCTTCGCATACGACGGCCTGCTGTAGCCGATGCCGAAGCAGGCTGAGTTCGTCTTTCTCTTTTTGGGGAGGGCGTTGAGCGTCGGCCTCTTCGGCATTCCGCTTCGGTGAGCGGACCTTGGCCGAACCGGCTTCTGCATTGAGTGCCGTGGAAATCTGCACTTCAAACTCGTAGAAGCGGTTCAGAGTGTGTTCAACATCCAAGTCGGTTTCCAAGGGCTCCAAGCCAACCTCGTCAAGCAACGCAGGAGCAACGTAGATTGGCGAACCTGTGCGCAAGGCCAAAGCGATGACATCGCTGGGGCGTGCGTCGATGTCCTTTATCGTGTGATTCTTCTCAATGACGATCCTCGCGTAGTAAATGGAGCGGCGCACGTTGTGGATGACAACTTGGCGTACGCGTATCGCAAGGGAACTGACCATAGAAGAGAGTAAGTCGTAAGAGATTGGGCGTATAGGTTCATCGTTTTCTAGCTGCATCCGAATGGCGGCCGCTTCAAATTCGCCAATGGGAATGGGCAGGAGCCGCGGGAGGTTACCGTTCTTCTCGCTCAACCATACCAAGGGCCTGTCCTCGTGCAAGTAGGGGCTAACCTTGACCACGGTCATCTCAACTAAAGAAGTAGTACTCATTAGTCATCCCCATTAAGACGACTAATCTCGTCGCGAAGCCGTGCGGCCTCCTCGTAGATTTCTTCGGCAACCGCTTGATGCAGGCGTCTTTTGAGTTGTTCTAGCTGATTGACGGCTGATGTAGTGATGGTCGAGTACTCTTCTCGCGGTGCGGCCACGGATTTGGTGATGGCATTAACTTCAGCCGTAACCCATTCATCGTCGTCAGAAAGAACGCATCCCACGTCTTTGAGTACCTTGACGGCAGCGTAGATCGGTGCGTCAAAGCGCAAGGCTAGGGCAATTGCATCGCTGGGACGTGCGTCGAATGTATGAGCCTTGCCCTCGTCGTCAACGAGGTGAATATCAGCGTAGTACGTTCTTTCGCGTGAGTTAAAGTCCGTAATTTCGACCCGGATTATCCGGGCGTCGACGTGGGCGAGAATCTGATGGGCTAGATCGTAGCTGATGGGGCGTACAGGTTGACGCCTGCTGTGGGCTGTGGAAATGGCGGCCGCTTCAAAGCGGCCGATGACAATGCGCAGATAAGAGTTGCCTTCGACTTCTTTGAGTACTACTTCGGGGTATAAAGATAGAGATTTGTTGCTTAAAACCCCCTTGACGTCCATCAGGACCATAGCATTACACTACAATTTAATAGGCATTTATCAATAGATGTATAAAATATAATACGACGTAAAAGCGGGTGTCAACCAACTCGCGCCTCTTACCCATCTGGCAAATCCCCCTCTTTGTTTTTTAGCTTCAACTCGAGTCCGGCGAGTTGGCGGCCCAGTTCCCCAATGCGCCGGTTTAGGTGCGCCAAATAGGCAAAAAGCACGATCCACACGGCCGCGAAGGCAGCAAATAAGTAGTGGAGATTGTCCATAGTCTCTTACGTTTCGTCAATTAGTTTTTGCTGCAGGAGCACCACGGCTTTTTCGATGCGGGCTAGCTCGATGCGTTGCGCTATGAGGCGAAAGAGCAGCAGGAAGAAAGCCACGCAACAGATCCACTTGGTGTATTGCATCGTCGGCTCAAGTTCTATATTGCGCGGCGGGTGTAGCTGTTGGTCGGCGGCCCACAGATCGACAGCATAGTACACCAAAGGAACGTTGGCGAAGGCGAGAATGCCCAATACAGCACTGATGCGCTGTACCGGAGTAGAGTTAGCCCCGTATCCCCGCACCATTAGGTAGGCCACGTAGATGGTGAAGGTAATCAGCATGGAGGTCAGACGCGGCTCCCACCGCCAGTAAACTCCCCAGATGGGCTTGGCCCACAAGGGGCCTGTGATCAGCACGATCAACGCAAAAATCACGCCCAATTCGGCTGAGCACAGTGCTAGGCGATCCCACTTGTCTGTGCGCGTACGCAGATACTGTACGCTGCCGACGAATACCAGAAAAAAGGCCAAAAACGAAGAAAACGCCGCTGGCACGTGAAAGTAGAAGATTCGCTGGACGACTCCCATTTCTTTTTCCGTGGGGACCCACAGAAAAATCGCGCCCAAGGCGACGAGCATGACCACGAAAGTCAAACAGGAAAATGGGACTGAACGCATCACTCCTCGATTGCGTACTCAAAAAGCATTAACGATAGCACCGTGAAAACCACCGCGTACACCCCCAACATCTGCAGGTGCGCGAAGAGCTTTTCGCCATAGTCATTGGCCAGCACTAGCCCCGTCGCCTCCACGCAGGAAATCAACGCCGGCAAGAGCATGGGCAAGAGCAAAAGGGGCAGCATCAACTCGCGCAAACGCATGTTGTTCGACAACGCCGCAAAAAGCGTACCCGCTGACGCCATACAAGCTGATCCCAAGACGAAGACACCCAACAGGGGTAGCAAGAAAAAGCCTAAAGACAGATTAAAAAAGAGTGCAAAAAAGGGCAAACTTAGAAGTTCGATTATTAAAAGAAAAACAAAATTGCCCAGCATTTTACCTAGGTATATGGCCCCGCGATCACCCGGCACTAATAGCAACGCGTCGAGCGCGTCGTTGTCTCGTTCGTCAGTAAAAGAGCGGCTCAGACTGAGTAGGCTGGCGAAGACATAGGACGACCACAGGGTCCCAGGTCCGATCTCGCGTAGAGCACCCCCACCTAAATCGAAGGAAAAGTTGAATACCAGCAACATTAACAATATAAAGAAGACCATAGGACTGAGACGCGCCTTAGTGCGCCACTCGGCCTTCAGGTCCTTGTGCAGTATTGCCAGCGTACGCCCTAAAAAGCTCATGGGTTGGCGTCGAGATAAGGGGCACAGAGTGTGCGCAGCCGATTAGAACCTTCCGTTAGGATTTGGTCCAAGCACCATTGACCGCGTTCGATCACCAGTAGGCGATCTACTAGGCCTTCGGCTTCACCGAGGTGATGCGTTACCAAGATGCAGGTGCGCCCTTCTTGACGAAAGCGACGCAAGAGGCGGTGCAATGCAGCACTGGCACTTGCGTCGAGGCCGGTAAACGGCTCGTCAAGCAAGAGAATAGAAGGATCATGCAGGATGGCACGAGCAATGGCCAGACGCTGTTTCATACCGCGGGAGAACGAACCCACGCGCTGATCGAATCGCTCGTTCAGACCAACAACCGCTAAGGCCGCCGCGAGCCGTTCACTAGGGTTATCCAGGCCGTAGAGTTGGGCGAAGAAACGCAAATTCTCTCTCGCCGTCAGTTCGTCGTAAAGCAAGGTTTGATGCGAGATCAGGCCGATTTCTGCCCGCGCCTCGGGAATGCGTTGGGGATCGAGACCGTTGATTTTCACGCTCCCCGCCGAAGGTCGGCAGAGGCCGGCCACCAACCGCAATAGGGTACTCTTGCCCGCACCGTTGGCACCAACGAGCAGTGCCACTTGCCCACGCGGGATGACCAGATCGATGGGATGCAGGGCTGTGTGGATACCGAAGCGTTTAGCAGTGCCCGCTAGGACGATGGCATCGTCTCCACTCATCTCATCACACATCAAGCACTTGAGTCAGGGCAACAGCCTCGCGCATCAGACGCGCCCGCTGGTCCATGTAATGCGGATCTTCGGGCTGATCGGCAAAAGAGTCGTCGAGCCGGGCGAGTTCCTCAATGAGGTGCTGCCGTCGTTTCAGCGCGTAGGTACGATCGGTGCTTGGATGTTGGCGGCTCAATGACAGCGCGACACCACCAGTGAGAAATGCGCCAGCCAGTGCGACCCATTTGAGCGACCAACGTAGCGAGGGGACTACGGGTAAGGGGATCGCCACTTGCTGACTGGGCTGTAGGTTTTCCACGACCACTTTCCGGTACTGACGGCCGTGCTGTTCAACGATACCTAGATCGATAAAAGGCGGTTTGACCTCCGTGGAGGGCGGGTCGAGAAAAACCTCCAAGCGGTCGGTCGGATATACCACCTGATGCACGTAGGGGCTAGCGAATTTGCGGGTGTCGAGATTAAAAGAAAAACTCCGCTGCGAGCGGCCCGGAGGCAGGGGCTGATTGTCGAAGAAACGTCCTTCTCCGCCTTGGTGGAGCAGCCCAGAGTGGCTTTGGAGATTGAAGATGCCCGTTGGCAAGGCAAGTTCGGTCACTTGCCGCTCGCGTCCGTCGCCACGGCCTGCGTATGTGCGCTCGCGGGTGTTGTGAATTTGCAGGAGTTGGACGCACTCAATCGCGTTTTCTCGCAGCGCGAAAAAGAGGTGATGAGTGCCAATGCGGATTCCGGAGGGGTCATCGGTTTTTTCGTACACTTCAAGGATGACCTGTTGTTGTGCATTGGCCTCAAGAGTCGAAGAAAAGTAGGGGATGTCGTCGTAGAAGGCCGCTAGCCCGAAGAGAAGGCCGCTCTGTAGAAAAGGGCCGGCAAAAGAGAAGTGCCCCTCGGCGTCGGTCTCTTTGTGCAGCATCTCGAGGAGCTGTCCATCTTGGCGGATATAGAAAGCCACGGGAATGCCCGGAATTCGCGCTTGGGTGAAGGGGTTGAGTACATAACCATTGATCACCGCGCCCCACAGTTCGGAGGCGCAAAGGACGATTACAACACAAAGCGAGCGCAGAACCATGGCTCAGCTAGATTCCACTAGCGAAGTGCCGCATTGTGGACAGAACCGATCACTCTCGCGCCGCACGGCCCCACAGCCGTGGCAACGAGGAATGGCAGTCTTTTGGCGCAGAGCCGCAACCTCTTCCTCGATGCGTCGTTCGAGTTGAGAGCTGCTCGCGCCGTTGAGCCGATCCAACTCGCCGATAACCGCCAGCGTCTCGGCTTCCAACGCGGCAAAAAGGCGTTGAAAATCCTCTGCGGACACTTTCCCAAGCTCGCGGTCGAGCTCTAGTTCGACGAGCTCGCCCAAAAGCTGCTCCTTGCGCTCAAAGAGCTGTCGCGGCGATCCACTCGCCGCGCTCGTCCGCTCGCCCGTTAGGAGGGGATGTGCCAGATAGAGCAACAGTCCCAACAGCAGCGCGATAGAACACAGTATAGGTAAAAGCCCTATCGCGCTCACTATAATAGTATATAGCCTGTACAGGTGCAGGCTCGCGTCGGTTTGGCCGAACTAGCCATCGTCGTAGCGATCCAATTCGCGTCTCAGGCGGTCCGCGTCTCGGCTGGGGTTGGCTGGCTGGGGCTTGGTCTGTAGGGGAGCTT
Organism: Candidatus Latescibacterota bacterium; assembly: GCA_007571365.1. GTDB lineage: Bacteria > Latescibacterota > UBA2968 > UBA8231 > UBA8231. The sequence goes on from RKRN01000109.1 coordinate 41,460, forward strand.
GGCCTTGGTCCTTCCAGCGAACTAGCAGAGTGCGTACTAGGGCAAAGCCAAATAAAAGAGCCAAAAAGGGCGCGACCCAAGCGAGCAAGTTAAAGCCCTCGTGAGGCGGAGTGGCTAAGACCATCGGGCCAAAACGCGCTACATAGCTGTCGATAATCTGCTGCCGAGTTTGGCCTTGGTCTAGGGCTGAGCCAATCGCCTCGCGTTCGGGGACCGCGAAGTCAGTACAAAGACAGGTGGCTAGGGATTCTCGAGGGCAATTACCGCAGAGACAGACCAACTCCTCAGCCACGGCCTTGATCTCCGCCGTTGTCGCTGCCTCTACTGGCGAGAAGCCTACTGCCAACGCAACGAGTAAGGGCACGTACATACGCGGCTTCCGGGCGATGGCCGCGTCCATGGCGGTCTCGCGATCGATCCGCGCTAGCCGCCGATCTCGCGGCGTGGGCCACATCGCCCACATCGCGCCCAGCACTAGGACGACAGCACCGAGCCACACGAAGTTGATTAGCGGGTTGATATAGACTTGGAACTTGGCACTTTGGTCTTCGGCAGAGCCCACCAGAATTACATAGAAGTCCTCGCGCCAAGTCGAGTAAATGGAGACTTCAGTAGTACCTTGGTCAAAGGCGGGATAGTAGCGTCGCTCCGGCAGCAGCGTACCGAGGAATTGATCGCCGCGGTGCAGAGCCAGTGCCGCCGCGGTAGTGCTGTGGTTGGCGTTTTCGGCAAAGGCTAGCGACGCGAAGGTAAGCCGGTATTCGCCGACTTGACGCGAAGTCCCTTGGTCGAGGACGACTTCGGCTTCTTGGGTAAAGGCTTTGCCAGTAAAGCCAGCAAAGAGCAATACTAGCCCGAGATGGGTCAAATATCCGCCGTAACGCCGTCGGTTTTTGGCGCAGAGGCGATACAGTGCCACTAGATAGGATTCGTGCGTACTGCGCCGCCGCGCCCGTGCCCCAGCGTGGAATTCGGCAGAGAGCGCAACGAGTACGAAGATGCACAACCCGAATGACAGCACCACATAAGGATCCCGTATGCCAACGAAAAAAAAGACCCCGCAAGAAAGTACGCCTGCCGTCACCGGGCGAACGAAGTTTTTGCGCAGACTCTCGCGGGAGGTGCGGTGCCAAGCGAAGAGTGGACCAGCACCCGTCAACAACAGAAGCACTAGGCCGATGGGAATCGTGACTTGATTAAAAAAAGGAGGTCCGACCGTGATTTGCTCGTCGGTCAAAGCCTCGGAGACCAGCGGGAAGACCGTGCCCCAGAACACGGCGAAGAGCATTCCCAAGAGAACCCAGTTGTTGAGCAAGAAGGCCGTCTCGCGCGAAGCGAATGATTCCAAGCGGTTCTCGGCCTTGAGCAAGGGTAGTCGCAGCCACAAAAGGCCAAAAGAAAAAACCAGCGTCAGGACTAGAAATGTGCCAAAAAAAGGGCCGATATTAGATTGGGCAAAGGCGTGAACCGAAGAGATAATACCACTGCGGGTCATAAAGGTGCCGAACAGGCACAGCGCGTACGTAAGGATCGCTAGTGCCACATTCCATACCTTGAGCATCCCCTTGCGCTCTTGAATCATAATTGAGTGCAGAAAAGCGGTGGCGATCAGCCAAGGCATCAGCGAGGAGTTCTCCACCGGATCCCAAGCCCAGTACCCACCCCACCCTAGTTCGACATAAGCCCACTTGCCGCCTAGCAGGAGGCCGAAGCCGAGAAAGGCCCAAGGGATAAGCATCCAGCGGCGCACTGCACGCAGCCAAGTAGCGTCCAGTTTGCCGGTCAAGAGCGCGGCGATGGCAAAGGCAAAGGGAACGACCATGCCCACCATCCCCAAGTAAAGCATCGGCGGGTGAATGGCCATAACGGGGTGTTGTAGGATCGGGTTGAGCCCGCGACCGTCTTCTGGCGTAAAGGGCAGGCGCTGGAACGGGTCAGCGGCAAAAAGATGCACAATGCAAAAGAAGAAGCTGGTAAGGGATAGGGTCGCTATCGCGTAGGGCATCAATTCGCGGTAGCGCTGGCGGTAGAGTGCCGCCAAGCCCGCCGAGTAGATGGACAGGATCCAGCCCCAAAACAACAGCGATCCGTTCTGCCCGCCCCACAGTGCCGTTACTAAATAGAACAAAGGCATGGCGCGGTTGCTGTTTTCGGCCACGTACTCGACTTGGAAGTCGTGGGAGAGGAGAGCGTACCACAGCGAGAGGACCGCCAGCGTCAGCAGGGCACAGGTCGCCAAGACCCCGTTCTCGCCCGAGCGCACCAAGCCCAACTGGCCGCGCCGCGCCCCAAAGGCCGACGCTAGAGCCCCATAGCCGGAGGCTAGGAGTGCTAGGCACAAGGCAAAGTAGCCGATATCAACCATAAAATGTTGGGAAAAGCCAAAAGGTGTGCGGGCTAGCCATTCGGGCTGTTCATTGCCTGCACGTGGCCTTCATAGCTTTGTCCCTCGTATTTGGAGGGGCATTTGGCAAAGACGGTATCAGCAGCAAAGACCTGATCGGCTGAATGGTATTCGCCTTCGAGAACTACCAGTGCTTCATCTTTGAAGGTATCGGGTAGCACGGCGTGGCCGACGTAGCGCACCCGCAGTGTGTGTTGCCCGTCGGTAATCACAAATTCGGGACGCGAGCGATACCGGTCCCATTCAATCGAACCGGGCACCACGGTGCTGCCGCCTAGTTGGATGCGCTGGCTCGCGTCTATAGTCCCGTCCATCAGGATTTGCAGCGTCATGTGAGTCGCCGTTGACTGTTGGACGCCAGCTACAAAAAGGTAAATCAAGCCAGCGGCAATGACTAGAGAGCCGAGGGTAAATTTGTGCCTTCTCATAAAATAAATCTGCTCAATTTCCCCTTTTTGTCAACGAGTACACCCGTTGGCGCAAAGGATCGCATTCACACTTCAAGCACCTTGGGCAGGCTGCATAAGTTCTCGTAGCCATCGGCGCAAATGACGACCGTATCTTCGATTCGGACGCCCCCCAAGCCTCGGTAGTAAAGCCCCGGTTCCATCGTCACGACATGGCCGGACTCAAGCACATCGCCGCACGGGCCGATCCTCGGCCCTTCGTGGATCTCCAGCCCTAGCCCGTGCCCCGTGCCATGGATGTAGCCCTGCATATAGCCGTCTTGCTCTTTTGTCTCGTAACCAGCGTCGCGGAAAAACTGTTGGATTGCTTGGTGAATAAGGTGGCCTTCGGCACCCGGCCGGATGTGCTCTAAGCCCAGTTGTTGAGCCTCCAGCACGGTTTCGTACAGGTGCCGCAGCGGCTTGGAAACTGGTCCCTTACACACGGTCCGCGTCAAGTCGCCGTAGTAGCCGCTCGCCTCATCGCGCGGAAAAATGTCGATGACGACGGCCTCGCCAGCGCGCAAAGGCCCAAAGCCTACTTGGTGCGGGTCGCAGCCTTGGTCGCCTCCAGCGACGATGGTATGTTCGCCAATGCTGTCGCAGTCCATGAGCGTCTGATGCACCATGCGCCGCAATCTCTCCGAAGTGAGTACGTCGCCGTTGAGGAAGAGGACGCCGTCGCGCACAGCCGATGTGCGCAGCCCCTCAACCGCCGTTTCCATGCCCGCTTCGGCGGCCCGCATCGCCCGGCGCACATTCTCGATCTCGGTGGAGTCCTTGATTTTGCGCTGGGGAAAGAGCGGCTCGGTCGCAATGGCTAGTTCGATGCCTTCCCCCCGCAGAAAGTCGGCCGTACCAAGGGGAAAATCAGCGGGCACTTGCAGCTTCGCCAAGCCGAGATCGCGCAAAAGTTCCAACAACACGGCGTTGCTGTTGGGCCGCTCTTGGCACCTTTTCTTGGCCTGCTTCGCGTACTGGGTATAAGACAATACCAGATCGACGCTAGCTTGGTCGCGTGCGCGGTTGCTTTCGAGGCTGTTGGCGAGCATGATTTTTTCGCTAGGGGTCCACAGAAAGACGAAGGGATCGGGGGCGCGAAAGCGGGTGGCGTAGAACAAGTTGGCGCAGCGTTCGCTGCTGCCGATCATCAGCAGGGCATCGGCCCCTTTTAGGTCGGGCGTCATGTTTACTCCGGAATTTTTAGTGCCCGGACCTCAATTCCGGTAGCGGGTCGCCAAAACCAGAAAAACGCAAACTGACCTTCCTCCAGTTCGGAAACAGAGCGCACAAATTGCTCCAACGAAGTAACGCGTTCTTGATCCACCTCGGTAATCACATCGTTCGCTTGAATCCCTTTGTCGGCGGCTAACCCCTCTGGATCTACTTCAACTACCATCACCGGCTCCTCGCCTCGTGCAAAATCCAGTTCAGCCGCCAACTCGGTCGCCAATTCGGCGGGCAAGGTTTTAACTGAAATCCCTAGCTTTGCTAGCCGCTGATGGCCTTGGGAAAGGAGCCGGTCTTCTTCGCGCTCGCCGAGCACCACGGCGACTTGGTGGATCTGATTTTGGCGCATGACTTGCAGGCTGACCGTCTCGTTTGGGTCGCGGCTGTAGATCAGCGTCTGCAAGTGGTTGAAGTGGTTCACCTCGATACCATCGAGCGACAGGACGACGTCCCCGATGAGCAGACCACCGCGTGCGGCCGGGCTGTTGGGCTGCACATCTTTGAGGTAAACGCCGCGTGGCCGGTCAAGGTCGAGGCTGTGTTCGCGGATTAGCTCTGGGGTCATCTCGGATTCCATGGTCACGCCCAAGTAGCCGCGGACGATCCGCCCGTGGACCAGCAGATCATCCACTACCTCGTACGCTAGGTTGATCGGCACAGCTAGCCCATAGCCGATATAGTAACCAGTGCGCGTTGAAATGGCCGTGTTGATTCCTACGACTCGGCCCTGTAGGTCGAGTAAAGGGCCGCCGGAGTTGCCGGGGTTGATCACGGCATTGGTCTGGATAAAACTCTCGATGGCGTAACGGTTTTCTTCGGCGCTTCTGGGGTTGAAAATACCTGCTTGGCGCCCTAGGGCACTGACGATGCCGTGCGTCAGTGTTGAACCCATGCCCAAGGGGTGGCCAATGGCCAGCACCCAATCGCCGATTTGCAAGCGGTCTGAGTCGGCCAACAGCACAGTAGGTAACCCCTGCGCCTCAACCTTGAGCAGGGCGATGTCAATCAGTGAATCAAAGCCGATGACCTCAGCCTGATAGGTGCGGCGGTCCGAGAGGGTGACTTGGATGGAGTCGGCCTCGGCGACGACGTGGTAGTTGCTCAGAATATAGCCATTGGAGCTAACGATAGTGCCGGAGCCTAGGCCGCGAAAGTCTTCGGGGATTTCCGGGTGGAAGGGGGGCAGTGTGCGCTTTGGCCGCGATCGGGCCGTCGCCGCTATCAAAACTACGGCTGGCCTCGCTTGTTCGTAGGCGTGGCGGAAAGCCCTGCTGAGACCCGCGATTGGCTGAGTGCTCTCCTCTGGCACTTGCGCTCCAGCCGGGTGTGCGCCCGCGAGCAACGCGGCGATAAGGGTGCTGCCCACCCACGGACGACAAATGCTGAACAGGGTGGAGGAGTTGTCGAGCCTGACGGCGCGGTGAAGACGCTTCATTCGAGGTTGTATTCGTTCAGCTTCCGGTAGAGTGTGCGAGTGCTGATGCCGAGGATGGCGGCGGCCTTCCGGCGATTGCCGCCGACGCGGTCGAGGGCCTGTTCGATGGCTTCTCGCTCGCGGTCTTTGAGCGTGGGCAAAGGTTCAATAGCTGCGTTTTCGTGGACGCGTATTGCCGCGGGTTTCTGGGAGTCTGCGGGATGGTAAGGAGCGTCCTCAACCGGATAGATCGGTTCCTCCGAGGCGACCGGTCGAACGGCCCTTGGCGTTACGGGAGGCGTAGAGGATGGCATCACGGAGGCATTGCCCTCGACCGCAGCTCTTAGCTCGGCGACCTCGCGCTTGAGATCCAAGAGCGCAAAGTAAATCAACTCGCGCTCGGATTGGTCGGGCGTCTTGTTGGTCGGCACGGGCAAATGGCGCGTGGGCTGGATCCCGAGATGAGATAATAGGTCTTCGGGTTCGACGAGGGTACGCGGGGCGAGAAATACCAAGTGCTCGATTAAGTTGCGCAACTCGCGCACATTGCCAGGCCAAGCATAGTTTTGCAAAAGGTCCAGGGCCGCCGCCGAGAACCCTTCTAGACGGCTTTTGTTGTCTTGGGTCAGTTCGCTGATGAAGTGCTCGATCAAGAGGGGAATGTCCTCGGCTCGGCGGCGCAGCGGCGGAATGTCGAGCTCGACGACCTTGAGACGGTGGTATAGGTCGAGGCGGAACTCGCGTTGTTCAACCGCCTTTTGTAGATCGCGGTTGGTCGCGGCGATGACGCGAAGGTCCACTGAGACCGACGCGCTGCCGCCGATGCGGACCACCTCGCGCTGCTCGAGGACCCGCAAGAGGCGCACTTGCGCCGCCAGCGACATCTCGCCGATTTCGTCTAGAAAGACCGTTCCACTGTTTGCTTGTTCAAAGATACCTCGGTACTGAGTGCGGGCGTCGGTAAAGGCTCCCTTCTCGTGCCCGAAGAGTTCGTTCTCCAGCAGATTCTCCGGAATGGCACCGCAGTTGAGCGGGCGAAAAGGACGGTCGCGTCGGCTGCTGTAGCGATGTAGAGCTTCGGCAACTAAGTCCTTGCCCGCGCCGCTTTCGCCCGTCAGAAGAATAGAGGAAACCGGCGTCGGTGCCACGATTAAGATGCGTTCGCGCAGTTGGCGCATTAAGGGCGACTGACCTATCAGTTCGGCCCCGTGCAAAAAGTCTCCTCGCTCTAGTAGCTGGTCCAGATGGCGACGCAGGACTGCGGCCTCAAAGGGCACGGCAATTTGGTCTTTGAGAGGCGAATCCCACAAAAGTCGGTCCCAGTTTTCATCGACGTTGCCCAAGCCCAGCATGGGCACATCGCGGTACTGGCCGAGCGCGGCGACGCCCTCGGCGAGGACGGCGGGCGCAAGCTCCAGATCAAAGGCGACCAGATCCACGCTGCGCCGCAGTAGCCGCCCTAGCGCATCGCCGTTAGCCGCGCTGAGTACGCGCAGCCGCACACCGTGGACTGCGGCCTTGAATTCCGCTTCCAACTCTACTCGCTGGGTCAGTAGTAGAATGTGACGTTGAGTCGGGGGCACGATACTCTCCGCGGGCGTGGCTTCAGTTGAGGGTTTCTAGCTGGCGGCGCAGGGCATCGATCCGCTCGCGGGCTAGCCGTCCCTGCGGACTCTGGCCCCCTTCGCGACGTGTGATGCGCTCGTAGATGGTCACGGCCGTGGCGTGTTCGCCCAGCGACTCGTGGCAGTGGGCGCGCTGGAAATCCGCCGAGGTGATCCACATGCTGAGCCCTTGGCTACCGTGGTAACTGACTTTGTAATAGGCTTGAATCGCCTTGCGGTACTCGCCCATATTCTGATAGGATTCGCCAATGTAAAACCGGGCTTCTGAGGCACTGTTACCATCAAGTAACTGTTGGGAGAGTAGCTCGTCTAGCTGTTCAATGGCTTGGGCGTATTGGCCCTTATTCTTGAGGATGATACCCAGTTCGAGTTGGAGCTCGATGGCTTTGGGATGCTCGGGGTATTGGCTCAGTAGCTGATCGGCTACTTGGTGAGCGGCCTCGTACTCGTGGGCACTTTGGTAGCTTTTGAGCAGTTTCCACATCGCATCTTGGGCCTGATCACTACCGACTTCTGGCGCGTCCAAGGCGTGTTTGTAGGCCCCTGCCGCTTGCAGGAAGTTGTGCAGCGAAAAGTGGTAGTCCCCCAAGCGCAAGTAGGCGTCGGCTACCTGAGGACTCGCCGGATACTCTCGTACAAAGCGCGATATGGCCTCCAATGCGAACGCCGCCCCCTCCTCGCTAGGCCTCGCCTTGTTTCGCTTCCACAGGGTTATGGCCATCCAATAGGCTCCGTCGTCGGCCCATGTGTCTCCTTGCTTTTCTACCTCTCGAAACAACTCGTAAGACTTTTTGTAGTTACCAGCCTGCAAATAGTGTTTCCCCTCTTCAAGCCGGAAGTGTTGACGCCACTCCGTTTCTTCCTTGAACCGCTTGGCAAATTGCTTGGCTAGCTTGCGTGCTTCCTCGATGCGCTTGAGTTGGAATAAGGAGAGGACGGCTTGTCCGTGGATCAAGGCGTCCTCGCTTTGCTTCAGCAAGGGCCGATAGAGTCGGTAGGCTTGTTTGTATTGCTTGAGGGCAAAGGCGATGTGGCCGGCCCGCGCCGAGGCTTCGGTCGCCAATCCGCTGGAGGTAAATTCTTGGCCGACCTTGCGGAAGAGCCGAAAGGCGTCGTCTTCCTGACCCAACCTTAGTTGCAGTACTGCTTGGGCGAAGTAGATGCTGTCTAGTCCAGCCGGGTTTGGCTCTTCGGCGAGTATTTGCCGATAGGTCTCCATGGCCTCGCCATAGCGGTTGAGATGGTGATAAGCGCGGCCAATTCGTCGAAGAATCGGTTCTCTGTCGTCGGAGATTGTCGAGTTGGAGACTAGTGGTCTATATAGCTCGACGGCGGCGGCGTACTGGCCGAGCTGAAAATAGGTATCGCCCAACAGTTTCTGGGCGGCGCGGCGCTGGGGAAAGGCCGGGTAGCCCCAGCGCAATTCTTGCAGTCGGGCAATGGCTTCTTGGGTCCGCTCCTGCGCTAAGCGGATATGGCCCAGTTCAAAGAGCACCGGTGCTGTCAGCGGATTATTGGGATAGTCTCGCAGAACGCGCTCGAGCAAATCGGCCGCTGCTTTGTGTCGACCTTTTTGCACTAGGCAAAGACTCTTGCCGTATAGAGCGTGGGGTACTAGTGGACTGTTGGAAGAGAGCCGACGAAGCTGATCGTAGGCCGCAATGGCTCCGTCGAACCAAGTAGTATCAGTCTCGCCGAGTTGGCGGCGAACATCGCCTAGCTGTAAAAGGGCTTGGTCTAGATGGACACTGTGCTCTTTGGCAAACTCGGCGACAAAAGCGGCAATCCCCTCTTCGAGCGTCAACAATCGCAGCGGGGCGGGGCGGTCTTCGGCTTCAAGTTTAATGAGGCTAAGTCGTGTGCGCCGGGCCCAAGTGCCGGCGGTGGGGGCTTGTTCGACGAGAACGCGGTATTCCCGCAGGGCTAGCTCCCGTAGCGAGTCTGCGCTGGCCGGCTGCGCTTCTAACTGGCGTTGGCGGGCGAGTCGGAGTAGGCTTTCGGCCAGAAAGTACTGTGCCTCATCCTTGTAGGGGTCGTCTGGATAGGCCCTGGCATAGTGTTTGAAAAATTGGATAGCCGCGACAAAATCGTGGTGCGCGAACAGCTCCCGGGCGACCGCTAGCTGCACTAGCTGACGCGACTTGCCGCTCAGCTCATCGAGCCAGGCTTTTTGCAAGGCCCGGCTAAGGTCGCCCGGGTCCAAGACGGTAAATTCGCGTAGGTATTCGATTCGCTGGCGCACCTTTTCGCTCTGGTGGTCGGCGGGGAAGAGTTCGAGGAAGGCCACGTACTCGCGCAGTGCCGCACGCGGTTGTCCGCTTTGCTCAAGGGTTTGAGCGAGGGCGAGCTGCGCTTTGGTCGCCACTTCGTCCTGACCCGAAGCTAGTTGGCGATAGAAAGATATGGCTTCTTCGTAGTAGCCGGTTGAGGCGTAGAGGGCGGCGAGTTCGAAGCGCACGGCGTTGGCATCGGCGGCCGCCTCGGCTTCCTGTAGGTAACGGCGGTACCAAGTTATCGCATGGCTGTGGAAAGCGGCGATCCCTTCTCCGAAAGTTAATAACCGCAGCGAATCGGAGCTGTCCTCGGCTTCGCTGTCGCCGCGCCGCTTATAGAGGGCTCCTAGTTCCCTCAGCGCACTAATGGCTTCAGGGCTGTTGCCGGCTTGGATCAATCCTTGAAAAAGGCCTACTGCGCGGGCGAATTGTCCGGTTTGGCCCAGAACGATGGCTCGGCCTAGCTGTGCCTTGAGGTAAGCGGGGTGGCCGGGTTGAAGCATGGTGCTCAGCTTGTCGTAATGGGCGATGGCTTCGCGCGTCTGATGACTCTGGCGTCGGGCGTCGGCCAGCCCTAGGAGCGCACTTTCTTTGAGAGCGCGGTCGCCGATTTTGTTAAAGGCCCGCTGATAGGCGTCCCCGGCTTGGCTAAAAAGGCGCGAGTTATAGAGATAGTCTGCGCGGTCTAGAGAGGCACTGTCGGTCTGCGCCGCCTTGGGAAAGAGCCGCTCCAGCGACTTGAACTGCTTCTCCGCGTTTTCCCTGTTGCCCATAAAGAGAGCGATGCGTCCTCCGAGGAGTAGGGCACTAGGAGCGAGAGAAGGTGGTGGTTTAGTGGCGGCGATTTGCCCGAGGAGTTGTTGGGCTTCTGCGGCCCGACCAGCCGCAAAGTGCAACTGGGCCAGCCGATAGCGCGCCAGATGCGCTTGGTCGGACCTCGCGTAATCGGCCAGCAGACGTCCATAAGCAGCTTCGGCTTGCCGCAAATTTTCGGCGCGGGTATAATTAGCCGCTGCTTCAATCAAGGCACTGGCGGCGAAATCGCTGGTGCTGAAACGACGCTGCAACTCTTCGTACGATCGGGCAGCCAGCAGGTATTGACCTTGCTCGGCCAAACAAGCCGCGCGCTCGCGCCGTGCGTTGGCGGCGTTCAACAAGTGATCGGGATGTTCGAGGTAAAACGTCTCGTAGGCTGGTGCCGCTAGGTCACAACGGCCGCTCTGGCGGTACGCACGCGCTAGCATCAGTCGGGCCTCAGCTAGCTGCGGACTATCGGGATAATTGCGAACAAACTCGGCGAATAGCCCAGCGGCCGTGGCGTAGTCGCCGGCATCCCGGAAGAGATTGCGGGCTAGTTTGAAGTCGTCCTCTGCGCTCGCTTGCGCCCAACTCTGGGTGCTTAGGCAGAGGAGAAGCACTAATATCAACTTTGGCAACATATCGATCCTCAAGAGTATGTCAATCTGACACTTATATTATCTATAAATGTAAATATAGTAAAATGCGGTCAAGGTGTGCAGCGATGGAGAGTCTATTGGTCGAAAAAGCATACGGAAAAATAAATTTAGGGCTTAAGGTTGTTGGCCGCCGCCCCGATGGCTACCACGAGATTCTCAGTGTGGCTCAATGCGTGGACTTAGCGGATGTCTTGTATTTTGAATTAGCTTCCTCCGATCAGTTGACCTGTAGCCTCGATAGCCTAGCGACGGGGCCAGACAATTTGGTATGCCGTGCAGTTGACGCCTTTCGTGCTCAGCTCGACCGCCCGGCTCAGTCTTTCCGCATCCACTTAAAAAAGAATATACCCATAGGCGCGGGTCTAGGCGGGGGTAGTGCCGACGCAGCCGCGACCCTGCGAGCACTCAATCGCTTCTATGACCAGCCATTCTCAAACGCAGACCTCTGCCAGATCGCCGCCACCCTTGGCTCAGATATTCCCTTCCTAGTGGAAGGCGGCACCGCTCTAATGAGAGGCCGAGGCGAGATACTCGAACAGCTTGGTTGGGAGGGCTCGGTTTTTTACGTGTTGGCATACCCCGAAGTCGAGATCAGCACGGCGTGGGCGTATGGCCAACTTGGCCCCATCTTGACAGAAAATTCTCCCTATTTTAACTTTATTGTTTCCCTGAGCGGCGGGTGCGTTGACCGCGATAGGTTATTTGAAGTGCTGGAGAACGACTTCACGCCCGTGGTAGATCGCACCTATCCCATCGTCGCAGAACTTCGTTCTCAACTGGACCGAGTGAGTGCTCGCGCTACGTCCATGTCGGGCAGCGGCTCCACTGTTTACGGTATCTTCGACGACCGGAAAACCGCCTCTCAGGCGTACAACGCACTGCAAAGGCAAGGTTGCCGGTCTTTTTTATGTCAGCCGGTCTAATCCAAGGTAGTGCGAGGCACACAGATAGGTAGCCCGGTCGTTCAATTGGTAGGACAACGGATTTTGGTTCCGTTTATCGAGGTTCGAGTCCTCGCCGGGCTGCCATTATGCCATTGATATTTGAATTAAGTCTTTTGAGGAGATTTTTCGATGCCGCAAGTTCCGCTACAGATCCAAGCGCGCGAGCAGGTTGTGCTCAAAGTTCAGTCCCGCCAAGAGCAGGGCAAAGGGCCGGTGGGCCAGATGCGTCGCCTACAGGGCCAGTTACCCGGGGTGATATACGGCCACAATCAGCCTGCTGAGTCCTTCAAGACGGATGCTCATACCTTGGAACGCATCCTGAGCCGGGGCGGGAAAAACGCGATCATCTTGGTTGAACACGAAGAGTCCGATAAGGCCTCTGAGCAGGCCCTGATTCGCGACATCCAATACCACAAGGTGCGCGGCGATGTGCTGCATTTAGACCTTCTACGCATCGATCCAAGCGAGACGCTGCGCGCCAATGTTCCAATCTTGACAGAGGGAGTGCCCGAAGGCGTCCGCAACGAAGGCGGGGCCTTGCAGCAGACGCTGACCTCAATCGAAATGGAATGCGTTGTGTCGGAAATGCCCTCCCTGGTGGTGATCGACATTTCTTCTTTGGTTATCGGTGATAGTCTGCACGTGGGCGATCTCATTGAACAAGAGCCGCGCATTACCACCGAGCTAGATCGCACGATTGTTAATATCTTGACTCCGCGCTTGATCGCTGCCGAGGAAGAAGCCGAAGAGGCCGAAGCTCCCGAAGGTGAAGAAGAGGCCGTCAGAGATGGCGAGGGCGGCGAAGAAGAGGCAGGCGGCAGGGAGTAGATTTGCAAGTAGCCTTAGGTTTGGGCAATCCCGGTGTACGCTACGCATCAACGCGGCACAACATAGGATTTATGGTGATAGATCGCCTAGCGGCCCGCTGTGGTGTTGGCTGGCAGTATCAAGCAGACGTACAGGGCCAAGTGGGCCAAGTGGTGCTGGGCGGTCAGGAAGTGTTATTGGTCAAGCCCCAGACCTATATGAACCGCAGCGGCTGCACCGCCGCGGCCCTTTGCGCCCAATGGGAGGTCCCCCCCGAAGATGTAGTGGTCGTTTTCGACGATTTCCTTCTTGACTTCGGGCGTCTGCGCTTTCGCCGTGGAGGCAGTGATGGTGGGCACAACGGTTTGGCTTCGGTTCTCGAAACACTCAACACGGAGGCGGTGCCGCGTCTGCGCCTAGGGATCGGTATCCCACCCGCAGGTGCGGACATCATCGACTACGTCCTAGCTCCGTTTTCCCCAGCAGACGAGGTAGAATGCTTGATTGAGCGAGGGAATGCGGCGCTTGAAGTGTACTACGCCGAAGGCATTGAGGTGGCCATGAACCGGTTCAACGGTTAAGAGATAAAGTAACCGAGGGAGGGTTACAAATGCATATAGAAATCTGGACAAGCGCAGCACCGTTCATGGGTCTGGGTGGTTTGCTTTGCTCGCTTTTACTGTACTTTTACATCAAAAGGTCTCCGGCTGGTACTCCAGAGATGGTGGAGATCTCAGAGGCTATCCACGAGGGAGCGATGGCCTTTCTCAGACGCGAGTACACCATTCTCGCCGGGTTTATCGTTATCGTCTTTGTCCTCCTTTTTGCTCTCGTGGGAGCCCATACCGCGTACGCTTTTTTGTCGGGAGCTGTCTGCTCCATTTTGGCCGGTTACACCGGCATGAAGGCGGCCTGTCACGCCAATGTGCGCACCGCCCAAGCAGCCAACCAGTACGGCCAAGGGTCGGCACTGAACATCGCTTTTTCAGGGGGCGCAGTGATGGGACTTGCAGTGGCTGGCCTAGGGCTTTTTGGCATTGGAGTATTGGCTAGTGCCATTGGTGTCTGGGACGATATAAGCCAATCATCCACGATCAATGGCTTCGCTATGGGGGCCTCTTCAATTGCTCTTTTCGCACGCGTTGGCGGTGGCATCTTCACCAAGACCGCTGATGTGGGGGCCGACTTGGTGGGCAAGGTGGAGGCGGGAATTCCCGAGGACGACCCCCGCAATCCAGCCGTTATCGCCGACAATGTCGGCGACAATGTCGGCGATGTCGCTGGCATGGGTGCCGATATCTTTGAATCGTACGTCGGATCGGTCATTGCTACCATTGCTATCGCCGCCACCGCATCCGCGTCACTGCTGGCCACTCTCGCTCCCGGTATCTCCGATCCGACCGAGGCGAAACTTGCGGCGATGAGCTTCCCGCTGATCGTCATCACGATCGGTATAGCCGCGTCGCTGCTGGGCGTGTTGATGGTGCGGGTACTGCAGAATTTTGATCCCGGTGCCGCATTGCGCTACTCGACTTGGGTTGCTGCCGCACTAGTGATTTTGGGTGCTTGGTGGGTCGCCGGGACAATCGGCCTATCCAATCAGCCGGTGTGGGCCCTGTGCGCGGGCTGCTTGGCTGGGATCGCTATCGGTCTTTTTACCGAGTACTACACCGGCGGCAAGCCCATCCGTACCATCGCTGAGACCTCCAAGACCGGCGTGGCGACCAATATCATTTCCGGCCTAGCCATAGGCATGGAAAGCGTCGTCCTGCCGACCTTGGGGATCGTCGTCGCCATTGGCTTGGCCTTCCACTTTGCCGGGCTTTTTGGGATCGGCATCGCCGCTGTCGGTATGCTGGCCACAGTAGGTATCACCATGTCGGTTGACGCCTATGGTCCCATCGCCGACAACGCCGGCGGCATTACCGAAATGGCGGGCTTGGGCGAAGACACGCGCAAAATTACCGATGGCCTCGACTCGCTCGGCAACACGACCGCGGCCATGGGCAAAGGATTTGCCATTGGCTCGGCGGCGTTGACGGCGTTGGCGCTTTTTTCCGCCTATTCCTCCGCTATTGAGACCGTAACCGGCGAGCCGATCGTCATTGACGTGACGACGCCAGTTGTCGTTGGCGGGCTTTTTATTGGCGCGATGATTCCCTACCTCGCGGCCTCCATCACCATGACCTCGGTCGGCAAGGCCGCCTTCAAGATGGTCGAGGAAGTCCGGCGTCAGTTCCGCGAGATTGAGGGCCTGATGGAAGGCAAAGCCAAACCCGATACGCGACGCTGCGTGGAGATTAGTACGGCCGCGGCTCTGCGCGAAATGATTCTTCCGGGTCTGTTGGCGGTGTTGGCTCCGGTCGCTGTTGGTTTCGGGCTCGGTCCCATCGCCTTAGGCGGAATGCTCGCCGGGGCGACGGTCAGCGGCGTCCTGTTGGCTCTGATGATGGCCAACAGCGGCGGAGCTTGGGACAACGCCAAAAAGTGGATCGAAGAGGGCCATTTGGGGGGCAAAGGATCTGACCCCCACAAAGCCGCGGTCGTCGGCGATACGGTTGGCGACCCATTCAAGGACACCTCGGGGCCGTCTCTCAACATACTCATCAAGCTGATGTCGGTGATATCTCTCGTCCTGGCACCGCTTTTTGCCGTCTGAAGGCTGTGCCTCAGACCAGAACTAAGAAAGCGCAAACAATGAGAAACTACGAACTCGTATGTATCTTGGATCCCCAAGTCGGCGAGGGCCAATACGAACAAGTCGTCGAAAAATACGAGGCGCATCTCGAAGAAAACGGAGGGCAAGTCGCCCGAATCGACAATTGGGGCCTGCGGCGTCTAGCCTATACTTCGGCTAGCCTGAAGAATCGGCATCAAGGCTACTACGTGCTCTATCAGTTTTCCGCTAAGCCAACGGCGATCGAAGGGCTGGAGCAGACGCTAAAGCTCGACGAAGCGGTGCTGCGCTATCTCATCACTGCGGTCGAAGGCGAGTTTATCCACGTGCCCCAGCTAGCCGCCGACAACTTCCTCGAAGAAGCCTTTGCCCGAACGACCCGCGGCCCGAGGGACCGAGGGGGCCCACATCGAGACTCCCGCGGCCCGAGGGACCGCGCCGACAGCCGGCGCAATACTGCCTCTGAGGACGATGAGCCTAGGGAGGTAGTAGAAGGGGCACCCGAAGAGGCCGTAGTCCAAGAGTCCGACGACTCTTAGCGTCGGCAGCCGATGCTGATCCTGCTGGGCATAGTGCTGGCGGTCATTTCGCTCTTGACCAGTTTGCGCTACGGCTCGCGCGGAGCCTTGCCCTTGATTGGCTTACTTTGCTTGGGTGCCGTCATGTTGCTAGGTGTCATGTTGGGGCTGGTGCCCATTATGGGGTTGCTCGCTGTTTTGCAAATAGAGCGTCAGCAGACCTATGGTCGCGTCATGGCCATGGCCTGTGCGCCGCCGGTCGGCTTGTGTTTCTGGCAGTTAATTCAGGTGCGCGATGGCGCACATCGCCAAGAGCAAGCCGCTGCCATCTTGGAGCAGTTCCAAGCCTTGGGGATGGCTTTAGAGGAAAGCGGCCAGGCCCTAAGCGCGGTGATTGACGCGGTTCTGCGAGTGCAGCCAGCCATCGAGATGGCCACTCTGCTTTTGATTTTTGTCGTGGCGTATCGGTTGAGCCAAGGCTTGGCCTTGCGGTTGGGGCTGTCGCTGCCTGCTCCCCTGCCGCTGGTTTTGTGGCGGCCTTGGGAAGAGTTGATCTGGGTATTAATCGCGGCCTTGGGTCTAAGCCTTTTGAGCGGTGGGTTGCTGGCCGACTTAGGCCTCAATTTGATCGTGTTGATGGGGATTATCTACGCAGTGCAAGGCTTGGCCGTCTTGCGTTTTTTTGCCCAGCGCCAACGGGTGCCGCCATTGGTTGAGTTGTTGTTTTACGTAGGGCTTTTCTTTGTCGCGGGCTTGGCGTTTCTGCTCTTGGCAGGACTGGGGCTTTTGGATACTTGGTTCGATTGGCGTCGGCTGCGTCCGGCTCCCACAGAGGAAGAAGCGTAAGGCTCAAGCAACAGTGCCGTTTTCTATGAAGTGGAGGACAAGTCGTGAAAGTGATTCTATTAAAGGACATTGAATCCTTGGGTTTGGCCGGCGAGGTCGTGGAGGTGAAGAACGGGTATGGTCGCAACTTCCTGATCCCTCGCAGTGAGGCCTTGATCGCCAGCACTGCCAACATGGCTCAATTTGAGTCTAGGCGCAAACAGCAAGAGACCTTGGCCGAGCGCGACCTCCGCGCCACCGAGGCTCTCGCCAAAAAGCTGGAAGCGGAGTCTCTCACCGCGCAAGTCAAGGTTGGCGAGGAGGACCGCCTCTTCGGTTCGGTAACTGCCCAACATATCGCTGAATTGCTGGGTGAAAAGGGCTACCAGATAGATCGCCGCGCTATCCTTCTCGAAGACCCCATCCGCGAATTGGGTGTTTACAATGTCGAAGTGCGCCTCCACCCGGAGGTAGCAACAGCGGTCAAGCTCTGGGTCGTCAAGCAGTAGTGCCCTCCCTCCTCAGCGGAGGTAATTCATGCTAGGCAGGGTCTTGTTCCTCTGCTGGATGTGCGCGGTGACCGTTGGCTGCGGCCCAGAACGTTCGCAAGGTCCTTTTGCACGCGTCGGACAGGAAGTATGGCGCACCGTAAACAGAAGCCATCGGGGCGTCGATGGAATCTTGGTACAGGCGACCTTGCACACCTTCGCCTACGAAGTTGCCCACGCCTATGCGCGGGCTGAGCGCGAGGACTTGGGACAAGAGCAACTCGAATTCCGCATCAAGCAGCTACTCTACTCCTACGTTGATGGCACCTATCCGGCCGAAGACGGCACGGACATCAACAGCCTTTACTTTCAGTACCTTATCTACGTAAATCCGTCCTTTGATGTGCGCAATCCCTTGCACAAACGCGCCTTCGACATTTGGCGGGCCGAATATATACGCCGGGTCGTTGATGCCATCTACGACCCCAAGTTTCCCATTCTGCGCGACCGGTATGATGACCGTTGGGGCTTGACGCTCTATAGTCGTTTGGTCTTTACTGTTTATCTGTCGAGCGGCGAGTCTCAGCTCGAGCCATATATCGCCGATATCGGTGCGCACACGTTCTTGGTCAATCAGCGGGGCACGCGCTTTCAGCCCAGCGGGACGTTTGGCTCCTATCCGTACGAGAGCGACCGGCCCGAAGGCGAGGTGCTCGCCGGCAAGACCTACTACCGAGTCTTTTTCCCCAATCGCAAGAGCGACGACAAGACGCCTATTGTCCGGCGCGACGACGACTATCTCGAGCTGCAGATCGAGAATTTGGGCGAGGTCCCATTGCGAACCCTGCGCTGGGAACTGCCGCTTGAGTATCCAGAAATGCCCGCGAGGCGCTTGCCGACAGAAGCCGAGGTGGCCGAGCGCAAGGCGGCCGAGCGAGCCGAGCGCGAGGCGCGGGCAGCAGCAGCGCGGACAAAGTAGCACCGTAGGTCTCGTTGGTGCTACTGGGAAGTCACTCTATATTTTTGCCTACCCAAACGAAAATTTTGCGGGAGCGGATGTGTGCCTGGTGGCTGCCGCGGACTTCAAATCCGTTGCGGCGTAGCGAGAGTTGCGCTGGGTGGGTTCGATTCCCACACGTTCCCGCCAGATTCTAAATATGTAAATACAGCGAGAGACAAGCGATGAAATGGACTTTGGCAGCGGTGTTGTTGATGGGGAGACTGGCGTGGGCGCAGGACACGGCGGTAGTGCCAAGTATATCCGGGACAATTCCGACGGAACGTCCAAGTGAGAACATCGCGCTAGGGGCGAGCTACACGATAGAGCCGAGCCCGAATTACGGGCTTTGCTCGGACCTTGGTGATTACGAGCAGCTGACGGATGGGGTCTATACGGAGGGCTATTTCTGGGCTCAGTTATCGACCGTGGGCTGGCAGGAAAAGACCCCTGCAATCCTGACGCTAGACTTGGGTACGGTGAAACCGATACGAGGAGTGTCGTTCCACACGGCGGCGGGTTTTGCGGACGTGAGGTGGCCACTGACGATCCGCATCCTCGTGGCGGGTGAAAACAGAGAATTCCATGAAATCGGGGACTTGGTGCAGTTGAGCGCAGAACAACACGGTCCGTTCGTACCGACGAAGGCGAGCGATGCCATGTGGGCCCAAGACGGCGCGAGTTTCAATGAAGCCGAGATACACCATTATTACGATCTCCACCGGGATCGCTACCCACCGAAGCTCACCGCCGAAGTGCGTCAGCAGATCCTCCGCGACCTCGACGAAGAGCGCGCCGCTAAGTATGGGACCTATCGGTACTGGACGGACCGGTTGCGGACGCACGGCCGCTATGTCAGCCTAGTTGTGTGGAACGAGCCGTATACGTTCGTGGACGAGATTGAGGTCTACGCGGGAGAGCCGGAGTGGGTGGATGAGCCGCTGCCGGGGCCGGCCATTGCAAACGTGAAGGAGTATGTGCGTCGTATCGCCATCCAGAAAGGAATTCGGACGCGCCTTGTGCGGGACATCCAGGCCCTGAAAGAAGCGGCGGAAGAAGAGGGTGTCCCGGTGCAGACGCAGGGCGATGTGCTAGGCGAGCTGGCGTCTGTGGAAGGGGAGTTGGGGCTGGCCACCGCGTTCGGGGATGACTTCCAAGCCGTGCTGCCGCTGAATCCGTGGCACGAACGGGTGTTGCGTACGCAGGCGTGGCTCTGGCGCGCCAGAGGATTTGAACCGCTCACGTTCTGGTGCTCGAATCTATGGGATCCGCTGCCGCTCATCGGCACGCCGGACGAGACGGCGGAATTGGCCGTTGAGGTGCATCTGATGCGCCGGGAATACCGGGCAGCGGCGTTCAATGTGAGCAACAGCAGTGACGAGCCGACGCAGGTTCTGTTCCGCTTGAGCGGGCTGCCCGGCGGCGACAATCCGGGGTATGTGACCGTTCACGAGGTGGCTTGGACGGACACGCGGTCCGGGGTGCCGGTGGCGGCGGCCCTGCCAGAAGTTGTTGCCGAGAACGGTCTGTATGCGGTGACCGTGCCCTCGGGCATGACGCGGCAGGTGTGGCTGACCTTCCAGCCGACGGACGTGGAGCCGGGCACCTACGAGGGCGAAGTCGTCGTGGAGTCCGCGTCCGGGGCTAGGAAATTTCCGTTGTGCATGTACCTATATCCCTTGGATTTCCCGGAGCAGCAGTCGCTACATCTGGGCGGATGGGACTATACGGATCGGGTCGGTCATTTTCGCTTTGTGACAGAGCAGAACCGGTTGGTGCTCATTGAGCACCTGCGCGAACACTTCGTCGATTCGCCGTGGGGCCTCAAACTGGTGCTGCCGCGGGGCACGCACAATGCACAGGGGGTAATGACGGCACCACCCGCCACCGACTACTTCGATGCGTGGATCGAATTGTGGCCGGATGCAGCCCAGTACCTCGTGTTCGCGAAAGTGGGCAGTCATTTCGAGTCGTGGCCCATGGACACGCCAGAATTTACGACCGCGGTGAAGGCATGGGTGACTTTCTGGGCGGAGCATATGGTGGCGAAGGGGTTGAAGCCGGAGCAGTTCGCGCTACTGCTGGTGGATGAGCCTGACGAGCCGTGGATGGACGAGCGCATTCTGGCGTGGGCGAAGGCGATCCGCGAAGCAGACACGGGCGTCCGTATCTGGGAGGATACGAATCACCGGGACATGGACGACGCGAATCAGGAGATGATTGACGCGTGCCACGTGTTGTGCCCGAACTATTCGGCCTTCTTGAGACAGGGTGAGGACTATCGCGGCTACTATCTGAAGAAGCGAGATCAGGGGATCGGATTGGAATTCTACACGGCGTGGACGGGCCGGGTCTTCGATCCGTATGCCGGCCGCCTCATGGCGTGGACGAGCTGGCGTTATGGAGCGACGGCCATTTACATGTGGTCGCTGACCGACACGGGTGGAGCGTCATCGTGGAACGAGTATCTCACCATCAAGGATGCGTATTCGCCGCTGTTTATCGACGAGGACTCGGTGACGGCCGGGAAACACCTCGAGGCAGCTCGGGAAGGGGTGCAGGACTACGAGTACTTCGCCATGTTGGACCGGGCGATCCGGAAGGCGTCTGCCCAAGGGAGGACGGGCCCGAAGGTAGAAGAGGCCCGTCGGTTGCTGGAGAACCTGCCGGCGAGTGTCTGTGATGCGGCGGGCCACGGGGGCGGGATTGACTCCGACCAGCTCTTGGGCGGCTTTCACTGGTTGAACGAGAAAGTGGACCGCACGCTGGCGGACGAGGCGCGGATCCAGGTGTTGGCGGTGTTGACGGAGTTGGCCGATCACGAGTGAAGCCTGCCGACCCTGTCATAGGTCGATCTACGGGGGAACAATTGATCAAGCAAACATGCGGAATCGCAGCGGCCGTGCTGCTGAGTATCTCACCGTCTCAGGCCCTACAGCGAACCGACACGGAATTCAAGATCTTCCAGTTCCCCGCCAACATGATTCCCCGCATTGACGGCCAGACCGACGACTGGACGATGGTACCCGACAGCTACGCATACGGAACCGACCAGCTTTCCGACACGGTCATGGGGAACTTCACCAACTACGACCGCGAAGACTTGGACGTCACCGTGCGCGTCGGTTGGGTCAAGGGCCTGAACCGGCTCTATTTCCTCTACGAGGCGTACGACGACTATTGGAATATGTACTACAAATACGGTGACTTGTTCGAGATCGCCATTGACGCGGACCGGTCCGGCGGGCCGAACATTGCCAATCCCCAGATTGACGATCCATGGGAAAGCCACTTCCTGTTCAAGGGCGTACATGCCCAGAACTACCATATCTTCACACCGTCCGGGGAAGGACGGGATTGGGTGTTCGTCTGGGGGTGTCAGCCGTGGATCGGCAGGTTGCCGTACGCCAATCACGCGTACTCGTACGATTTCGAGGAAGGGGAAAGCGGCAAGCTCGTGCTGGAGTTCTGGATCACGCCCTTCGACTACGCTCCGTACGATGGCCCGGAGCGGGCAGCCGTGTCAAAGCTGGAGGAGAATAGTTTGATCGCCCTGTCTTGGGCGGTCCTTGATTTCGACGAGGACCACACGGAATACGAGGGGTTTTGGAACCTTTCCCACGAGACGCGCATGGACAGCGACGCCTCGAACCTGTGCGCATTCCGATTGATGCCGCTGGAACCGGAATACCTCAAGCCGCTTGAGGCGGAATACTCCTTTACGGTGGTCAATATGGATCGCCGCCTGGTCGCCTTCACGGATCGGTCCCGCGGAGCGATCACGTCGTGGTCGTGGGACTTCGGCGATGGCAGATCGTCCACCGAACAGCACCCGATTCACCAGTACGAGGAACCGGGCGAGTTCGTGGTTACGCTGGATGTCGAGGGACCGCAGGGAAAGGCCCGGCGCGTCAAAGTAAACCAAGTGATGGTAAAGTGAAGGGCGCGGATCACCCCCGCATGCTCAGGTCTCGCTACCGTCAATTGGCAGAGCACTAGTGGGCCAACCAGTTTAATTTGAAGGGTCGGGGTTTTTGTCGTATCCTTGCACGGCTTGGTTCAGCCAGCCGCGCCTAGCATTCACAATCCGCCGGGTGCTTGGCATTTCAATGGTAGCAGCTTCCGCCAAATTTTTCTGCCAGATGACGACGGGAATGTTCCTGCTTGTCTTAATTGCCCTCGTTTTCAATGTGCACGACGCTTCGGGCGTGATCGTCTATCGCATCGGTACGCCCTTTTCCAAGGCGGAAAAGGATAGCCTAGAGGGGATCGGCATCGACTTCAGGGAGTTCGACTGGTCGGAAAACTCGCAGTTGGAGGATGCCCTCGATCCAGACTCGCTACAAGTGGGCGTACTGCAGCCCAATTTCTTCGCAGAAAACGAGGATATCGCCGCAACGCTGTTGAGCAGAGACGGCTGGGTGGCAGTGCAGCGGGAAGCTGGTAGGAGCAACTTCGACCAGACGATCGGAAACCTGCTGGTCGATCAGGATCCGAGTACGGCGCACACATGGAAGGCCATAGATCAAGCGACCCTCGACTTTCGCGCCGCCTGTTGTAACGACCCGGGTGCATCGTTGAGAGTGCATTTCGATCTAGGGGGACGGTTCCTCATCCGGGAGGTGAGACTGCGGCCTCTGGCGGACAGGTCGGATCACTTCTTGGAGCAATTCGTCATCGGTGTCAGCGACGAGAGATATGGTGTAGTTGGACACGTCCCGAATCTCCCAACTGTCGTGGAGGTAGAGGGCAATACTGAACCCGAAGTCAGCGTGATGCTCGATCGACCCGTGACGACCAACTTTGTGCAGTTGCGGATCCTGCGGCAAACGCCCAAGGAGATCGGGCTGGCCGCTTTCGAGTTGTACGGGGGGGGGTATGTGAGGAAGGCCTCCTATGAATCCGACATCATCGAATTGGACGACATCGCCAGTCTAGGCGAGATCCGCTGGTCGGGACGGCAGGATCCTCACGCCCAGGTCGCGATTCGCACCCGGGCCGGTACCGACCCGCAGCCGGTCATTTTCTGGGAGACCCGCCCCGAGCAGCAGGACATCGTCAGGTTTCTCCAAGGGGGCGGCGATCTGAGTATGACGGAGTACAAGCACCAGTACGACAAACTGGCTGATTTCCTCAAGCCGGAAGACGAGCAGGACCGGGTGCGTCCCGACACGGAGCACTGGAGCTTCTATTCGAGTCCGTATGCGTTCGGGCATCCCGGGGTCCCCATTGCATCCCCCGGTCCGCGGAAGTTTGTCCAGATCCGAGTGGATTTTGCCTCTACCACCGTCAAAGAGGGGGGCAAGATCGACTATATAGAGTTCAAGGCGTCGGTCCCGCCGTCGGTTCGCCGCTTGGTAGGGGAGATTCACCCGACCGAGACCGAAGTGGGCGAAGCGACGCAATTTACGTATTACATCAGTCCGACGATCCGGTCCATCGACAGCAGTTTTGACGGGGTGGAGATCGCGACACCTTCAGGGGTAGTGTCGGTTGATTTGCTGCGCATAGCCGGCATCGATCAGGAGGATTTCTCGTGGACTATCCACGAAGACGGTCTGGGGTTTGAGGTTCTGCTCCCGCGCCGGTTGGAGTCGACGGACAGCGGTGCGCTAGTAGAGGTGGTGTTCACCGCTCCGGTGCTGAGAGAAGTGGGCACCCTGTTTGCAGGCAGGGTGTTCGACACGACTAGGCCGCATGAGGTGCGGCAGCGGGTCGTGCCGGGCAATGCTACCAATGAGATCGAAGGCGATCGTTTGTCGGTGAGCACGGCTCTGAGCGAATCGCTGGTATTTTCGCCGCGGATCTCGCCGAATCCGTTCACGCCGAACGGCGATGGGGTGAATGAAGTGGTGAACATATCGTACAAGCTGCTGCGGTTGATCTCAGCGGTGCCGGTGTCGCTCGAGATCTACGACCTGTCGGGCCGGTTGGTGAGGCGGGTGTATGAAGGGGAGGATCCGGTGGGTGAGTACCGCCACGTGTGGAATGGCCGGGATGACTCGAACGGGCTGGTGCCGCCGGGGCTGTATCTGTACCGACTGGCGGTGGACGTGCAGCTAGAGAAGGAAACCCGCAGCGGCGTCGTTGCGGTGGCCTATTGACAGTCGTTTTTTCAGCATGACCAGTGCTAAGTTGCGTCGCCAATGCTGGTGCTGGCGACGGACAGCGCGCGGTGTCGTCGGCTGCGCGGCATTCGCCGTCTGCTTCTTGGTATGCCCCCAGACGCTTCTCAGCCAGGAGTCCGACGGACTCTTGGCCCGACAGAGTGAACACCACTACAGACTCGGTCTGCGCCATGTGCAGAGCGGTGACTTCCAGAGTGCCGAGCGGGAATACAGGAAAGCGATCGCGATGGACTCGACCGACATCCGCCCGCGCGACGGCCTCGGTTTCATCTATGCTCTGCAGAACAGATTTCGAGAGGCAGAGGTAGAATTCGAGAGAGTACTGGAGATCGACCCCGACTACGCGCCGTCTCTCTACAAGCTGGGAAAGATCTTCCTGATCCGCCAAGATCGCGAAAAAGCGAAGGATGCCTACGAAAGAGTGATCGCATCCGAGCCGACATACTTCCCTGCTCATCACGGGCTCGGCATGATCTACTCGCAGGAGGGAGAACCGACAGAGGCGGCGGAGCACTTCAAGACGGTGCTCCGGCTCAAGCCCGACTACGGCCCCTCTCGCTATCGACTTGGAGCCATCTATCTTCGAGAACAGAAATACGCTAAAGCGATAGCAGAACTGCAGCGGGCTGCAAAGCTGGACGAGAATGAACCGTCGATCCACTACGTCTTGGGAAATGCGTACATGGCCATCGGCAGATTGAGCGAAGCGGCAGACTCATTTGCCGCAACCCTGCGGCTCGACCCCCGTCGTGCAGATGCACACGACAAGCTGGGGCTGGTCTACACCGAACAGTCACACGTGCCCTTGGGAGCGACAATGGCAGACCAGGACAAACTCGCGGCCGCCGTGGAGGAACACCGCAAGGCGGTTGCGCTGGCCCCCGACAACGGCTGGTTCCAGCACAACCTCGGCATGGCCTATGAGCGGCAGCGCAAGTACGAAAAAGCCGCGGCGCAGTACGGAAAGACCCTGACGGTGGATCCCGACCTTGGGTACACGCGCTATCGCCTCGGTATGATTTACTCCAGAAACAGGAAATACGAAGGGGCTATCGACCAGTACAGGCAGGCAATTGAGCGCGAGCCGGACAACACTCTCTTCCACTACGCCCTAGGATCTGTGTACGACCGGACCGGAAGGGCCGAAGAGGCGATTGCGGAGTATGATAGGGCCATCGCGCTCGACTACTTCAACACAGAAGCGCATTTCGGTCTTGCCAATGCCTATTTCAAGCAAGGGAATCGCGCAGAGGGCGAGAGGGCGATGCAGATATTCCGGAAGCAGCGCGAAGGCAACATCGCCGAACTCGAACGCCGCGTCGTCCTAGTCCCCGACAATCCGCAGTTTCACTTCGAGCTCGCTGTGCAGTACTCCAGACAGGGACGGGACATCAGCGCCATCAGTGAGTACAAGCTCGCCATTGCTCTCGACCCGGCCAATGCCGAATACCATCGCCGTCTCGGCGACGCCTATCTGAAAACGGGCAGGTACCACGAAGCGGATGAGCAGTTCGAGATCGCTCGCCGTCTGGAGCCGGGACCATGAGCCGACACCGGATGGCTCGCCGATCTCGCCTCTACACCGCCGGGCTCTATTTTCTAATCTCGATTTCCCCCTGTGGCCGCTCGCAGGCCGACGACGGGCTCGCGCTCGGTGCCCGCGTGCAGTTTGTCGATGTCGCGGCAGAGGTTGGCGTCTCCTTGATGAACGTCTCCGGTGATGGCGAACAGCAGTACGTGGTTGATGCCTTCATAGGGGGGTCGGCCTTCTTCGACTACGATCGAGACGGGGACCTGGATCTGTACGTGCTGAACGGGTCGAGAGTGGGCGGCTTTCCCGGCCGGGATCGTCCGCGCAATGCCCTCTACCGCAACGAGGGCGCGACGTTTTCAAACCCCACAGAAGAATCGGGCCTCGGGGACACCGGTTGGGGAATGGGCTGCGCCGTCGCCGATTACGACAACGACGGGGATGGAGACCTCTACGTGACCAACTACGGCAGCAATGCGCTGTACGAAAATCGGGGAGATGGAGCCTTTGCCGACGTCGCGCAGCGTGCCGGAGTCTTAGGAGATGAGGCATTCAGCACCGGATGTGCTTTCTTCGACTACGACCGCGATGGCGATCTCGACCTGTACGTGGCGAACTACGTCGATTTCGATCACTTCATGGAAACCACTCCCGACAGGAGACACGAGTGGCGGGGGTTGACCGTCCATTTCGGACCGCATGGGATGCGGGGGGAGGGGGACGTATTCTACCGCAACGAAGGCGAGGGCGTCTTTTCCGATGCGACTGCCGTAGCCGGTCTTGTGGATCGCGACCTGCTGTACGGACTCGGTGTCGTGGCGGGAGACTACGACAATGACGGCGATTCGGATATTTACGTGGCCAACGATACGGGGCCCAACTATCTCTACGAAAACAGGGGCGACGGGACCTTTACCGACGTGGCCTGGATGAAGGGTGCGGCATACGGCGAGGGCGGCCAGTCACAGGGATGCATGGGTATCGCCTTCGGGGACTACGACAACGACGCGTATCTGGACATACTGGTCACCAACTTCTGGGAAGAGACGAACACCCTGTATCACAACGACGAAGGGCGGTTTTTCTCGGATCTCACTTTCGATGCGGGAGTGGGGTTGGCCAGCTTCCAGTTCCTCGCCTGGGGCACCGAGTTCTTCGATTACGACAACGACGGCGACAAGGATCTCTTCGTCGCCAACGGCCATGTCTATCCGCAGGTCGACAGGGCAAACTTGGGAGTTAGCTATGCCCAGACAAATCAGCTATTCGAGAATATGGGGGATGGGACCTTTGCCGAAGTGTCCCTGATCTCGGGCGCGGGACTGCAGATCGAGAAGGTAAGCAGGGGTGCTTCTTTCGGGGATTACGATGGGGATGGCGACCTCGACATATTCGTTCTGGAGCTCAACGATCTCCCGACGCTGCTGCGCAACGACGGGGGCGATAGCAACAACTATCTGATAGTCCAGACGGAAGGCACAAAGAGCAACAGGGACGGCATAGGCACTCGGGTAAAACTCCGCTGCGGGGACGTGACTCAAGTGGGTGAGGTGCGGAGTGGCTCGAGCTATCTATCGCAGAACGACTCGAGGGTCCACTTCGGCTTGGGCGAGTGCATTACTGTAGCCCGGCTGGAGGTATTCTGGCCGAGCGGTCTAGTTGAGTGCTTTGAAGGTCTGGCCTCCAACAGGGTTCTGGTGATTCGCGAGGGAAGCGGAATCGTTCAGTCGAGCCAGTGACGCGGGGGCAGACGGGCATTGGGTGCTAGGAGCTCACAGTTTGCTTGAGGGCCATGCAAAAGGGTGCCGGCCGTCGTGCCCGTACGTGAAGAGCGCTGTCCGCCTCGGTGACTCGGCCTCCCAGCGGTACGCCCCGTGACAGACCGTCCCTCCCAAAAAGAAGAGAACAGACCCGCGACGCATTGGAATGTGGCGGATCGGCGTGCGCTCGTTGCAGACCCGCACCGAATGCGGCAAGGGGTAGCACGATTTGTGACTGCCCGGCACTACGACAAATCCGCCATCGTCGGGCCCGACGTCGTTGAGCTGCCAGGCGACGTTGATGCCCGACCTCGTGTGTACGCGCCCGTTTACCATCTCGTAGTGCTTGCCGATGCCGGTCGGGTTGGCGTTTCCCGAGTGCAGCATTTGCCCGCTTGAGCCTTTGACGTGGCACAAGGCCGTGTTCTGAGTTACCCTGTACCCTGGTCCAATCATCCAGTTCAGGCGCTGGATGACGGCCGGGTGCGCCAGCATTTTGAGGAAAGGCGCATTGTGCGGCGCCGGTAGCTGAAACAAGTCCTTCAGGTCCGGCCGGCCCGTGCCCGATATCGTCGGCGCCCCAGGGATGTCGGCAAGCGTCACGTCCCCGTCAAGCTTGTCGCCTACGCCCCGGTACACTAGGTGATTGAGGTTGGCGTCGATGCCCGCCACGGCCGCATTGACCCAATCGTCGTCCATGACGCCCTCGACCAACAGGAAGCCCTGGGTGTCAAACGCCCAGCGCTCGGCATGATCATCTCGGCGTTCGAACTTGAGGGCAGAGGAGGCCCTCTGCGCCGCGTCGGCATCGGCGGCCGAGGTGAGCCAGGTGGTCGTGCCGTCCGATAGGAGCAGGCGACGCGAGTCGCCGCCCGCCAGCACGGTTTGCTCGGCCTCGCCCAGCCCTTCCGCCCATGCGGGCAGGGGCTGCTTGTCCGGCTGGTCAGGTGGCCCCTGTGGCCGAGCCGTGCGCGAAATGAAATTTACCACGAGTAGCTCGCCTCCGTCGCCCTGCGGGCAAACCCCGTGCAGTGTGCTGGCGGCGCACAGCAGCACGTCGCCCGCCGCCAGAGCCGGGCGCTCGGCGAAGCGGCTGGAGGATGGAAGCGGTGGGGCCGGCAGTCCGCTTTTGTGCGAGGAGGGCACGACCACCAGCGGGCACTTGCCTTCTGCGGAGTCCGCGAGGGCGATGGCCACCACCAGCCCTTGGCACTGCCGGATGCGGACCTCTTCCCAGGCGCCGCCGGCCCGCTGGAGCTGAGTTCCGTCGGCGTTGCGGCCATTCCACCCCGCCAGGTTGATGTACGCCCGGTCCAGCGTATGCACCCCGCCTTCCAGTCGCAGCGAGGCCTCGTCGTACCCTCCTGCGGCGGCAGAGACATGCCTCGCCGGGCCGTCTTGGCGAAAGCCGTCGCCGCACAACTCGCGCACATAGCGTCCGATGGCACCGGCCTCGCTGCAGAGATCGCCCAGCCCATCGCCGCTGTCGCGGCACGCGGACAGCTCGGCTTGGCTGAGGAGTTGTGGTAGCACGACGAACCCGAGCGCGTCGAAGGTGAAGTCCTGCTCTATGGTGAGGATCGATGGCTGGTGTACGTGCGTCGCCTCGTTCCAGTGGTTCACGGTGTAAGTGTCAATGCCCATAGTTAGACCTCAATGGATTCTGGAAGGTAAACGTTGTTTTTTGGCATCTCTCCGTCCCACTCAACCCATTAACATCCGCGGCTATACTATATATCTCAGGCACACAGGCTTTTTAATAGGTTGAGTTGTGGCCAGTACACAGGACCTCTACCGCACGGCAAACGCTGCCTCGAGCCTGTGCTCGTGGATTGACACCTCTGACTCGTAGCGGCTGTGCAGTTCCTCCATGTATTCATTGAACGCGTTCCGGTGCCTCTCGCGTCTGAGCTGAGATCGGACCCTCATCTCAGCTTCGGCGAAGGTCTCGCGCTTGCGTTCCCGGGAGAGCACTTTGAAGATGGAGTAGCCCTCCTGCACCTCGACCGGTCCGGTGAGCTCGCCGATTTGGGCCTCGACCGCAGCTTCCACGAAACCGCCGAACTGGGGCGATTCGTAACGATGCACGTGGAATCGACCCTCGTCATCGCGCACTTCGAGCGAGCGAATCGAATGTCTCTTCGCCAGATCGCCAAAAGCGGCACCGTCCTCGATCATCCCTTTCAACCGCAGTGCTTCCATTTCTGTTCTTACGAGGATCTCCTGTACCTCGGTCTGTTCGGGATGCAGGAATCTCTCGGCGTTGGCCTCGTAGTACTGGCGCAGGTCGTCTTCCGCGATAGTCACTCTCTCCTTTAATACCTTGGACCTGAGGCCCCGTACCAGCAACTGCTTTCCCTGCTCTTCGAGCCATCGGGCCACCATCTCTTCGCGATCGATCCCTTGGCGCCTAGCTGCCTCCTGAATCATCACGTCCGGGACGATGTACTGCTCGGCGAAGGAGATCACCTGCTCGGCGTCGCGGAATGTCTCCAGGATACTGCCCTTGCGGCTTTTGGTCGCGCCAATGAGGTCGGCGGCTGTGATCTCTCCGCCATCGTACTGGTAGAGTGCGATCGCAGATGGGGCCGGGCCGACGTCCACCGCACCGGTGCGCAGTGCCTCGACGACAGCGGCTATGGCGTCTCGGACCGGCTCGAGGCGGTATCTATCCCTCAATTCCGCTACCAGTTTGGCCTTCGCGATTCCGCGCTTCTTTCGTTCGAATTCTTTCGCGATTCTCGTCCGCTGCCGCAGATTGAGTTGAGCGGTCATCTCATCGAGGATCTTGAAGACGATGTATCGGTTGCCGATTCGGACAGGGTCTGACACCGATCCTTCCGTGAGCCCGAACAACTTCTCGGCGATGACGGGAATGATGTCGGCCTTGGTGGCGAACCGGCCGGTGTCTCCGCCCCGGGCAGCGGTCTCTTCGTTCATCGACAGCTTGTGCGCGACGTCGGCGAAGCTCGCCCCGGCCTCGATCTGTTTGGCGGCCTTCTCCGCCGTCTCAAGGTCGGCGACCACGATTTCTCCCAGTCTGATGGCGCGGGCGAGCCCCTCTTGGTCTATGTACTCTTCTACTTCACCGTCTTCTACCGTAGCCTCGATCGTTCTGCGCTCGTATTCATCGACGAGCTTGGCCTTCCTGATCCGGTTCATCTTGGTCAGGTAGGCCGAACTCCTATCGAAACCTTGGCTTCGGGCTTCCATCAGCAGCAGTTCCGTGTCGATCATGGTCTGCAGATGGACCCTCAACTGCTCCTTCCCGGCCTCTTCGCCCTTGGTGTGCTCGGGCAGTTTGGCGAGGAAACCTCGCACGTCCCGTACAGTAATCGTCTGGTCGCCAACCTCGGCGACCGTGGGATTTTCATCCTGCGGTCCGCAGCCGGTAAAAATTAAAAGGAGTGCTAGACTGATTAGCGTTCCGCAGGAAAGAGAAAAAACGCGCATCGCGTACCTCCACTCAAGCTCGCGTTGGTGCCCTAATCTAGACCGGCGTACACCGTGGCAAAGGTCACTCTGCCCGTCTTGGACTTGTCATCTATCGCTCTTCTCGTCAATCTCATACCCATCTTCGTCTCCAAGCGGTAACCTAGGTAACTGGTGTTGTTCGAGAACTGTATCGCTCCGACGATTTCACCGAAATCGTCGATCAGTCCCTCCTTGACCGCGGTCTCGGATTGGCGCAGTTGGTTGAAGATCGTGTACTCCACACCGGCCTGCATGGAGGAAGAGGAAAACACCGGCCAGCGCGCCAGCAGGGAGAGTTGCACCGCGTTTTCCCGGCGCTTGGGATCGGATCTCAGGGCCGGGGACTCGAGCCTAAGCTCATTCTTTATTCTCGGCATGAGATCGACATTGGCGACCTTGCGCTCGAGGTCCACCTTGTTGATGAGACCGAAGAAAGTGTAGTCCTCGCGCAGATCGGGCTGTCGTTCGTTCTGGTGCCAGCGATCGTATTTGAACTTACTCACGAAATTCACATCCTCGATCTTGGTGTACTTGAAGCTCAGGAACGTGGAGTTTATCCACGTGTCCTGAGCCGCCAAAGGATCGATGGTTGGAACGTTCCGCCGCTCGAACTCGCTCCACTGGCGAAGATCGTTCTCGATGGTGTCCTTGGCGATTCTGAAGTTCTCGTAGATTTTCAACCTGCCAAGACCCGGATAGTCCCGTTCGAGGGTGAAGAGCACGTAGTTCGTCGTGTTCTCCCCGTCGCCGGCAATCAGTCTCTCATCCGTTCGTCCGACGATCAGCCTGATGCCCGGCAGCAGGTCGACGCCGCCGTAGATGTTGTACCCTCGGTGGTCCCTCGGATAGGGAAAATCCGGCTCGTCGTCGTTTTCGAACCGATCTACCCAAGTATTGTTGTTCATATCCAATCCGAACAGGTACTCCGGCCGGTCTGTTCCGTATCTCAAGAACGGCTCGTCGTAGTCCGGGACGAGATTGGGCAGATCTTCGCTGTCGTTCTGGTTAAAATCGGATATGAAGTCGAGGTTTTCGTCGTACCCGGGAAACACCTCGGTGTCTATGTTTTGGAATATCCTCTGCCAGTCGGGGAATCGGTCCTGATCGTCGTTGTCGTCGACGAGTTCATAGAAGAACCTCCCCTTGTCTGCGTAGTCTATGTTGGTCTCGCCCCTGGCCAAGATGGTGCTGGTGTTGTAGTTGTGGGCCATGCTATAGGCTTCGCCGAAGAAGAAGAACGGATGGGCGATCTTCGACAAGTTCAACATCCAGCCATCGCCTTCGTCGGAGGTCCCTAGGTGCTCGGTATGCGCCCTGTTGGGGTACTTCCTATAACTGATGCTGCGATCCCATTCCCCATATAGGTTGAATCCCCAGACGCGGGTTGCCTCCAGCGTGAACCCGAATAGCTCGGTAGCCGTCGGCAGACCATACGGGATCTTCAGGATGGTCAGGTTGGAGCCATCTTTGACGTTTTCAGCGGCCCTAGCAGCCAGCAGATAGACGTTGGCCAACTGCCTGTCGAACTGGCGGTCCGAGGTTATCTCGATCCGGTAGTCGTTGGCGACTACCAACTCGAATGTCACCTTTCTTATCTCTGACGGATCCGGGCCCGTGTACGTCCCCACCGAGAAGTCGTAGACCAATTCGATCTGCTCGGAGCCGTTCGCCTCCCAGAACCCCAGCTTCTGAAAGCCGCCTTGGGGCGCGGGAATCAGCCCGACTTCGCTGGCCCGGACGGTCTCCCTGTCGAAACGCACATCCCCCCTCGCATCGATCGTTTCGACGTCGGCCTCTATGATCAGGTCCCACGCAAACAGCGCGGCGCCGCCTTCGTTGTCCTCGGGCGAGTCGTCCGAGAGACGCACGAAGACTTGGGCGACGTTCTCCGCATTCTGACTGGAGACGATCGAACCGCTTCGCGGGCTGCCCTCGAAGGCGTCGATGAGTTGGGAGGAGTTGTGGGCGCTCACGTAGTTGGCACCGAGTCTGAGATAATCTCCAATCTGGGTCGTCGCGCGTCCGCCGGTCAGGGTCGTCGTGCTCGTCGTCTGGTTACTGGGGCTTCGCGGGCCGGCGGCACCCAGCGAGCTGATCCGCGAGAGGAGAGCCGTGGCCTCGTACTTGTCGGACTGATAGTCGATCTGGATGCCATCGAACGCCGGCTTGGAGAAGGTCATCGGGGTCAGGGTTGACCGAATCTCGTCCCCTATGGTGATGGCCAGATTGTGCTGTCCCTTCTGATCGGAGGCTATGACCAGATTGCTGAACCACTGTTGGAACCGTTCGGTCTTGAACAGGTTGCTTCCCCCCTGCTGGGGCTGGGTCTGGCTCCAGTCGTAGATCAGCCATCCTCTGGTGATGTACGAACCGTAGATGTCGTAGAAGTAGTCCCCCTCGAGATTGGTCGTTACATAGCGCTGGTAGTGGTCTCTCGCGTAGTTGCTGTACTCCCACTGCTTCCACTGATATTCGCGAAACAGCTCCTGTGGAACGTACCACTTCTTGACCGCCGGGTCTAGCGCACCGAATAGGACGCCGGGCCCGGTCGGTTCGAACGTGAGCTCGCCGCCGCGGCGAAACCCCGTTATCCGATCTCGATCGGGACCTTGGGCTTCCGAGCGAGTACTGTACAGCAGGATTACCGAGACGATGATGCACCACGTGGCCAGCGTACCGGCTAGGCGCATCGCACCTCTGACTCTATGACCGGTCACCATGTGACTCCCCCTTACCTTTCGCGAAAAATCAATAGACCAAAGGCAAGATCGCAGTCTTGCTTTCCTTACCTGTATCTGCAGCGACTTCCACGCGCACGAGGTAGACTCCCGGCGATAGCATTTGTCCGTTGTTGTCCGCGCCGTCCCAGATTCTCTGATATCTTCCACTGATGTCGAGGTCGGAGTAGAGCACCCTTTTGCGGTGGCCGGCGAGGTCGTAGACTTGTACCGACACCAGAGTACTGCTCGTCAGGTTAACGATATCGTAGGTGACAATGGCTTGGTCGTTCACTCCATCGCCATTGGGCGTAAACGGAGCCGGGGCAGCCTCGAGGAAGTAGATGCGGTTGCCGGCGACCCGGGTGGTGACCGACAGGTCGTCGCCCACGGCGACGGGGTCGGCGTCCACGTCTCCCGGGACGAGCGTCTGCGGCAGGTTCTGCGGTCTCTGGGTATCGAAGACCCGGCCGACGAAGACGGTGTTGTAGTGCAGCGCGATGCTCTCGAACACGACGCGCAGCAGCCGGTCGTCGCCGGTGATCCTCGGGAAGCTGATTCGGACGCCGCCGATGTCGCCGTTTTCTTCTTCGATGTCCTCCTTGTCCCACGCCACGTCGGTCCCGTCGATCTGGACGGATCGGATGACCTCCACTGGTGCCTGCGTCTCGATGTCGAGCCGGTCGAAGCCACTGCTGTTGTAGCAGCGTACCCAGTAGGTCAGCTCGGTCGTCTGCCCGATCACGGCGTCTTGGGGCCACACCTCCCCTACCACGGAATCGGCCAGTGCTGGCGAGACCTCCACGGCGATCGAATCGACCGTCGCTGCCGAAAGGATGTCGCTGCTCTGGAACAGAACGCGAAACTGCCAGTACTGGCGAGGTGCAGGTGATGCGATCTGCGTGCGGACGCTGGCCGGATAGGGACGAGACCATCCGCTCCACTTTAGGCTATCGCTCGGGTCCGGCGTACTGCCGCTCCGGGTGGATACGGTAGCAGATACTTTGGTAGGCTCTCCTATCGTCTTCTTTGCCCACATTATACTGCCAAAGACGGCCGGCCGACCTTCGTCGAACACCTTCGAGGTGTACGCAGCAGCCGATACGAACCCTTCGCCGAAGACCTCGAACTCGTCGATCTCCCATTCCCCCCGAACGAGCTGTTTCACCTCTATAAAACGCACGAACTGCAGCGGCACATCCATGTCGACGACCGGGTCATCATTGCGCTCGACGGCCCTGAAGAGCCTGAGATCGGGATTACCGGAGAGGGTCTTCTGCGCCTCGCTGCCGTCGTTCAGCGATACCTCGTACCCTTTTAGAAAAAACTCCTCGAACCCTTCGCGGGGGTAAAACCTGATCCTGTTGATTCCGAAACGCTCGCCCAGATCAAATCTCAGTATGATCCCTGTGGCCGACGGGATCTTGATTTCAAAGGCCGTGTTCCTGCCGTCCACCATGTTGTCCAACAAGTCCTCGAATTCACTCTGGGTGACTTCGAGGACCGTGCGTGCATTTGGCGACGTTATTTGCCCCCCCCTTTCGATCAACTTCAGGGAGATATTGTCTTCAGGATCGTTCTGTAAAGGTTGAATGGAACCGGGGTTGGCTGCGAAATCGATGACCGCTATGTCAGAATGTGCCTGATCCCAGGCGCGGGAACCCGGGCCACCTCCGAAGACGATCGTCTCTCCATTGCCTGCCGCCGCAAGTCCGAGGAGAGCTACGGACAGAACGGGCAGGGCCACTGTTCTATGAGGTAATGTTCCAGTTATCACTTGCTGAACCCAGGCTCCTTGGTGTCCTGTCGCGGAAACTAGTAGGCGACGCGCACCAATCGGTGGATCGAGGTTTTCTTTTTCGACGTCGAATCCACTTTTAGGTCGATGTGCATCAGATAGATCCCCGGTGGTACGACCGCTCCCGATTGGTCGACGCCCGTCCACGCCACCGTATGACGGCCTGCCGTTATGGTCGTCTCGGCTATACGCGCCACCGGCCGGCCGGCCAGATCGTACACGTCCACTTGGACCGGCGCTGAACTGAGCACCCGCATCAGCGAAAAACGGACCTCCAGCTCGTCGTTGACGCCGTCGCCATTGGGCGTGAAAACGCGATCGACCTGTAGATCCCCTAGCAACTCGCCGCGCTCCAGTGCCAACACCACCGTCGTCTCGCTGTCCACAACCCCGTTGGCATCGCCGTCGTCTACCCGCTGCCACGAGTTCTCGAACTGCGAGTGCCCCATGGAACCGATGAAAAACGTGTTGAACCCGAATATGGTCGCCTCGAACTGGAGCTCCACCAGCGCGGATCCCCTTATCGTCTTGATCGGGGCCGGCAGACGCACCCACAGCGAATCCGTCTCCATCACCACCTCGAACCCCTCGCTCTCGGCTGTATACGTTACGGCGTCCTGCCCCGTCACGTCGACATGCACCTGTTTCAGCGTCATGTCGACGCCCTCGGGTCCCTCAATGAGGATCTCGTCGAACCCCCCGCTGCCCGCGTCGAAGGTCGGGCGGATGAAATACGACATTTGCTGCTTCGTGCCGATCTCCTCCAGGCGCGAGGGCAGTATCTCGCCCACGATCGCGCCGGCCACCGGCGTCACGAAGTTCAGCACCACCGAACGCAGCGTGGCCGCCGCCTTGGGGTCTTCCGTCAGGAAGATCGCCCTGATGGCGACGAACCGTCTGGGACTGGGCGAGGTAATTTTTGCGCCTGAATCGAAGTAGGGCTGACTCCAGCCGCTCCAGTCATTGCCCGGGCGCGTCTCGGTTAAGACCGGCCCTACCGAAGCATCCCCGAAGAACTTTTTGTCCGTCTCCCAGGCCTCGGCCGCCTCCTCTTCGGTGCCCGGATACAAATCCCCGTTCTTCTTGTAGTAGCGGGTTATGCTCTCGACCGTATCGCCGGTCCGGGTTTGCAAGATCAGCTCCGTACCCGGCGGCACATCGGCCTCCCACTCGATGGTAGCCAAGTTCTGAGGGGTCCGCGCCACCTCTATGAACGGGGCCTCCCCTCCGAACTCGGACGAGATCTGCGACTCCGGCAGGAATCCTTCCCCGAAAAACTGGACCTCCGACACCCCGTGGCTCCCTTGCCCGGGCTCGTACGTAGAGCGGTCGTGGAGCCTATAGGTAAAGGCAAAATGCTCAACCTTCGTGAGCGGGAACTTGAAGTCGTGGAAGTTCTGCCCCCGCACGATGTCGCTGAGCGACCCCACCGTCTTCCAGGCTAGTTCGCCGCCGGCATTGGTGGAGCCGTCCGAGAGTTGAATGCGGTAGGCTCTGAACGGAGGTGGGTTGGGGAGGGCGTGGAGTATTCTGATATTGTCCACAAAGTAGGAGCCTCCGAGATCTATGAACATCGAGCGCTCCGCATCCCGCGGATCCGCAATCGGCAACCTGTTGGGATCGTAACTCCCGTTGGCAGACCAGAACACGACCTCGCCGAAGAGGTCCCCATCTACCACGGCCGCCCCCTTGTTGACATTCTCCCGGGCGGTCACCCTGCCGCCCCGCTCCAGTACGCCCGTGCCGATGTTGTCGCCGATGGTCCAGACCTCGATCTCGGCCAGCCTGGGTATTTCGCGGCGGTAGTAAACCACCGGCCCCTGCCGCTCGGTGCCCGCCAGAGCTTCCCAATCCTCTTTCCCATCCAGCAACCTCACCGTCCCCGACACTTCTCGCCGGAAGTACTCTATCTCTCCCTGTTGATCGGCTGGCAAACTATCGTATTCGGACTGAGAAACCTGCCTCGCCCTGCCGAAGTCGCTGTCCGTGATCCCCACCCCGACGTATTGGATGACGTCGCCGGTGAAGTCGCCCAGTGCATCGGGCCACTTCGTCGGTAGCTGTCCGGTCAGGTCGATCTCGAAAACCCGCTCGTTCTTGTTCGGGCCGTCCGTGGTGAAGCGCGTCCGGAAAAGGAGCTGACCGAGCGTTTTCTGTCCCTGTGAAGTGATCACCTTGAACTGCAGAAAAGGGTCTCCCAGCTCTTCACCGACAAACTTGAGGACGATCTTGGTGGCCGATACCGTCCGCCCCAGATCGATCTGCACCCACCAGTCCTGCAACAGGTCGGAGGGGTCCGGTTCCCAGAAGGTGTCCATCCTGCCATCCATGAGGTCGATGCCGCCCGAGCGATTAGACCCGGCATTCAACACACCGCCGCCGAAATCGACGGCATTGAGGACGGCGTTGATGCCTGGAACCACGACTTCTTCATCTTCTATTTGCAGTCCCGTGTGCTTGCGGATGAAGGCGGGTTTCACTCCCTCATCGCCGATCTGGACCGTGTTGGCAGCGGAGTGCCAGTGTTCCCAATGCGCCCTAGAATCGACGACCACTCTGCCTGAACCCAGGGAGTACCCCTCCTGTCCCCAGCACAGACATGCCGCCGACAACGTCAACGCGGAACAGACGAGTGCCGTGCGGAGGGGGGCCGCTAGCCGTTGAGCGCCGACCCATCCCCGCTCGCGGTGCCTACCTACGCTGCGCGGCACTCGGGTTCTTGTCGAGTTCAGCAATACTTCTTTCTCCTTATCTCGCTCCCGAGCTTGCGCTCCGCTCGTGTCGGAAACGCCGTTGAGTGCCGAAAAAAGGGGGGGCGAGGATCAACGATCTCGCCCCCCCTTCAACAACAGCCGTCCTGGGTCCTTATAGCCGACCTTTCTCCTATTTGGAGAAGCCCGCCTTAATGCGGCCCCAGCTATCGTCCTCGACCGCTGTGGCGTCGGTGTCGGACACCCAGTTGTTTGCGTCAAAACCAAGTAGCACGTAGTCCACTAGGGAGTCGGCGTGGAAGTACATGTTGATGTCGCCCGTGGAGACCCAGTAGCCGTTGTACGAATTGCCCGGGCCGTTGTCATCGTCCTGAATGGCCATGCCGATGCCCATGACCTGGCCTTCCTCCAAGTCGTGGATAATCAGGTCGGGATCGTCGGAACCGGTCGAACTGGCAGGCAGGTCGTCGAAGGTGGTGAACCAACTCTCCTGATAGAGGGTGGCGGGTCCACCG
This sequence comes from Candidatus Latescibacterota bacterium, assembly GCA_007571365.1. GTDB lineage: Bacteria > Latescibacterota > UBA2968 > UBA8231 > UBA8231. The sequence continues at coordinate 80,199 of RKRN01000109.1, forward strand.
GCCTCGCCCTCAACGTCCCATCTGATGCCGGCGTAAGGCTCCACGGAAGCCCATACTCCGCCGCCCCACAACCACAGGTTGTTGTCCGCGTTATTGAGCGACTGCTGCCAGTCCTGCGCGGTGGCCCCGGCCCATCGCGCCGGATCTAGGTCGATAGATTCCACGCCTTGGAACTGTCCGCCGCTGTGGTCGGCATCAAGCACGAGCTCGAGTTTGTCGTTAGTGTCGTCGAGGGTGCCGTACCAGACGTCGTCGAACCTTTCCTCCATGACGTACACAAGGTTGGTCTCTGGGTGCCAGCCGACGATGATGCGCTCGGCGAGGTTGCCCGGATCCGGGTCGCCTTGGGTGCCCGTGACGACCTCGACCAAGTCATCTTGGGTTACCCAGAAGACAGACGGTACGTTGTCCCAATCGCTGAGATCACCGTCCATCACGACGTCCCTGATTCCATCGACGTCGATGGGCACCTGTACCGCCGCCCAGTTCCGGTCTGTCCGCTGGTGGGCCGAACTCGGGGTAAAGGAGGCGAGAACGAGGCCCAAAACGGTAGCTATAACGATAATCCTCTTCACTGTTGCTTCTCCTTTCATCTGGGAGATGATGACTGCTGCTACTGCGTTGATTCCTGAAATGCGGGTTTTGCTTTTAAACACCTCCTTTCAGCGCGCCATTCGCTCAGCGAACGAGAGCAAACGAGAACTGGTGGTTTTGTGCAAATTAGCTCTCGCCGCTGTTTTTATTAGTTGCTGTAAATAAATAGCTTACGGTCTTATGGATGAATGACCTGCGTTTATCTATTTATTGAAACAATGAAGCAATGAGCGTTAATATGAGGAAATTTGCCCGGAAGTCCAAGAAAAACTTCCAGCATGTTGATGCCCCAAATCCACCCCGCTGACCGGGCCTGTCCTCACGTCGGACCTCGGCAGCTATGCTTCGTTGGGGTTTACCCCCAGTTTGCCCAGAGTTTGCCTAGGGTCGGTTCCTCGAAGCCGACCGGGTGATGTCCTCGAAGCGTCCCCTGTAGAGCGTATTGCTACGAGGCGTTATAAACACTATCGGGGTATCCATTTAACCGGACCTAGGGTATCTTACGTAGGAGCGCAGAACATGAGATGGCGAACCGGGCCTGGGTACTTCTCGTGCAGCATCTCTATCTGCGAGATGGGCGGGGCCTACAATCTCGTCCCGCCCGCCGGCACGTTTGGAGACATCACGGGTCGATCTATCCGTCAACACGGCGGTGGAGGGCGAAGCTCGGTCGCTGCTGCCTCCTCACTTGGGTAGTTCCTTAGTAAGGTGTAGATGATGCAGGCACAAACAGGGCAAACCATTAAGTGGTCTAGAAAAACTACCATATTCATTGACATCCTTTTGGTTATTACCCCCTTTCTACTGCTTATAGGACTAGAGATCTATTTGCGGCATACTGATTACGGCCTTGATGACAGGCTATTTATCCCTCAAAGCTCTTCTTTCACGTACCAACTTAATCAGGAGTTGTACCGAAAGTATTATTCAATTAATAATCCCATGCTTAAACAGCTAATTCCCAAGGTAAGCATGAAACAGCAGAAATCCGAAAAGGATTTTCGCATCTTTTGTCTTGGGGGTTCAACGACAAGAGGGCCGTTTCCTATGCTACTTCACGAATTATTAAAACGTGCCAAAGTGGATAAGACGGTAGAAGTGGTTAACTTAGGAATAGATACTTTTAATAGTTACCAGGTCCTCGACATTACAAAAAAACTTCCTCAGTACGATCCCGATCTTTTGATCATTTATATGGGACATAACGAAATTTATGGACCATACGGTGCAGCATCGAATGTGGCATTGGGCACGTCTCGTAACGCAATCAATCTAATTTTGCGATTACGCGAGATTAAGATATTTCAGCTAGCAAACAACTTTTACTCAAAGTTAGGAGCACCTTCTAATCAATTTGAAAAGGAACGATCGCCATATAGAATGATGGTAAACAGTTCCCTTGCCCCTCATCATCCTCTACGGGAGCAAGCCATTGAGAATTTCAGGGGAAATCTCCGCGAAATTATCTCTATTGCAAAGCGTCATCAAATCCCTGTGGTTTTAGGGACGATCGTTGCCAATCTTCGAGATTGGTGCCCATTTGACTCAGAACCGCCGCCATCTTCCCTCGACGTTACCCAATGGCAACAGTTGTTAGAGAATGGCAAGGCTGCATTTGAACAAAGTCATCTAGAAGAGGCGGAACGCATCTACCAGACAGCAATTGAACTTTTCCCAGATCATGCCCAAACTCATTTTGATCTAGGTCATGTTTACCTTGCCCAAGGACATCAAGATAAAGCTAAACGATCCTTCACAATAGCAAGAGACTTGGATATTTTACCGATCAGAGCTTCATCAGAGATAAACGAAACGATAAAAAGTGTTGCTAAGGAAACAGACATCATATTAGCAGACCTTGAAACCGTATTCCAAAATTGCGATCCCAAGAGTGTGATTGGCAAACCAATGATTGTTGAACACCTGCATCCTTCAAATGAAGGATATTATTTAATCGCAAGCCATCTGACCCACATCATTCTTAAAGAAGGGTTTTTGGCGGCGAGTAAAAGGTTGAATTTTGACGATCCATCGTTAAAAAGAGAACTGGATATAGGAGAATTGAACAAAGAGGACCTCGTTCGACTCAGACTTATGTTGAAGATCTGGCCATTTAACATTAACAATGAAGGTTATCAGTATCCTTGAATTTAAAAACTGATCTTCCGCTAGAGAGTTCTGGACGCCCGCGGCATCATGCTGGGCATTAGATTGTCCCTCTCTCAGGCGGGCAGGGGCACGAACTGCAGGCTGTACAAGTCAGCGTCGCTGAGGGCGAAGCGCAGGCGGATCGGTTTGCCGGCCAGGCTGCGGACATCGGCCTGGCCCTTCCAAGTGACCATGAGGTCTAGGTAGTCGCCGTAGATCTCATCGCAGTCGTGCAGGGTGTACCCCTTCAGTGCTTTGCCGTCGCCATCCTGAATCTCGACGCGCACCGAGCCGGCAGCGGAAGTGCCTACGTTCAGGCTCAGAGTGCCGCCGGCGAAGGTGAAGGGCCGCGTGGTCAGTTCGCCCCCCTTCAGCGGCGCGTTGGCGGACACGAAGCCGTCCACGCGGAGCGTGAAGCGCCGCAGCCGGGAGACCTCGCCGCCGTAGTATCCCTCGCTGTTGAAAATCGACAGTTCCTTCGGCGCCGCGGGAAGGTCGTTGGCTGTCTCCAGAATGCCCCAAGCCGTCATGTTGTTGCGGGTTTCCCAGCGCTCCGGCTGCAGGCCGGGCCGCACGAAGGCCGCGTCCCAGCGCTTGAAGTGCAGGCCGTCGCGGCTGGTCATGTACACGCCGTCCGATACGCCGCTGGCCCGGTTGCTGGACAGGCGGCGATCTGGCAACAGGCGCTTTGGGAAGCCCATGTAGATGTGCGGTGCCCGGTAGTAGGGCGTCACCGCGTTCGTGTAGAGGTGCTCAAGGGGTGCGCCGCCGAAGTCGAGTAATTGCGGCTTCGTCCAGCGGCGGAAGTCCGTTGAGGTACAGGTCATGATCTGGCGAAAGCGCACACCGCCGGGGTAGATGGAGTCGCGGTGATATGCGACGTAGCAGCCGCGCAGCGGGTCGTAGAAGGCTAGGTTCTGCGAATCGAAAACATTGGCCCCCACGGTGTGGTCCATCACCGGTTTCTCCGACAGCAGGCTCCAATGCACGCCGTCCGGCGATTTGAAGGCGAAGAGGGCCTGCTCTTCGTGGTTGCGCGCTCGGGCTGCCCAGAGCCTTGTACTCCTCGCCCTCCCGGCAATTCGGGTTGCGGTCGCGGAAGGGCGTGAAGTTGAGCGAGCCGGGACCGTCCCAGATGATGTTGTTGCGCGTCGAGCCCTTGTAGTTGACCAAGCCTAGTTCCGGCCGGTACCACTCGATGCCGTCGCGGCTTTCGGCGTAGCACACGACCGGTGTGTAGGCACCAGACGGGCCGTAGTGCGAGCCGCGGTAGTAGGCGCGGAACAGATTGTCGTCCTGGAACACCGTGTGGTAGCCGCTGGTGTTGCCCTCCCACGGTGCGTCGTGGTCGATTGCCACGTTTCGCGGCACTGGCTTCTGCAGGCGTAGTTCGACGCCGTGCAGCCGCTCAATCAGGTAGTCGTCGACGAACAGTTCGCGCCTGTCGCCCAACTCGATGACGCCCGCCGGGGTGCTGCTGGCGGTTTTCCTCTTTTTCGTTGGCTTCGCTCTCTTGCTCTTGGCCATCTCTGGTTCCCTTTCTGTATTGCGGCTACCCTGCCGACCATCTGCGCCGGCGTCAACCGAAGCTCGATTTCGCCACGGGCAACGCGCCATGGGAGACGCCTTCCGTCGTCCTGTTCTTGGTCGCTCTGCGCTGCTTAGCTTGGCCGCGACCGCCTTCAGATCTGGGTCAGGAAGCTGCCGGTGTGCCCGGTGGCGTAGTCGACGAGCACAAACACCCCGGCCCCGACGATTTCGCCTAGGATCAGGCCCAGGAAGAAGGGCCGCAGGTTGCGGTAGAGGCGCACACCACCGTAGCGCAGGATCACCAACTTCAGGAACCAAGCTAGCAGGGCGCTGCAAAAGATGTGGCCCGTCTTCCAATTGGCGGCGATCGTGAACCCGAGTGGGTTGAGGGGCCACCACAGGAAGTGGTGGCGTGCCCACATGAGTGCCACCATCACACCCGCTCCGATGCCCATAAACTGCCAAGCGTCCCAGCGCGGGCCTTCGGGTTCGGCGGCGATGCGCGGGGCCATATCCATGGGGCCGAAATGGGTGGACTGCCAGGAGAAGAACAGGGGATTGAGGTTGATGCCGCCGTGTTCGTACGCCATGACCAAGGTGACGTAGGAGGAGCCCGCTAGGCTGACTAGGATGGCCAAGACAATGGCCCAGAATAGCCGGTGCTTTTGGCTGCGGATCATTTCGCTCATCTTCAGCCCGTTGGCGACCGAGGCCATCACGAAGGAACGGACCTCGGCGTGCCAGCCGTAGGAGAAGCCGAGTGCCACCAAGCCTTGGGTGCCGATAGAGGAGGTGCCGACCGCGGAGATCACGAAGGTCGAGGTCATCAGGGGCGGACGCATGGCCGGGATGCCGCCCTCGGCGACCACCCGCGTCAGTGCCATGAATAGGATCATGGCACCGAAGACGAATAGCAGGGCCACCGGGAAGGGCAGGCCGATCGTCCACAGCCAGACGGCGACGGCGATCAGGCCGGCGAGCAGCCCGAAAAACGCCTGTCGGTAGGAGAGGATCTCGCCGCCGTCATCGATCTCCCGCAGCCCGACGACGGCCTTCGCCACCACATCGCGCAGGTGCCGGCGCGCCACCCACAGCCCGACGACTACGAAGGCGATCATCGCTCCGAGACCTTGGTGGGCTAGAAAGGGATCTTCGGAGTAGAAGTCAATCCGCTGTGTGCTCTGTACGCCAAGCGTGTTGAAGATGCCCCGCTGCAGCCTGACGAGGACATAGAAGACCCAGATCGAAGCCGAAATGTCGAGGTTGACGAAATAGAAGAACCCGGTCCAGGGCGGGCTAAACCAGAAGCTGAGCCAAGTATTGCCAAACAGGGGTACGCCCGCGGTGCGCTCAAAGCGGGGAAATTCCGGAAAGTAGGAGTGTATGCCGTTGATGCTCAACAGCAGGAAGGAGATGGCGAAGCCCAACCACATGGTCTTGTTGGTGAAGAACGAGCGGCCCACGGTGCCGCCTTCTTCCTGCCGCATCATCTCCATCGGCACCTGCACCAGCGCGTAGCTGAGTTTCTCGTTGTCGACCCACTGCCTGCGCAGAATGACCATCGTGCAAATCATCGCGAAGGCGAGGGCGAGAAAGAAGCCGAACCACAGGCTCAGCGGTACGACCCAAGCACTCCATGGGATTGAGGCTCCCTCGGGCAACCCCTCAAAAAAGTGGCGGGCCACGTTCTCGCCGCGCGGGATCATCCACTGGGGGATGTATTGATTGTAGAGGGAATCCCAGTTGTTCTCGGGCGTGGCGTAGTAGGTTGACCCGAGGAGGCAGGGGATCATAAACTGGGTGAAACCCATGCCGGGGATGCAGCAGGCCACCACCAGCATGATATAGATGGTGATCAGTTCCGCCCGGGTCAGCGCCAGCCATCGGCCGACCATGGCGCTGGCTAAGACGAGGAAGAAAAACAAGAAGAGGGCGGCCGGAGTGCTGAAGTTGAGGGTTAGGTAGGAACCTTGGATCGCATTGGTCGCGTAGGTATCGCAGATGTTGAGCACCAGTGCCAGCACCGCCCCGATAAGGATACCCCGCAGAGGGATCCCCTGCAGATCCCGCGCCTGCTGTGGGTCCCCCTGCGTAAGCACCGTCATCGGGGGCGTGGCTGGTGGTGCGACCAAGCCTGAGGGTCCAGCCCGAGGCTGTGTGCGGCCTCGACGATGTGGCCCCAAGTCGTGTCGTCGATGGGAATACCCTCTTCTCGACGCTGGCGTCCCGTGCGGTATTCGGGGTCGCCGGGCAGCAGTATCTCGCCGATGTGCGAATCGACGCGGCTGGTGGATACGTGGCGGACTAGGCTTTCAAGTTCGTCGAAGTAGTAGTCCATTTCGACGAAGTGCTCGATGTTGTACACCGTCAGGTGCAGCCCGTTGCTCTGCATGACGGTCTCGCCGTTGGCACAGCCCTGACCGCTGAGAGCCCCGCCTAGAATCTCTACTACCATACTCAGGCAGTACCCCTTATAGGCTACCGGACCCCCAAAAGGCAGAATTGCGCCAGGCGGATCGCCGACAAATGCTAGCGGGTCGGTAGAGGGATTGCCATCGTGGTCAATGATCCGTCCTTCAGGTAACTGTTCTCCGCGGTTATAGGCGACGCGGACCTTGCCTTCGGCGCAGACCGAGGTGGTCATATCGACCAAGATCGGATCGGCACTGCGGCGCGGCGCGGCGCAGGATATGGGGTTGGTGCTGAGCTTGCCGTCGATCCCACCGTAAGGAGCGATCTGTCGCCCGAGATGACCGGCGTTGCAAAAGGCCAATCCAATCATCCCTTGACGAGCAACCTGTAGCGGATAGGCACCCACCCGACCAACGTGCCCGCAATTGCGCAGGGTGGCAGTAGCGACTCCGTACTGGGCGGCCTTGTCGATGGCTAGCTGGGTGGCGAAGGTCCCGCCGATTTGGCCCATGGTCCCGCCGCCATCAACGACCACCGTGCAGGGTTTTTCGCTGACAATAGAGGGCTGACCTTGGGGGTCAAAGATGCCGTCTTGAATCTGTTGGATGTATTCGTAGAGGCGTAGGCTGCCGTGTGAATCGTGTCCGTAGAGAGACGACTCGACTAAGTGGTCAGTCACGGCGCGGGCGCTTGCGGGAGGGCAGCCAGCCGTCTCGAAAAGCTGGTAGCCGATCTGGCGCAGGTCGTCGGGTTTGATGTGCGGCATTAGTTGATTGCTCCCTTGAGGACGCGCTCGATTTCTCGTTCCCAAGTCCCAACGACGCGTACGCCGTATTCGGCTTCACCACCCGTGGCTTCCGGCCCCGCTAAGATGGGCTGACCGCGTCGTTCGCCGATGAGTCTGGCGCGCTCGACACAGGCGGTGTGTAGGAAGTGAAAGGCAAGTCCGGCGCGCTCGCGATCAGTAGTATTGGCCTTAGTCGCATGGGCCGTGCCGTAGCAGAAGAAAGCGACGCCACCGGCCTTTAGCTCAATGGGCACGGCGCGCTCTTCGGGTACTTGGCAGTGAATGTGGTGATCGGAGTAGAGATCGCGCTCGTGCGGGTACTCTTCCTTGAAGGAGTCGTGCACGACGTGGATGGTGCCGTTTTGGATGGTTGCGTCGTGAACGGCGACCCACATGGCAGTGCCTTTTAATGGATCGTCTATTTTGAAATAGGCGTTGTCTTGGTGCCAGTCCGTGCCAATGCCGTGGCCAGCCGGCTTGAGAAACATCTGATCGAGGTGCAAGATGAAGGGCGAACCGATGAGCTGTGAGACAGCGACGGTGATTTTTTCGTCAAAGGGCAGGGCGCGGATGAGATCGCTTTTGTCGTACAGAGGAATCAGTTGCAGGTTGACCTTGGTGGTGGAGGGGGTCTGGCCGTCGCCCTCAGTGGCGACATTGCGGACCAAGCCCTCGCGTTTGAAGCGCTCAACTTCGGCTTGTATGGCTTGGACTTCGCGGGAGTTAAAAAAATCGGGAACCGCAGTGTAGCCGTGATTTTTGAAGTGGGCTACTTGGGCGTGGGAGAGAGGCATGGGTGGTTCCTTGTCTTGTGCAGAATGGCGGGACTAGGTCGTGCGCTGAGATGCTCGCGCCAATTCGCATAAGAGCGCAGCCGAAGTGCGGATGCCGCGGTGAAAGTCGCGCATGGAAAAGCGCTCGTTGGGGCCGTGCCAATTGTCGGTGATTTGCCCTAGGCCGATGAGCAGGACCGGCGCGCCTGTCGCGGCGGCAAAATCGACGACGATGGGGATGGAGCCGCCCTCGCGGGTAAACACCGGCTCGACCCCGAATCCCTGGCGCATCGCCTCAAGGGCTGGTTCGACTAGTGGATGCTCTAGGTCCAAGTAATAAGCCGGTGAACAATGCTGGTTTTTGAACTCGACGCGGGTGCCTGCGGGCACCCGAGCGCGGATGTGCTCTTCAAGGGCCGCTTGGATGTGCCCGGGATCTTGGTTGGGCACTAATCGGCAGGAGATGGCCGCTCGGGCCACAGCCGGAATGACGGTGCGCGGACTGCCGCCGCTGAGGAGGTTGATGTCGAGCGTGGGACGAGTCCAGCGCCTTTCGAGAATGGGGTATTCCCGCTCTCCCACTAGCGATTTCACGCCCAGGGTGCGGCAATAGGCTTCCTCGTCCACCGCGAGGGCCGCGTAGAGGCTCTTTTCGCGGGCCGAGAGCGGCTGCACCTCCTCGTAGAAACCGGGCACAGCAATGCGCCCTTCGGCGTCAATGAGACCAGCTAGGGCGTTGACGAGAAGTTGGTTGGGGTTGTGGACAATGCCGCCGAAAAGGCCGGAATGCACATCCTGCGTCGGGCCAAAAACCTCGACCTCGGTATAGACAATGCCGCGCAGCCCCAAAGTCAGCGAGGGCTGGTCCGGCCCGTACATGCTGGTGTCGGAGATCACCGTACAAAGCACCGGGGCAAATTCGTCGAGCCCCCCCTCGGCCACAAACTGGCGCAACGCAGTGCTGCCGCACTCCTCCTCGCCTTCGATCAGGAAGACTAGGTTGAACGGAAGTTGGTTCCCCTTGGCGAATACTACTTCGGCGGCCTTCAGATGCGCCAAGCAAGGCCCCTTATTGTCGCTGGCTCCCCGGGCAATGAGAAAGCCGTCCTGTTCTTCGGCGGCAAAGGGGGCCACCTTCCAAGCCGAGCGCGGATTGTCCACCCCTTGTACATCGTAGTGGCCATAGATCAAGACGGTGGGTTGGTGCGGCGCGAACGCGGGGCTACGGGCGACGACTAAGGGGTTGGTAGCGGCCCTTACTTGGATCTTCTCGACCTCAAACCCCATTTGGTTGAATTGGCCAACGAGAAAATCGGCCGCTTGGACGAGGCTGTCGCCTGTGTCACCGTCGGCACCAGTGCTGACGCTGGGGATGCGGATAAAGGATTTCAGTTGTTCAATATAGGCCCGCTGCTGCTCATCAATACACAGCAGTGTTTGCTCTAAGGCTATGCCTTCCCCGCGCATCGCTTCTCTGTTCTTTGATCGTCCGCCCCGCCTCTCAGCCTAGTCCGCCAGAGTGCCTCTCGGCCAGTGGTCGTGCTCTTGCTGAGGTGGGGTTTATTCGTTAGCTTTTTGCAACGCAAAAAACATAAAAGTTGAGAATCAAGTCCGATTTGCCCGCCTTGCCCGCTTCCCGCGACTGTGCAATATAAGTTTTTACATCGGGCTGTAAAGTTCCGTTCATCTCTTTTGGTTCTATATCCGTTTGGCTAGTCGCCTAGCCCGCAGGGGTGAGCGATTGACTTTTTTCGATCCCTATATCTACTGCCGTTTATCGTTCATTAAAAGGAAGGAATACACTGGGAAATGGGAGAGTTGCCTGTTGCTATTAATGGCTTTGGTCGAATCGGTCGCTTAGTGTTCAGGGCGGCCGTTGAGCAAGGTGGCATCGAGATCAAAGCTATCAACGATTTAACCGACGCCAAAACACTTGCCCACCTACTCAAATACGACTCCACTCACGGCCGCTTTGCTGGCGAGATAGAGGTTGCTGGCGACGACTTGATCGTCAATGGCCAAGCGATTCGCATCTTGGCCGAGCGCGACCCGGCCGCCCTGCCTTGGGGTGATTTGGGGGTCGAAGTGGTGCTGGAGTCGACGGGGTTTTTCACCGAGGCCAGCAAGGCCCGCGCCCATATCGACGCTGGGGCCAACAAAGTCGTCATTTCTGCTCCGGCCAAAGGCGAAGACGTAACTGTGGTGATGGGCGTCAACGAAGAGGCCATCCAAGCCAATCACGCGATTATTTCCAATGCTTCGTGTACGACCAACTGTTTAGCCCCTATGGTCAAAGTCCTACACGAAAACTTCGGCGTCGTCAAAGGCATGATGAATACGATTCACTCGTACACCGGCGACCAACGCCTGCTCGATGCTCCACACAGCGACATGCGGCGGGCGCGCTCGGCGGCAGCGTCGATGGTGCCCACAACTACGGGGGCCGCTTCTGCAGTAGGTAAGGTGCTACCCGAGCTCGACGGCAAGCTCGATGGTTTGGCCATCCGCGTACCAACTCCCGACGGTTCATTGACCGACCTTACTGCCGAACTCAAAAGCGCAGCGGATGCCGAAGCAATCAACGCAGCGTTCAAAGCCGCCGCGGCCAACTCGCTGGCTGGCATCCTCGAATACTCCGAAGAGCCGCTAGTCTTGGCCGACATCGTAGGCAACCCGCATTCGTGTGTCTTTGACGCGCTATCGACAAATGTTCTCGAAGGAAATATGGTCAAGGTCCTCGGGTGGTACGACAACGAATGGGGCTACTCCAACCGCTGCGTGGATTTGCTGTGCAAGCTCGGCGAGTAAGCGAGCCGTAGGAGTGGATGACTCAATACAAGGCCCTGAGACTCAGGCGGAGGCAGAAAGGCGAAACGCATGTTTGAGGAAGTCTGGAGAGCCTACCAAGAAAACGAACTAAGCCACAGCGCGGCGCACCATCTGATGGCAATCCACGAGTTGCGCGGGGAGTACGGCTACGCCCGCGTCTCGGACATCGCCAAGCACCTGAGCATCACCAAAGGTAGCGTCTCGACAGCCATGAAGCACCTCAAAGAGCGCGGCTACGTACAAGAGGACCCTAACCGCTTCCTCGAACTTACCGATCAGGGCCTGAAAATTGTCCAGGAAACCGAGGCCACGCGCTTGGTCGTGCAGCGATTCCTCAGAGACGCCCTCGGCATGGACGAAGACGACGCCATGATCGACGCCTGCAAGGTTGAGCACCTAATCAGCAATGAGGCGCGGCAGCGGTTGGTCTGCTTTTTGCGCGTGTTGTTCTCGGAAAAACCTTTGGCCAATGAGTTTCTCCAGATGTTCCGCAATGATGCCCTAGAGTGCCGCGATGGCGATGTGGAATCGTGTACCGTCTGCGAGGACATCTGCTACGGCTACCGCACCGTTGCCTTGGCCGAGAGCGAGTAGATCGATCCCAAGCATACGCAGTGTTAGCGATCTGGCCGGGCGGTGTCCGGCCTTTTTTGTGAGCGGACCATGCTAGATTTTCTACAGCGGCAATTTCTGCCTATTGGTCTGTTGGTCGTGGCCGTGGTGGGATTCTTCTTTCCCCGTCCCGGCCTTTACATGGCCGAACTGCCCACTCAGTACGTTGCGGTCAGTCTTATTTTTTTTCTTTCGGGGCTGATGCTAAAAACCGACGAAGTCCACGCGGCACTCGCGGCGTGGAAGGCGATGTCTTGGGGATGTGTTTCTATTCTTTTCGCCACGCCTTTTCTCGGTGCGGCACTCGCGTTCCAACTCCCGATGGAACCCGCCTTCCAATTCGGTCTAGCCCTGTTCTGCTGCATGCCGACGACCCTGACTTCGGGCGTGGCACTGACGGCGCAGGCCCGAGGCAATGTAGCACTTGCCCTGCTTTTGACCGTGCTGACCAATATCGCCGGCATTTTCACAGTGCCCTTCGTGTTGGCGCATCTGCTGAGTGCTCTAGGCCAAGTCGAGCTTTCGGCTAGCGATCTGTTTGTCAAACTCTGTCTTTCGATCTTGCTGCCCCTGGGCATCGGCAAGTACCTGCGGTGCTTCGCCGTCGCTTGGATCAACGCCCAGCGCTCGCGGTTGACTTTGGCCAGCAACGCGGCGCTGATCTCGATTCCGTGGATGAAATTCAGCGAGTCTTCTGGACAGCTAGCTCAAATAGAGCCGATGAGTTTGTTGATTCTGGTGGCGTCTGGCTTGGCCATTCACGCGCTCTACCTGCTGCTCAATGGCGGTGCTTGCGCACTTTTGCGGCTCGAAGCGGCGGTGCGCAAGGCCGTTGTGCTGATGGCGAGCCAGAAGACCTTGCCGGTGGCAATGACAGTGCTGGCGTTTTTGCCGGATTCGGCGGTGTCGCCCGAGCAGAAGGGGTTAATAGCCATACCTTGTATTGTGTTTCACCTAGGGCAGATTTTCATGGACGCCGTTATCGCAACGCGGTGGGGGAATGTTTCGCCCGGAGATCGCGTACGCTAGCTCACCGGCCCCGCAGCCACGAGTTCGCTCCGGCTCGGGGAACTTGGGGCTAAGATCAAATTCACTTCGTGGCCTTCCGTTGAAAGGAATATGCTCATGTTCCGCCTGACTGCTTTTATAGGAATCCTGCTTTTCATTCTGTCCTGCTCGCAAGATAAGCCTACGGCTCAAGACGCCTTTGATGTGAAGGCCGGGCCGTGGCAGACCGTTGAAATCAACGGTGCGCTCTACCAGCGCGTGGCCGCCAAGCCAACCTCAACGGCTCAAGGAGACTTGCTTATTACCATTCCCATTCGCTGGGAGGCGACCGCCTACGGAGCTATCCGCCTTTCGAATACCGTAGAGATCGCCGGGCGTACCTACACAGCCGACTGTGTGCAGACCGAGGAAGGCGACCAGGCACAGCTAGCGGATATGCGACGGGAAATCGACAAGCTCGTCGGCGACGCTGCGAGCGCGTCAATTGAGGACTGTCGCTATGCGGGCTTGGGCTCCAAGCCCTGCGGCGGTCCTTGGGAGTACGTAATTTACTCTGCTTCGTCCACTGATTCGACGGCACTAGCCGAGCGGCTGACAGCGTATAACGACTTTGAAGCTGAGATGAATGAACGCTATGGGTATGCTTCGGACTGCTCAGTGCCCAACGCGCCGGTTTTGGCCTATAGGGATGGGCGGTGCGTCGCTGAGTGACGCCTTGCCTTCAAGAGCGTCGCTCAAATTTGCGAACTGTAAACCGCGTCGACCAATTCCATGGTCTTGATCGCGTCGTCGAAGTTCGTTTCGGGGTCTTTTCCCTTTAACATGCAATCCACGAAGTGGCGGTTGATATCGTAGGGGCCGAAGGCTCGGTAGTCCTCTGCGCTGTCGGCCAAGATAAAGGGGTCCAATTCGTCGACGGGCTTGGTCTTGTTGTCGGCGTAGAGCTGGCCGCCTTCTTCGGGGTCGCCGAAGAAGGAGATGCCCGGGGCATGGACCTCGACGCTAAACATCCGTCGACCGGCCATGAAGTTGTTGAGCAGGAGTCCGGTGGCCCCGCTGCTGAAACGAACCAGGGCTAAGTGGACATTCCAGTGGTCGGTGTCGAGGCGGCGCGAGTCGCTGGCGACGGATTCGACTTCGCCGCCACACAAATAGCGCAGGGTATCCACAGCGTGAATGCCGTCGCAGGTAAGCATGTCTAACGCTCCGCGATAATAGGGCGTACCGCCGACCCAGTTTTTGTAAAAGCTGGCGTGGGCGGTATGTACGGGCCCGCGTTTTTCGCACAGCATTTTGCCGCGGCGAATGACCGGGGCAAAGCGGCGTTGGAAGGCGACGCCGGTCCGCACTTTGTGGCGACGGGCCAAAGCGGCGAGCTGGCGAATTTGCTCGGTGGTAACAGCCGGGGGTTTTTCGATGATGAGGTGGCAGCCGTGCTCGATAACGGTGGCGCAGATGTCAAAAAGGTGGTGCGGCGGCATAATGGCGTAAATCGCGTCGGGCTTTTCGCGCTCGAGCATTTGGCGGTAGTCGCGGTAGCGACCTTTGATGTCGTAGAGGTCGCAGGCTTTGTGCAGACGCTGTTGGTCGAGCTCGGCGACGGCGACTAGTTCGGCCTCGGGGATGGCGCACAGTGAGGGGTAGTGGGCCATCAGGGCGCGTCCACCAGCGCCGATGACAGCGACGCGGAGTTTCTTGTGGGCACAGCTTTTGGCGTTGGCCATATCTATTCTCCAAACGCGGCTAGCATTAGCTAAGGGATCGGCTCTTAGAAGCTGTTTTTAAAATTCTGCTTGGCGTTGCTTGTGCCCGGCCGCCCCGCTTGCGCGGGAAGGACGGCATAGGCGGGAAACCACTCCCGCGACCACGCCGCCAGTGGATTCCCACACGGCATGGCATCTCGGCTAAGCCCATTGAGGGCTTTAAAACAGCTTCTAAGTTACGCTTCTCGCTCCTCAAAATTTCCCGCCTGACGCAACGCTTCGACGCCGGATTCGGCGAGCGAGACGGGAAAGTGAACCGGGCGATTGCCCGCTAGCTGCGACTGGTAGATAGCCATGACCATTTCCAACGAGCGACGGCCCACCGCACCGTCGCTGCGCAAAGTGCCGCGGCCTTCAAGAGCGTCGATCAACTCGGACAATGCTGCGACGTACGTAGAAACCGGAGCCGGCCGTTCGACTTCGACTTCTTCGAGGCTGCTCCATTCAAAGCCGCTGTCCGGCTCAGACAGCGCGACCTTGGACTGAAAGAGGCGGACCTGCTCGGGATCCATGCGGATCAGGCCGGTCGTGCCGCGCAGTTCAAAGGCGTGGTCGTTATACCGCGTCAGCTCGGCACCGCAGATCAGCCCAGTGACTCCCCCTTTGAACTTGAGCATGGCGGCCGAAAAGTCCTCAACCGCCCAAGGACGCATGCGCTGCTCAGCCATGCCGCACAGCCACTCCACCTCGCCGGCATAGAGATCCATCAGGTCAAAATAATGGGTGAAGTCGTGCAGTAAGGGCCCTTCGTTCTCGCTGCGCCACCAAGGGGCCGGCTTGCCCCCATCCATGTAGCAATAGATGTGGTTGAACTCGCCGATAGCACCTGCGTCGAGGAGCGTTTTGGCGAGAATCCACTCGGAGTGCCAGCGGCGGTTGTGGTTGATCTGCAAGAGCACGTCCTCGGCTTGGCAGGCCGCGATCATCTGGTCGCATTCTTCCAGCGAAAGGGCCATTGGCTTTTCGCAGATGATGGCTCGCGTCAAGGCGGCTTGGGCACAGCCGGCGACCATTTCGGCGTGGAGCTCGGGGTGGGTGGCGACGATGCAGATGTCGGGCTGGACCTCGGCGAGCATTTGCCGATAGTCGTGGTAGAGTGCCTCAACGCCGAAGCGCTCGCCAAAGGCGTCGAGCTTTTCGCGCCCCCGGTTGACGCCGGCGACCAACTCGCAGGAAGGGTGTTGGGCAACGGCGGCGGCGTGGTTGTCGGGTTGGTCGGAGAAACTGAACTGATAGCCGACGCGACCCGTGCCGATGATAGCAATGCGATACGTGGACATAAAACCTCCAGCCTTCAGCCTTAGAAGAGATCGAGTTGAGGAGCAAGTGCGCCTTCGAGGGCGAGCAACGCTTTTTTGATCGGCAGCCCTCCGCCGTAGCCGACTAGTGCGCCGTTGCTGCCAACGACGCGGTGACAAGGCACGACAATCGGCAGGGGGTTCCTGCCGTTGGCCAAGCCGACAGCGCGGACCGAGCGCGGGTTGCCGATGCGGTGCGCCAGCTCCGAGTAGGAGATCGCCTTGCCGTAGGGGATCTCCGCGAGGGCAGCCCAGACTTTGCGCTGAAACGCCGTCCCTTGGGGGTTGAGCGGTAGATCGAAGCTGCGTAGCTGACCAGCGAAATAGGAATCGAGCTGTTCGGCGACCGGATAGGGCAAGGACGCCACGGCCTGCCAATCCGGCGGCGGGATAAAGTCGCGGCTCTTGAACTGGATGTGCCGCAAGCTCGTGTGGTCGCCGGCTAGGAGCATTTCGCCGATGGAGCTGGACACGGTGATGTAGAGCAAGCGTTCAGCGGGCATAGCGATTCTCGTGCGATTTCCCAACGTAAACGACCGTCAAGACGCCAATAGCGCGGCTATAGGAAAGCGGGCTTGGGTGCCAGTCGGGTAGGGTCGCGTCACTTTGGAACGGCTAGATATGAAGGAAAGTCGGCGAATAGGGCCGATTGCTCTTGTTGGCCGCTATAAGAGTAAAAGCTCAAGCGACCTTCTTCGTCAACGAGCCAGAACTCTTGGGCACCCCGAGCCAAGTACAGGTCCTTCTTGGCCAGCATCTCGCCAATGGAGTTGGAGGGTGAGCGGATTTCGACGCACAGTTCCGGTGCTTGGAGGTAGGGCGTATCCATCCCGTGGCGAGCAAAGAATGCCTCTGAACCCCAAGCCACATCGGCGACTTTGACGCCTTGGCTGGTCTGGACCGAGCACTCGGTGAGGACGCGCCCCGCTGTCTTCTGCTGCATCAAGGTGAAGGCGATGAGGACTTGGATATGACCATGTTTGTTTGAGGCCGGCGTCATGGTGACTTGCCCCCATTCGTTTAGTTCGATCTTGAAAGGTAGGTCCTGCAGAGCCTTGTTTTGGCACGCTTCAAGCCAGTTCATGGACGCGACGCTCCGATTGAGGTGGTTGACCGCTCAGGTTGGTCATAAAAGGAAGGTAGCCTACTGCCGAAGCGAACTCAACTTTCTGTTTTGGGCGTTTTGAGGCAGGTTCTAGGGACCAAGCGAGCGACGAGGCATGGGCACTGATTGATCGATGGGAAGCGGAAGAACAGTAAGCACAACGCTTTTCCAGACCGAGGATTCAAGCCATGAGGCTAAACTACTACCCGGAAACGGACTCCCTGTATATCGACTTGTCCGAGCAGGCTAGCGCAGAGAGTCGGGAAATCTCGGAAGGTATCATTCACGATTATGATGCCGACGGTAGGCTTGTTGGTATTGACATCGATAATGCCAGCAACAAAGTCGAAATGAAAAAACTGATGCTCAGTAAACTCCCAGGTAAGATTGAAATGACTAGTGCATAGGGCGGTGTGGGTCGGATCAGGGCAAGCACTTCGGCGAACTCAGTCGAGCCGCGACAAAATCAGCGTACCCGGTGCGATCAGGCTCGCAAGCTGCATCCCAACCAGCGGGTTATGGTCTGGCGGCCCTGCTCGGCGATGGCTTGCTCGATGCTACCTAGGCGGTGCTCGATAGAGTCCAAGCGCGGCCCGATCTGCTCGGCGATTCCTTCCAGGTGCCCAATGCATCAGTCATAAAGTACAGGGACTGCCCGGCAAAGTTCCGGCCGCAAGACCGCGGGGCTAGATCGGCTCGGCTGAGGCGCGGTATAGAAGGCGTCTAAATGGCCGGTGTTCTTGAGTTTTTATTTTGGACAACGCATAAACATCTGTTACTTTGGCGTCTCTTTGTAAAATCTGCAAGAATTCCCTCAAGGTCCGTGTTGAACACTGTGAATCGGTCGCGGCGTTTCTCACGGGCCATATTCCCATAGATAAGTAGTTATTCATGAGTTTTTTGTTATAATAGGGCTTGACACATGTGTGTGCCTGTCTGAGCCTTTATTTTATCGCAATAAGAACTTTTGGGCTTGACAGGCGAGGTATAAGCCATACATTAAAAGCGTTGCGACAATCTTGACATATCTCATATTCTCCAAAA
>RKRN01000029.1 GCA_007571365.1 Candidatus Latescibacterota bacterium
GGTCGGGCGTTTTCCGTTAAGTTGATGTGATCAAGAGCTTTGCGGACGAGCGCACTGCGGCGATCTTCGCAGGTCATGCTATTCGCGGCATACCCATGCAGCTCCAGCGACGAGCGTGAGCGAAGTTACTGGCGATTGATGCGGCCGGGCGGCTTGGCGATCTGCACACGCCGCCCGGCAATCGCCTTAAAACTTTGCGGGCGGACCGTCGCGGTCAACACAGTGTTCGCGTCAACGACCGATGGCGTATCTGCTTCGTCTGGAGCGAGGGGGAAGTGAATTATGACTACCAAGCGGGAAGAACTGGACCGGCAGGCGGTTGATTTCTCGGACGTGGCCTCTGGACGACGGCTGTCGCCGGTGCATCCCGGCGAGATTTTGCGCGACGAATTTTTGACGCCCATGGAGATCAGCGTGTACCGGCTTGCCCAAGCGATCAAGGTTTCGCGTCCGCGACTAAACGATATTGTGCTCGGACGCCGCGGAATCACCACCGATACGGCACTACGCCTTGGGTACTACTTCGGCATGACGCCTGAGTTCTGGATCAATCTTCAGACTCGCTACAATCTCGACGTTGCCGAGCGCACGATGCGTCGCCAGATTGAGCAAGAGGTTGAGCCGTATGCCGCTCTGAACGCGATGGCCCTAGACTGATGGACGATACCTAAGATCAACGCACAGTTCCGCGTCTAACTTTGGTGGTTTAGGGCGAGATTTCACTGAACGGATCAAAGGTCAAGCCAAGCCTCCTCATCTTCTGGGGAATTCCATTCTTCGCTCATCGTCTGATAAAGACCGCGCAGGTAATCTTCCTGAACTAGCGGCCAGCCGCCGTAGGCTTCTATTGTTTTGTCAATTTTGGCCATGATGCGCGGCATCTCGGCCAAGGCCGCACAGAGGCGGCGGTAGTGGGCAATGTCGTCGTATGAGAGGAGGCGGTTTTTGCGGTCTTTGAGCCACTTCTCTGCCGGCTGGTAGCCACCAATGGTGAATTCCCACGTGTCTGGCGCAACGCCGTCAAAGTACTGCTCGCCGTTGATCCACACTCGCTTTTGCGGCGGTGCATAGCGCACCTTTTCTACGCAATTGTTGCCCTCAACCGGAAAGGTGGGGGCCTCGCCATCATCGACTTCCGTTAAGTGCAAGGCCGTCAGCCGCTTCCCAAGCGGGGTGAGCGACTCAAACAGCGCACCGCAGTTGGTCACGGGAACGCGGGGAAAGTCTGACTTGAGGAAGTCGGCGTAGCGGCGGCGGTATTCTGGGCTGTGGAGGACGGCGTAGATATAGTGGAGTACATCTTGCGGGCCGAAGGTAGTTTTGAGGTCCCCGGGGCCGTCGGGAATGAAATTGAGGGTAGTGGCGGAGGAAAAAGCTTTGACGAAGTCGGAGTTCAGGTTGGGGACGCGCCTAGATTTTTCTGCGGAATAGATATAGAGCGGGAAGAGACAGTTTCCACCACGTCGAAACAAATTGAAATCCGAGGAAAATTTTGTAGCAAAAACGATCTCCCAAGTGTCGGAACCAATAACTTGACCGGCCCGGCCGACGCACAGTCCCAAGTTCGGGCCTGCCAACATGTGGCGCATGACGCGCTCGCGTCTATGGACAGCGACATTGCGGTCGAATACTGTGGCCCGGACATCGAAAGGTCGGTAGAGGATTGGTTTGATTTGCCCGCGCCAAGAGCCGCCCGCTAGTTCCTTTTTCGCTCGGTCGTATTCCCATTGATTCTGCGAACACAGACGCCATTGGGCGCGTGCCTCTTCTTCTGATGCGGTGGCGAGCAAACGCTCGACTTTAGCCGCCGCTTCTTCCGGTGTCCATGAGATGGCGAATTGATCGTGCGTAGTTACGATGCCCGGTGCTGGATCGCCATTTGGCAAAAAAATTGAGGGGATAGACCATGCCGCTTCATACTCTTCGATCAGTTCTTCGTCTCGCGGAATGAACAGATACAACGGCGGCTTAGGTGAAAGCTCTGTCCAATCGGTGGTTTTAACGCTGTTGGCGGCAAGCCAGCGATACTTTCCGCCATCCGGCCCCGACTCGCGCTCGCCCCACAAGTCGGCGTGAAACACTTTGGCTGGGCCGTTATCGGACTTTTTGTATTTGATGAACAGAC
Organism: Candidatus Latescibacterota bacterium; assembly: GCA_007571365.1. Taxonomy (GTDB): domain Bacteria; phylum Latescibacterota; class UBA2968; order UBA8231; family UBA8231. The sequence goes on from RKRN01000029.1 coordinate 2,126, forward strand.
CAATGGCGACCCCCTGCTGAATATCGAACACGTTTTCGTCTTTGCCACCATCAGGAGTGCATTCTTTCTTTTTGGCGTTGCCGTGCAGGTCGAGCGAATAGATCTCGTCAAAGGTCTTCATCAAGCTGCGGCGCATTCCACAGAAGGTCGGGTTGTCCAAGTAGCCATGGTTGGTCACGAAGCCGAGTACTCCCTCGCCAGTACGTTCAATGCGCCATTGGGCAACGCGGATGAATTTCACGTAATCGTCGCTGAGCCACTTCGCTTGCGCCGGTTTTTTTGAGTTGGGAAAATCCCGCTTGTAGATACTGATCAACTCCGCAATCCACGCGCTCTTGTTGGCCGAATGTCCGGAATAGGGTGGATTACCTATCACGACCATTACCGGCTTTTCTTGTTTGACTTTATAAGCACTAGTTGCTTCACGCACTATTTCGGGCGCAAAGAGTGGATAGCTGTGCCCTTCATTTGGTCCTTCTAAGGCGTTGGAGAGGAATACATTAAGCCGCTCACCAGCGGGCATGGCAAAGCCGCGGTCCGCGCCGCTGATTTCGAGCGCGAGTTTCAGGTGGCAGATGACATAAGGGGCCATCAGCAACTCAAAGCCGAATAGGCGCGGCAAGAGATGCTCTTGGACATATCCGGGCCAAGTACCGCCTAACCCCTTTGCTTCAATGGTTTCGCGGATGGTAGCTATTACTTCGCGTAAGAAGGTCCCCGTGCCCGCTGCTGGGTCGAGAATTGTCACTCGCGGACGGAGATATCCCCCTTTTTCGGACGCGACCGTCTCCGTGTCGGCCAGCCCGTCAGCTAAGCCAAATGTATCGTTATCGCGCAACAAGTGGTCCACGCTCCGCACGATGTAAGACACTACGGGTTCAGGTGTATAGTACACGCCGCGCATTTTACGCAGGCGGGGATCATAAGCCGCCAAAAAGTCCTCGTAGAAATGCACTATCGGATCTTCATGCTTGGTTTTGCTGCCGAACTCGGACAGGATAGACGCCAGGTCCGCCCGGTCTAGCAGGTACGCCAAATCATCGACAATCCAAGCGACCCGCTCGTCCATTCCTGGACCGGCAATCTGTCCGAATATCTCGCGCAAAAAGGGCGTAGTCTCGGCAAACGCGGCGGACTGGCGGGTAAACGGCCCATTGGCGGGTTCGTACCGGCATCGCGCCGCAAACAGCCCGTAGGCGGCCGTCTGCGCCTGCAAATCGGCGAAGTCGGCTATCGACAGATCGGCGATAAGCACCTCGCGGTAGCCGGTGAGCATGCTGTGGAGGGGGCCGGCCTCATCTTCTTGAGTCAAGATGCGCTCAATGCTGTTGCGGAGTAGCCGCGCCTTAGCTGCCATGCGCGCGGCCAATTCACGCGGCCGGCCGATGGACGGCGGGTCGGCGTTAAAGAACTCGGTGAACAATTCGGCGACTTGGGGGGAACCGACTTGGTCAACAGCGATCCGATCGCGGCTGTCGATGTGTGCAAGACGTGCTGTCAGGCGCAACTCCCCTTCTATATACCAGCGAAATTCGAGATAGTCGGTGAGAATCAGATTCGGTAGGCTCTCGCGGTAGCGCGTGAGTTGGTCGTCGCGTTCGACGCGGTTCAGATCTACGTCGACGTCCTTGCATTCGACATGGCCGATGGGCACTCCGCCTCGCTCGACGATGAAATCGGGCGCACCGCAAGCAATGCGCTTAGGCTCATTGAGGGCACGAACTTGTTTGCCACCCAACTCCTGAATCAAGTTCTCAAGGACCGAGCGGTAGCTGTGCTCGGTCGCCTGCCGGGTGGCAAAGATGGTCTTCAGGCTATTGTAGTAGGCCCGGAGCGGGCTGCTAAGTGCCATATTATAGTAAACTCCGAGAATAGGTTTACATTTTTTTGTATTTATGTTATACTGTATAATTATGGACTATTCGACGGATTTACGCCAACGGGTTCTCGCTTTCATCCAGAACGGCGGTCGTAAAGTCGCCGCCGAACGCCTGTTTGGGGTCTCCCGAAGAACGAT
>RKRN01000292.1 GCA_007571365.1 Candidatus Latescibacterota bacterium
CCCCTCTTCGCCGGCGCGCCGCGGCCATGCCACTCGCGAAGGACATCTTCGAGCATGGCGAGGCCGAGGTCGTGCTGGCCGGGGGCATGGAGAATATGAGCCAAGTGCCCTATGTCCTGCCCGGCGGGCGGTGGGGTCAGCGGCTGGGGCACGGCCAAGTCGCGGATATGCTATTGCTCGATGGGCTGTGGGATTGTTTTTACGACTGCCACATGGGGATTACAGCCGAAAATTTGGCCGCAGAGTACGGGATTACCCGCGTCGAGCAGGACCAATTCGCCGCGCGAAGTCAGCAGCGGTGGGCCCGTGCCGAGGAACGAGAGGCGTTTAAGAGCCAGATCGTGCCCATCGCCATCGCGCAAAGAGGCGGGGAGGTCCTCTTTGCAACCGATGAGCATCCGCGGCCCGGGACCACCGTTGAGCAGCTAAGTCAGCTCAAACCGGCGTTTGCCAAAGGTGGGACTGTGACCGCGGGCAATGCTTCGGGCATCAACGATGGCGCCGCCGCACTGCTGTTGATGACCCAAGAAGGAGCCAAAGCGCGCGGGCTGGTGCCGCTGGCCTATCTCCGCGGTGCGGCCAGTGCTGGCGTCGACCCTCGCATCATGGGCATCGGCCCAGCACCCGCGATTGGCAAGCTGTTGGCCCAGACTGGCACCCGGCTCGAAGATGTAGAGCGGATCGAACTCAACGAAGCGTTCGCGGCCCAGAGCTTGGCCGTGGGGCGGGAGCTGGATTGGGACTGGGATAAGGTCAACGTCCAAGGCGGAGCCATTGCCAGCGGCCACGCGGTTGGTGCCAGCGGCGCGCGCATTGCCACCACGCTTTTACACCAGATGGAGCAGCATAGCGTCAGGCTGGGTATAGCGGCGCTGTGCATTGGCGGCGGGATGGGCATTGCCGCGCTCTTTGAGCGAGCGGAATAAGCGCGGGCTGGGCGCGGCGCGTCTCGTTCGTCCGCCGACTGCACCCGCCGGCGCCCGCGCACATTCCTTGCTCCTTGCTCAAGCCGCTTGGAGGGCGGTTTCTTCCTGCGCGTTTTCCGCCGGCATGTCTTCAGCATCTCTTGCCAAAACTTGCAGATTACGCACCTGCACTTGGACGCGAAAGCGGGGGTGGTTGTCGGTGTCGCGCCAAGAGTGGCTTTGCAGGCGGCCGGTGATAAAGACCGGCGTCCCTTTGTGCAGGCGTTTGGCCAAGGTCTCGGCGGCTTTCTGCCAGAGGACGATGTCAAAAAAGGAGGTCTCCTCTTGCCCCATTCTTGATTGCGGTCGCGATAGGAGCGGTTGACGGCAAGCCGCCCCCGCAAGCGAGCGGCGCCGTTGTCCATGAAGCGGAAGTCGGGGTCTTGCACCAAGCGGCCGCTGAGGGCGACTTGGTTGATGTTGGGCATCCGTAAGGTCGGCATGGGGTTCCTCCTGCAAGGTGAGCGTAAATGAATGGGTGAGGGGTCCGTTGGCGGACCGCGTGGCTAGGGTATCAGCAGAAAGTGTGCCAGCGACTCGCTTGAGTGCCCAATGGTTTGTTCGGCAATTTGTTATGTAGGTTGTTTGACGAGCCGCCATAAGCGGCCATTGCCCCAAATGGGATACACTAATGAGTAACGGAGGGAACGCAAAAATTCTAGCGCAGCACTTTACTCCGCCGGCCGTCGCGCAGTTGGTTTGGGACGCCGTGCGGACGCTGGCGGGAACAGATCTAGGGGCTGGAGCACGGGTGGTTGATCCGGCGGCTGGCGAAGGAGCGTTGTTGGCTGCTGTCGGGCGAGCCTATCAGACCACGGGCATTGAGATCGACGCCGGGCTAGCCGAGCGGGGGCGCAGTCAAGCGGATCGCTTTTACACCGGCGATGGCTTGCTCGGCACGTTTCCCGAGGTGGCGGATGAGACCTTCGATTGCGTGTTGGCCAATCCGCCTTTTGGCAAGTTAGGACCGATGTTGCCCTTGTTTGGGACGGATGGACGCTGTCGCCTGGCCCGGCGCTTTGGGTTGCTCCATGGGCAAAAGCAGGTGCGCGCTTTTCCGGTGGAGTCGCTTTTTGTCGAGCGCGCCCTGCAACTGACCCGGCCGGCTGGTTGGCTGGCCCTGATATTGCCCGAAGGCTTGCTCGCCAATGCCCGGCGGCAGCAGATGCGCGGCTGGTTGCTAGGGCGCGCTGAGGTGCGGGCTGTCGTCGCCCTGCCCGAAGCGTTTGACAAAGTGCAGACGGCCTTGGTGATCTTGCGCCGCCGCAAACCACGGGCCCGGACCAAGGCGCGGCTGATCGCACCCGTCGGGAAGAGGCCGAGTATGGAACAGTACGCCCAGGGCGTCAGGCTCTTGCTCAGCGCATCGGCTCGCCGGGTGCCGGAGGCCGCGCTTTTCAGCGTAGGGCAATGCGCGTTGCGCGCCCAGCGTTGGGATCCGCGCTTTTGGCAGGGGCGCGCTGCCGTGCGCCGCTTGGCGGGTCGCTTGCGCTTGATCCCGTTGGGGGAATACATCTGTCATTTGACGTACGGGCCGATTGTTACGGGCAGCCGCCCCCAGCACGTAGAGGCCGGAGTGCCGGTCATCCGGCAAGGCAATATCGCCGAAACCGGGCTCGACGAGCGCACGCTGTTATGCGTTGCGCCCGCCGGGGTATACGATCCCCCGCGCAGCCGCGTACGCCCCGGGGACTTGCTGTTGTCGCGGTCTGGGGCCGGGGCCTTGGGCCGCAATCGCCTCGCGGTATATCTGGGCAACGGGCCGGCCAATGTGGGTTGTTTTGTCGATTTAATCCGCTTGGAGGGACTCAATCCGTTTTACGCTTGGTTTTTCTTTAAGACGCAGCTGGGCCGCGAGCAGATTGCCGCCTACGCCAACGGAGTGGGCACGCCCAACATCAGCTTCGGCGAAATTCGCGCATTGCAGATTGCGGCCTTGCCGGCGGCCGAGCAGGATGCCCTTGAAAGGCGTTATCGGGAGCAAGTATGGCCCCTGCACTGCCGCCGCGAAAGGGCGGACATCCGCACCGCGGCCGAGCGCCGCTTCCGCGCCATCGTCGGCGATCTAGAAATCTACCTGCAAACGCGACGGCAATAGGTCGTTCGTTCCATCCTCGCTCTATCGTCAACGGCCCGCGAGCCGTATTATAAAGGGTGATTCAACTGAAGCAGAAGTTGGCTGAAGTCAAGCGCAGAAGGGCATCCTAGTGAACAAAATTGCCAACGAGTTTCCCCAAGATCCTGAGTGGGTTAAGGTCGTGGAGTGGTCGCCTGAAGATGGCTGCTACGTGGGCCGCATTGAAGGCCCGCTGGGCGAGTGCTGTCGCGGCGACGCGCGAGAACGCGCCGAGATCGAGAACGAATGGCGGACCTTGCTCGGCCTGCCGGCGGCGGTTCGAGCGAGTATAGCGGAGTCTGTTCACGCGGATGTTGGAGCAGGCGCGGCAGCCCTAGAGTGGTCGGAAATTGATCCTTCTATCTTGGCGAATGGCGCGTAATGTCCGATCCCCAACACACCAACCGCCTCGCCGGCGAATCCAGCCCGTACTTGCGCCAGCACGCTCACAATCCGGTCGATTGGTATCCTTGGGGCGAGGAGGCACTGGCGGCCGCCCGGGTCGCCGATCGGCCCATCTTGCTCTCGGTGGGGTATTCGGCCTGTCATTGGTGTCACGTCATGGAGCGCGAATCCTTTGAAAACGAGCAAATCGCCCAGCGCATGAACGAGCACTTCATCAACATCAAGGTCGATCGCGAAGAACGGCCCGATGTCGATGAGATTTACATGACGGCCGTGCAGGCCATGACTGGCCAAGGGGGCTGGCCGATGACGGTGTTTCTAACGCCGGACTTACAGCCTTTTTACGGCGGCACGTACTTCCCCCCCGAAGATCGCCACGGGCGGCCGGGCTTTCCGCGGGTGCTGCAAGCGGTGGTGGATTACTACCGGGAAAATCGCGCTGGCGTCGCCCAAAAGACCGCCGAACTGATGCGTGCGCTCCGGCAACACGCCGAGTTTTTGACGCCGGGCAGCGTCCCCGGCGAAGCGGTCCTCGACCGGGCCTGTGCGCAACTCGAATCCACGTATGACTCCCAATACGGAGGGTTTGGCGGCGCGCCTAAATTTCCGCCGAGCATGAGCTTGGCTCTGCTGTTGCGACGCTATGCTAGACGCGGCGATCAGCACGCGCTAGCCATGGCCGAGCACACGCTCAAGCGCATGGCTAGGGGCGGGATGTACGACCAACTTGGCGGGGGTTTTCACCGCTATTCGGTAGATGAGCGCTGGCTCGTGCCCCACTTTGAAAAGATGCTCTACGACAACGCCTTGCTGGTGTGGACGTATCTCGAAGCCTATCAGGCGACCCAAGACGAGTTCTACCGCGAAGTAGTTGAGCACACCCTCGGCTATGTGCTGCGCGAGATGACGCAGCCCGGCGGCGGCTTCTACGCGGCGCAGGACGCCGACAGCGAAGGCGAAGAAGGTCTGTTTTTTACGTGGCTTCTAGCGGAAATTGAGAGCCTGTTGGGCGAAGAAGATGCCGCGCTCTTTGCCCGCTATTACGGCGTTGTGCCCGAGGGCAACTTTGAGCACGGGCGCAATATTTTGCACGTGGAAAACGAGCTAGCCGGCGTTGCGCGCTTCCTCAAGGTAGAACCAGAGCGGCTAGCGCAAGTCGTTGAGCGCGGGTGCGAGGTGCTGTTGGCGGCGCGGCAGGAGCGCGTGGCCCCCGGCCGCGACGACAAAATCCTGACGGCTTGGAACGGGTTGATGATCAGCGCGCTGGCCCGCGCCTATCAGGTTATGGGGCAGGAGCGCTACCTGCGAGCGGCGGTCGCGGCGGCCGACTTTATTTTACAACGCATGGTCTGCGCGGGCCGCCTCCTGCACACCTACAAGGATGGCCGGGCGCGGATTCCGGCTTATCAAGACGACTACGCCGGTCTGGCCAACGGTCTGCTCGACCTATACGAGGCGAGTTTTGAGTTGCGCTTTTTGGTCGCGGCCGAGCACTGGGTCGGCGAGATGATGGAGCGGTTTTGGGATGCCGAGCACGGGGGGTTTTTCTATGCGGGGGCCGAGGCGACTGACTTGATTGTGCGCACCAAGAATCCATTTGACAACGCCACGCCTTCGGGCAACTCGCTGGGGGCCTTGGCGCTGTTGCGCTTGGGGGCGATGAAGGGCGATCAGGTGCTATGGCAGCGGGGCGAGCAAACGCTAGTGCTCTTTGAGCAGCTGTTGCGCCGCGCTCCGGCCGCTGGGGCGCAGATGCTCTGCGCCCTCGATTTCTACTTAGCGAGGCCCACCGAAGTTGCCTTGGTGGGCAGCCAAGCCGAGTGCCGCGTTTTTGCGGCCGCGTTGCACCAGTGCTTTGTGCCCAACAAAGTCGTGTTGGCCGCTGGCGTTGGGGCGCGTGAAGCCGCGGCCGCGTTGCCGCTGTTGGCCGGGAAGCTGTCCGTTGGTGAACGGGCGTATGTGTGTCGCGACGCGACTTGCTCGCGGCCTTTGTCCACGGCCGCGGACTTGGTGGAGCAGCTGAGGGCCTAAAGGATGAGTAAGCGCAAGACCGCCGCCGACATGTTGCAGTTGGTGGGGGACACGCCTAAAGACGCGGTGGAGCCCGCGTGTGTGAGAATGACGACTGACCAGTGCGTTGGTGGAGCCGGTTGTTGAGGCGAGGGGTAGGTTCTAACGTAACGTCGGTTAGGAGATACGAGATGCGTTTTTTTACTACGGCTGGCCCCATTCGGCCCGACGATCACTACCACATCCCGCCCTTAGAGCGCTTGGACCTGGATGGGGTGCTGACCCTCATCCAGCAAAAAAAGTACTTTGTGCTGTACGCGCCGCGTCAGACCGGCAAGACCTCGGTGCTGCTGGCCTTGCGCGACTTGCTCAATGCCGAAGGGCACTATCGCTGCGTGTACGTCAACGTGGAAGGCGGTCAGGCCGGGCGCGAGGATGTGGAACAGGTGATACGCACCATTTTGGGCGAGTTGGCGTCCCGGGCGGGTTCAGTCGGCGACGAGTTTCTCGACTCGATTTGGCCCGACATCTTGACGAAGTACGGCCCGTACGCGGCCTGGCGGGAGGTGTTGACGCGCTGGGCCAAGGCCGATGCGAAACCACGGGTGTTGCTCATCGACGAGATCGACGCCCTCGTCGGCGATTCGCTGTTGTCGGTGCTGCGTCAGTTGCGCACGGGCTACGATCGTCGGCCCGAGGAGTTTCCGCAGAGCGTGGTGCTGTGCGGGGTGCGCGATGTGCGCGACTACCGCATTCAATCAACCGCGGAAAACGCGATCATTGCGGGTGGTAGCGCGTTCAACATCAAGGCCGAGTCGCTGCGGTTGGGTGCTTTCAGCGCGGCCGAGGTGCAAACGCTATTGGCGCAGCACACCGCAGAGACCGGACAGGGATTTGCCGACGACGCGCAGCACACAATCTGGCAATGGACGCAAGGGCAACCGTGGCTGGTCAACGCGTTGTCCTATGAAGCCTGCTTTAAGGCCAAGGCGGGGAGGGACCGGAGCGGTCCGGTTGCAGCGGCGGCGATCTGGACGGCGCGCGAGCAGCTCATTGTGCGGCGCGAGACGCATCTGGATCAGTTGGCTGACAAGCTGCCAGAGGAGCGGGTGCGGCGAGTGGTCGAGCCGCTGCTGAGTGGGGCCGAACAGAGTGCGTTTTCGGCGCGAGATCTAGAATACGTCCGAGATTTGGGGTTAATCGCCCCTACGGATCCATTGCAGATAGCCAATCCAATCTATGCGGAAGTGGTGCCACGTGAACTGACCTATGCCACCCAAGTGGGTCTTGCCGAGGACGCGGCGTGGTATGTGGGGGCGGTCGGCGGGTTGGATGTGGGTAAGCTGCTGGCGGCCTTCCAAACGTTTTTCCGCGAGCATTCGGAGCACTGGGTGGAGCGGTTCCAGTACAAGGAAGCCGGTCCGCAACTGCTACTTCAGGCGTTTTTGCAGCGGATCGTCAACAGTGGTGGTCGCATCGAGCGCGAGTATGGGTTGGGTCGGGGTCGGACCGATTTGCTGATCGCGTGGCCGCCGGGCGAGCAGATGCTTAAAGTTGTGATCGAGTGCAAGGTGCTACACAAGAGCTTGGAGCAGACTATCGCCGAGGGATTAGAACAGACAGCGGAGTACATGGATCGCTGCGAGGCGGAGGCAGGTCATCTGGTGATTTTTGACCGGCGCGAAGGCCAGCGTTGGGCCGACAAGGTGTTCCACTACCGCCGGACGTCGACCTGCGGGGAGGCAATTGAAGTGTGGGGGATGTGAGATGTACCCCGGCCCTCGTATGTCGAAAGGTAAATTCCTTCATCAATGGGACCGACCGATTCGCCTTAGAGATGCCTGCACACCCGATTATTGGGCAAATTCGCTAATCCGCATTCACCAATATGGTAATGAGTAAACGCAAGACCGCCGATGACATGTTGCAGTTGGTGGGGGACACGCCGCTTGTGCGCCTCTACCGCGTCGCGCCGGCTAACGGCAGCCAACTCTACGGCAAACTCGAAGCGCGCAACCCAACCGGCAGCGTCAAAGACCGCATCGGCGTTAGCATGATCCGCGCCGCCGAAGCGACCGGCCAGCTCAAAAAGGGCATGACCATCGTCGAACCTACCAGCGGCAATACTGGGATCGCGCTGGCACTGACGGCGGCCGTCTTGGGCTACCGGTTGGTGTTGACCATGCCCGAGAGCATGAGCTTGGAGCGGCGACAAGTCATGGCCAGTTACGGCGCCGAGATTGTGCTGACGCCGGCGGTCGCAGACATGTCCGGGGCCATTGGCAAGGCCGAAGAGCTCAAGGCGGCCGATCCCGCAGGCGTGTTTATTCCCCAGCAATTTGCCAACTTGGCCAACCCAGAAGCCCATCGCCGCACCACGGCCGCGGAGATTCTCGCGGCCACTGGCGGCGCACTAGACGCGTTTGTCGCCGGGGTGGGGACTGGCGGCACCATAACGGGCGTTGGGCAAGTGCTCAAGCAGGCCGTGCCGGACGTGCGCATAGTAGCCGTCGAGCCTACGTGCTCGCCCGTGCTGTCCGGGGGCGCAGCCGGTTTGCACGGCATTCAGGGGATTGGCGCGGGTTTTGTTCCCGAAGTCCTCGAGCGAGAGCTGATCGACCAGATCGTGCAGATAGACGACGACGAGGCTTTTCGCTGCACCCGCCGCTTGGCCCGCGAGGAAGGGTTGCTGTTGGGGCCGTCGTCTGGGGCTAATGTGGCGGCCAGTTTGCAGGTGGCTAGTGAGCTAAGCCCGCAGGCCCGGCTAGTGACTATGCTTTGCGATACGGGGTTTCGCTATTTCAGCGTCGATGGGCTTGTCAAATCAGTGGATTCAGCGCAAGAGTAACATCTTCGTCGTTTGGACCACCGCGCCAGCGCGCATGATGAGCAAGTAGGTGCCGCTGGCCAGCGGCCGTCCTTGATCGTCCTTTCCATCCCAATAAATCTGATGCGTCCCCGCTGCTTGCTGCTGACGCAAGAGCGTGCGCACGGCTTGGCCGAGGGCGTTGTACACGCGCAGTTCGACCGCAGTCTCGGCGGCGAGTATGTAGGTGATTTGCGTCGAGCCGTTGAAGGGGTTGGGAAAGGCCGGGGCTAAGGCGAAGTGGGTTGGATGTTGGGGCTTGATGATGGGCCAAACCGGTTGGGTTAGCGCGATGCCGCGTGGATTCTGGCCGGTTGCGTAGTGGCCGACGATGGTGTCGCGTGCGGCATCGACGATGTGAATCTCATTGGAAGAGGAACTGGTGACGTACGCCTGTGTGCCGTCGGGCGAAAAGGCAATGGCCCGTGGATTGCGACCGATGGCGAGCTTCTGCCGCAGAGTTCCGCTGGCCACATCGACGACGAGTAGGGCCCCTTCGCCGTGTGCTGTCAAATAGAGCTTGTGGCCGTCGGGGCTGGGCGCGATGGCAAAGGTGCCACTGACGCCTAAGTCGATGGTACGCGCGACGGTTGCGCCTGCGGCGTCGATGGCCGTCAAGCGGCCGGTGTCCATGCTGGTTACGTACAGCGTCTTGCCGTCGGGTGCAAGCGCGAGGGAGCGCGGTTTCGGGGGCACAGAGATGCGGCCGGTTATGCGGCCTTGCAGCGAGAGGACGAGGACTTGGCTGCCAGTGATGTCGGTCGCGAATATCTTGTCGGTCGTGGCGGCAATGCCGTACAGTCCTTCACTCGCGTCGGCGATCGCAACGGTGCGCGTTTGGCCCGATTCAATATCGACTATGGTCAGCGCATTGGTGCCCGAGTTGGTCGCGTAGAGCGTTTTGCCGCCGGGCGCGAGGGCTAGGTCGAGCGGCTGACCCGCGGTCTCGATGTGCGCTTGAACTTGGAAGGTCGCGGTGTCGATGATGTAGAGGTCGTTCGACGAGAGGTTGGACACGAAGAGTTGGGCGCCGGCTAGAATTATTTGGATCGGCTCGTCGCCGACCGGGATGCGCGCTAGCTCGTGGCGGGTACCTGTATCGACCACGCCGATGGCGTTGTCGCCGCGCAAGGCAGTAAAGGCCAGTGGGGCTCGGGTCAATTCGACGACGGTGAAGTCGAGCCAAGCGTCCGCAAAGGGAAAGTACGAGATCTTATTGTCGGCACTGTGGGCTGCGATTTGATAGGCGATGTGTGCGCCGCTGCGTTGGCCGGGAATTTGGCCGACGAAGAGGCTGTCTTGCTGCTGCATTGGTAGGGGCTGGATGCTCCCGCCGTCAATCCGGTAGCGGAGCCACGCGCTGTCGGCCTCGCGAGCTGTGACGCGCACTGGATACGGACCTTGGATATCAGGGGTGTTGGTGGCCAGCACTATGGGCACGATGAAAGGGTAGCCGGGCACGGCAAAATCGGTGATGAAATCGACATCGCCGATGTGCTGGGCCGCGGCCAAGTTGAGGACCCGCGCATAGGTGTTGTCGCGGGCGTTGTCGTAGAACTCGGCGGGGAAGCCAGTGGTAAAATCAGTGAAAATACCGCCGAAGTTCTCTTCGTTAATCGCCCCGGCAATGGGCGCGAGGCTCAGACGGTAGGAGCCCGGGGTCAAGCCGTGGAGCCGGTAGTGTCCGACCGTAACGGCGTTTGGGCCGGCACCCGAAACAGTGCTGAATAGTTCGCCGGTGTCGAGGTTTTCGGCCTTGATGTGTGTGCCGAAGAGTGGCTGTTGGTCGAAGTCGCGGACTTGGCCGGCGATACTGCCGACGCTGTCTGGGTAGCCAACGGCCGGATAGAGGAAGCTGACGCCAGCGATGTCGTCGGGTTCGAGGCTTTGCGCTTGACCGGAGTCGTCGTTGTAGTTGAAGGGGTTCATGGTTGGGCGGCTATGCGGTGGGCCGCTGAGCGGAGAGTGTTCGAGCCCAAGCAGGTGGCCGATTTCGTGGACCGCCACGTCTTTGAGGTTTACTAAGCGGCCTCTGTTGGCACTCGCGGAAAAGCGGAAGTCGCGCCCGTTAAAGATGATGTCTGCGTCTGTGATGCGGCCGGTCGCAAAATGGGACTGGATGCGGGTTATGGCGATAACGCCGGTTTCGGGTGGGGCGTCTAGGTAGCGTCCTGTCTCGTCGAAGTAGATCAGGTTGCGCCTATCTCTTTGCGTTGGGACGCTGCTTTGGGTGGTGCCCTGATCGACAAATTCGACCCGTGCGGTAGCCACGTCGCTCCAGATCTGAAAACTCTCGCGGATCAAGGCATGGGTCTGATCCGGGGATAGATCGTCGGAACCAGCGGCGTGGAGCACAAAGGCAATGCGGTCGGGATAGCGCCAGGTCTGCTGGACTTGGTCGCCAAATCGGGATTCAAAGGTCTGGATGAGAAAGCCGTGGCCGGGCATGGCCACGAGCAGGCCGCCCAGCAGTAGGCTTAGGCTGCTAGGGCGCATCGTGTGTTTGGGCTTCAGTCAGGGTGCGCACCCGCGCCAAAAACTGATTGAGTGGCATACCTTGGACGGGTTTGTCGAGCTGCGCCTTTTTGGCGGCACTGTGCGACTCAGTGTGCAGCGCAAGGCCATTTAGTTCTTGAAAGACGCGTGGTTTATTGGCGGCGTTGCGCTTGATGGCGAAGTGTCCTTGAGCCAGTCCGACCGGCCAGGCGTGTCCCAAGGCGTTCGCCGCGGTGAGAAAGAGTACCGCTTCGTCTCCGGGGGCGAAGATGGGCATGCCGACGACGCGGGTAACAGCACCTTGTAGATGTCCGCCGGGCAGGTGCAATTCCAGTTGCGCGATCGCCGGCCCTTTGATGGCTTGGGAGATGGAGAACATGTAGCGGGTATAGATCTGTCCGCGCACCCATTGGGCCTCGGCTTGGCGACAGACTCCGACGACGATGCGTTCGGCGTTGGCAGTCAAGGCCGCTAGGTCGAAGTGCTGGACTGTGGTGGCTGCCAGCGGAGTGGTCAGCCAGACTAGACAAAATGCAATGCGTGCGATCATTGAGCTTATCTTTTCGGGCTTTGGGAGATGTTGATATTTTTTTAATACACGACGGGCGGGCGTCCCCCCGCATGGCGGGCCAGGCATCCAGCAAGGCCCGTTTGCGGCCCTGGCGCCGACTGGATTCCCGCTCCGTGCCCCGGGCACGGGGTGACCGTTCTTGCGCGGGAGGAAGCCGCAGAGCCGGCTCCGGCGAAGGCCGGGAATAACAACTGCGTAACATTAGTAAGATATATACGTAGAATATATGTCAATAGGCAGGCTGTGGGGCCGATTCATTGACACTTACGTTCACGTCAAGTACATTGCTTGCCAGAACTTTGCAGCGAAGGATGTCTCTATGCAAATAGGGGATTTGGCCGCCAAGGCCGGGGTCACACCGCGCACGATTCGCTACTACGAAGAGTTGGGAATCGTCGAGCCAGAAGAGCGCACCGTCGGCGGGTTTCGCCTGTATTCGGAAGCACAACTGCGCCGCTTGCAAATCGTCCAAAGCCTCAAGGATTTGGGATTCGAGCTAGAGCACATTCGCGTGTTCTTCAATCTGAAGCACGGCAACGAGTTGGGCGGCGGCTTGGCGCGCCAGCTCGTCGAGCATCTCACCGAGCAAGAGCGTCGGATCGACGAGCGCATTCGCCAGTATTCGCTTATGAAGGAGCGGAACCGGCGGGCCATTGAGATTCTCAGTGGCTGTTTTTGCTGTACGGTCAAGGTCGTTGAGCGGGATTGTCACCACTGCGAGGTTTATCGGCGGCACGACGAGGTGCCCGATCTGATCGAATGCGCCATTTACGAATCTTGAGGGAATACACTATGCTAACGATAACGGAAGCGGCAGCCGAAAAGATCAAGTGCTTGCTCAGCGAACAGGGCAACCAGGGGCATGGGCTGCGTATGGGCGTGATGGGTGGAGGGTGTTCGGGGTTTCAGTACAAGCTCGATTTTGAGGAAAGTGCCGGCGACATGGACCACGTCCTTGAGATCGCCGACGTCAAGGTCTTCATCGACATGAAGAGCAGCCTCTACCTCAACGGCGTGACGCTCGACTACCACGATGGGTTGATGGGGGCCGGCTTTAAGATCGAAAACCCCAACGCCCGCACCACCTGCGGATGCGGTGAGTCCTTCAGTGCCTAAGTAACGAGCCGTGCAAATTCCAGTCTATATGGACAACATGGCCACCACGCCGGTTGATCCGCGCGTCTTGGCGAACATGTTGCCGTACTTCGGTACGCACTTCGGCAATGCGTCTAGCAAGACCCACGCCTTTGGTTTGGCCGCGGCCGCGGCCGTCGAAAAGGCGCGGGAACAGGTGGCCGGCTTAATCGGCGCACGCGCTCAGGAGATCGTCTTTACGGCCGGAGCTACGGAGGCCAACAACTTGGCCATCAAAGGTGCCGTGCAGATGGGCCCCTTTGGATCGCACATCGTCACCTGTGCCACTGAGCACAAGGCCGTCTTGGCATGTTGCCACACCTTGGAGCAGCAAGGGGTGGAGGTAACTTATTTACCAGTGGACCGCTGCGGTCAGATCGACCTCGACCAACTCGCGGCGGCTATCACGCCGCGGACGGCCCTTATCTCGCTTATGGCTGCCAACAACGAGATCGGGGTCTTGCAGCCGCTGGCGGCAATCGGGCGGCTAGCGCGTGAACGCGGCGTATTGTGGCACTGCGACGCCGCCCAAGCTGTGGGCAAGGTTCCGCTCGATGTGGAAGCACTCGGCATGGACCTGCTCTCGGCTTCCGGCCACAAACTCTACGCTCCCAAAGGGGTCGGCTTCCTCTACGTGCGTTCGCGCAAGCCACGGGTGCGCCTGCAGGCCCAAGTCGAAGGCGGCGGGCAAGAGCGCGGCCGGCGCGGTGGCACCCTCAATGTACCCGGCATCGTCGGTTTGGGACACGCCTGTCAGTTGGGGCGCGAGGAAATGCCCGCGGAAGCGGTGCAGCTGGTGCAGATGCGGCAGCGGCTGTGCAGCGGGCTGGAGGCTGCGCTGGGACCGTTGGTCGTCCATGGCCATGCGGACGAGCGTCTGCCGGGCAATCTCAACGTGAGCTTTCCCGGGGTAGAAGGAACCGAACTGCTCGTGGGATTGCGCGAAATCGCGCTGTCTTCGGGGGCGGCCTGTTCATCGCGGACGAGCACCCCCTCACATGTGCTCAAAGCCATCGGCGTAAGCGATGATTTGGCGCGGGCTTCTCTGCGTTTTGGGTTAGGGCGTTTTAATACTATGGCCGAAGTGGAATTTGCCATTGACCGCACCGTCGCGCAGGTCGAGTGCTTGCGCGGGGGTGCCTTAGCCATTGAGGAGAGAGTATGACTGTTACATCCAATCAGCTACTAGAGAGCGTAAAGGCCGAAATCGCCGAAGTGACGCCGGCCGAAGTCCAAACCGCCCTCCAAGTTGGCCGACCGATTCACGTCATAGATGTGCGCGAGCGGGAAGAGGTCATGGACGGCTATATCCCCGGGGCCGAGTTGATCCCACGCGGTTTTTTGGAACTCAACATCGAAGAAGACGTGACCGTAAATCGCGACGCGGAAATAGTACTCTATTGCGCCGGGGGCAACCGCTCGGCCTTGGCAGCGCGCGATTTGGCCTTTATGGGCTACACCCATGCCAAGTCCATGATCGGCGGCATCAAAGGCTGGAAGGACGCCGGCTATGCCATCGAGCAGGGCGGTCTGCTCTCCGAAGAGGATTCGCAGCGCTACGCCCGGCATCTGATCCTGCCCGAAGTCGGCGAGAAGGGTCAGCAGCAGTTGCTCAAGGGCCGGG
>RKRN01000176.1 GCA_007571365.1 Candidatus Latescibacterota bacterium
TCGTCGCCGACAGCGGTCAGCCGGCGGGGCAAGGTCATAATCTGGTTCCAGCCCTTGGTCGGTTTGCCGGGGTTCATGTTGAAGAGGACCAAGACGCCGCCTTGGCCATCGGGAGTGGCCGAAGGAGCGTGGACCCCCGAGGGCCCGGCCGCGCCAAAGTTGAATTTGGCGCCGTAGGTCACGACGAACTTGTCGCGCTCGGTGTCGTAGTCGCCGAGCAAGTATTGGCCGCCGCTTCTATGGCTAAAAAAGAGGAGAATGTGGCGGTCGCCGATCGGCCAGAAATAGGGACAGGCTCCGTCGTCGCCAACGAGCGTGTACTGGTCGTCCTCGACGAAGGGATGGAGGTACTCCCAGCGTTCGAGATCGCTCGACTTGAAGAGGAAATTGGCGCGCACGGGCTTGCCGGCCGGGCCTTCGGGCTTGGTGCCGGCCGACAGCGAGTAGTACGCGTCGCCCTGCTTCCAGATGCAGGGGTCGAACACGCGGTAGGGCTGGTCGGGCCGAATGGGAATCACGGCCTTGTTGGCGACTTTTTGCCAGTTGAGCAACAGCGGATCCGCAGCAGTGGCGACCATGTTGCCGACCTCAGTGCCGTGGTACATGGCAATGACGCGGTCTTGCTCGACCAGGGTAGCACCCGAAAAGCAGCAGCGTTCTGGGTTCGGATAAATGCAGTACGGCAGGTCGCGCCAATGGACGAGGTCGCCGCTTATGGCGTGGCCCCAGTGCTGGCGGGTGTCCTCCGGCGGATAGGCTTGGTAGAAGAGGTGGTAGCGGCCCTGCCAAAAGCACAGTCCGTTGGGGTCGTTCAGATTGGCTTCGGGGTTGATGTAGTGGTAGATCGGGCGGTGTGGATCACCGGCGTACGAGCGGCGCGCTGCGAGCATGCGCTCCATCAGCGGATTGGTGGCTAGCGCCGCCTCTTGTTCGGCTAGGGTGGCGGGGAAGGTGTAGTAGGGAACCTTTGAGGTGTAATCGGGCGCGGCAGTCATGGAATCCTCCAGTTCGACAAGCGGGCGTCAGGGGCAGCGCAAAGTATAGGTCTTGCGCGGGCGTCAATCCAGTCTTGGGCAAGAGCCAACGCCCAAGCGATTGACAGCCGCCGTGCGAATGCACTCTATTCCCTTGTTGCGTCGGCTCAACGCATTCGAGCCCAATGCCTGTGGCAGCTAAACGCGCCATTGCCAAAAGGAGCAAATTTTCTATGGTCAAACCCGAATTACTAGACGCTTTTAAGGAGTTCGACTCGCCGACGATTTTCAACGCCATCGTCTTAAAGTGCGGCCTGCCCAACGAAGAGTACACCGACCATCGGATCCGCTATCTGCTGCCGGAATTGGGGCCGGTCATCGGCTATGCCGTGACCGCGGAAGTAACGACCAACGACCCGGACTCCGCAGCGGTGCCTTGGGAAGGGTACTACGAAGCAATCGATGCTATGGAGGGGCCGGTGGTCGCGGTGATGAGGGACGTGGATTCGCGTCCCGGGCGCGGGGCCAGCTTTGGCGACGGCATGGCGCGGCTGCACCAGCGGCTAGGCGCGGTGGGAGCCCTTGTCGAGGGCACGGTGCGCGACTTGGCGGGGATCCGCCGGGTTGGGCTGCCGATTTTCGCTTGGGGGACGGTGCCCGGGCACGGCGCGTTCAACGCGACGCGAGTCAACGCGCCGGTCACCGTTGGGTCGGTGCGGATTCGGCCGGGAGACCTGATCTTCGGCGACGGCGACGGCTGCGTGCGCATTCCGCTGGAGCACGCCGAGGACGTGTTGAAATTGGCCGCCGAGGTGCGAGATCAAGAAGCGAAAATTTTTGCGCTGTACGATTCGCCCGACTTTTCCCTCACCAAGTGGCGAGCATCGCGCCAGTAGGGGCAACCCCCTGCCAAGAAGCTGTTTTTAAAGTCCTCAATAGGGTCATTCCCGCCCAAGAACGTCACCTCCGTGCCCCGACACGGGGCGGGAATCCACCGGGGGCAGCGGCGCCCAAGCAACGCCAAGCGGAATCTTAAAAACGGCTTTTAAGCATCACAACCGGCAGCACTTGCAAAGGAGGCCTCATGGAAACTACCGTAAAAATTGATCCCCGAGAAGAAATCGGCTTTATGAAGGTCGATGAGACGGATTTTGCCTCGTTCTCCCTGAGCCAGCAGATCCGCCATCTCGAAGTGGAGGGCTATATACTCATGCCGGATGTCCTCGACGCCGAGCACATTGCCGAGTTGAAAGCCGAGCTAAAAGACCTGCCGATGACGCACAAGGACTACAGCAAAGCCCAAACCGTCCACCACGAGCCCCAGTACACCAGCCGAGCGGTGGCCGAGCTGATCGGCCATCCGCCGATCGCGGAATTCCTCAACGCGCTGATGGGGCCGGACATCGTCTTCACACACGGGCTTTTTACCCGCACGCTCGCCGGCTCGCCGGGCATTTCAATGCACACTGACGGCCAGCCTTATGGCTCGTCGATCTTTGGCTACGAAGGCTCGTCGCCGCGCCTTTTGCGGGTACTCTACTACCTCGACGACCTGCCGCCCGAGCGCGCACCCTTCCGGCTCATCCCGCGCTCCCACCTGTCGTTTCACGCCCAAGCCAACCCATACGTGCGCTATGTCTCGCACCCGCAAGAAATCACGCTCTGCGCCAAGGCGGGTTCGGTCGTGATGATACCCGCCCTCCTGTTCCACGGCACCCATCCCAACAAGGACTTGGCCCCGCGGGAACTGATCCAGTTCGGCTACCGACCGGCTTGGGCCGGGCCGGTTCAGCCAATGGACGAGTGGGACTCGGCATGGGTGGAAAACGCGCCAGCCGTGGCCAAACCTTTTCTCCAAAGCCGCAACACCACCGGCAAGGAGTGGCAACAGGTCCACAAACCCCAAGGCATGCAGCGCGACGCCCCGGGCATCAATCCAGACCGCTGGGGGGACGAATCGTGAAACTAGCGGAACTCACTTGGCCCGACTTGGAGCAGGTATCCAGAGACGCGGTCGTCGTATATCCCATCGCGGCGTTTGAGCAGCACGGGCCGCATCTGCCGTTTATAACGGACACGGCCGAGGTCGCCGCTATCGTCGATCGCCTCGACGCGGCGATTCCCGAGCAAATCCTCTGTCTCCCAGCGCAGTGGCTCGGCTATTCCCCGCACCACCTGCGGTTTAAGGGCACGATAACCGCCCAATCAGAGACCCACCTCAACATGATCGTCGATACCGTCAGCAGCATGATCCACGCCGACTTCGACAAAATCGCCATAGTCAACGGCCACGGCGGCAACGTCCCCAATATGAACGTCGCCCTCCAGCGCCTGATGGAGCAGTACCCCGACGCCCGAGTCTATGGGACCTCTTGGTTTGCCTACGACGAGCTGGGCCAGATCAGGGAAGCCGGGCCTCACGGCTGGGGGCACGCCGGCGAGATGGAGACTTCGGTGATGATGGCCCTGCATCCCGAGTGGGTCAAAGCCGATCGCCTGCAAAAGGACGGCCACCCACCGCAGTCCGAACTCGCCGGCCAAGTCGCCCGCTATCGGTGGATCCACCAATCAACCGACCAAGGCACCTACGGCGATCCCACTTTTGGGTCCGCCGAAAAGGGCGAGCGCTTCCTCCGCGCTGCGGTCGAAGTGCTGGTCCGCATCGTCGCGGATATAAGGAAAGGACGTTTGTAAGTCCGTGAATACAACTTGCCCTAAGTACGCAACCCTTCCGGTGCATGGGTCCCTTCAATGAGTGCGGACCTCGGCCCCGCCAAGCGGGCGAGACGCCCGCGCACCCAGCGACGGCCCTACGGTCGTGTACTTAGAACTTGCCCTAAAACTAGCTTTTTTAGAGGAGAATACGCCATGGAACTAACAAAAAATCAGCGCAAAATAAACTGGTATCGGTGTCCCCTACCGCGCCAGACGCTCGCTGCGCTCAACCAGCGCAGCGACTTTTGGGGGCTCCTGCAAACGCTGGGGCATTTGGGGTTGCTGGCCGCGACCGGCGCGGGGGCTTGGTACGCGGCCGAGCATTTGGCCCTGCCGTGGTTGCTGCTGATCCTGTTCTGCCACGGCACATTCTACGCCTTTTTGCTCAACGGCTTCCACGAATTGTGCCACTCCACGGTCTTCAAGAGCAAGTTCCTCAACTACTTCTTCCTGCGCGTATTCAGCTTTTTAGGCGGGTACAACCACATCCACTTCTGGGCCAGTCACGCCGAGCACCACAAGTACACCCTGCATCCACCCGACGATCTCGAAGTAGTTCTGCCGACCCGACTGCGATTGGTGGATTTTCTCAAGAGTGCCCTTGTAAATCCGTGGGGCCTATACGGCCGCTACAAGACGACTTGGCGGCGGGCCCGCGGGAAATTAGAGGGCGAATGGGAACTGGCGCTCTTCCCCGAACCGGAACCAGACAAGCGGCGACGGCTCATTCGCTGGGATCGCTTCTTGCTGGTGGGGCACGGCCTAATCGTGGTAGTATCCTTGTACTTCGGCCTGTGGCTGGTGCCAGTGCTTATTACCCTGGCCCCGTTCTACGGCGGTTGGTTGCTGTTTTTGTGCAACAACACCCAGCACATCGGCTTGCAGGACGACGTGCCGGACTTTCGGCTCTGCACCCGCACCGTCCTCTTGAATCCGTTCTTCCGCTTCCTCTACTGGCACATGAACTACCACATTGAACACCACATGTACGCGGCCGTGCCGTGCTATCGGCTCGGCAAGCTGCACACGGCGATCAAAAGCGATCTGCCGCACTGTCCGCGGGGGCTGTACGAAGCGTGGACGGAGATCGCCGCCATCCTCGAGCGGCAAAAGGCCGAGCCAAGCTACGAATACGTACCGGAATTGCCCACGCCCGTCGCGGCTTGAGGTGGGCGTCGGCCCTCTTGCTGACGCGGTTGGGGTACTAAGAGGCTGTTTTTAAAATCCTCAATGAGGTCTCATTGAACTGCCATGGGGTCCTTCC
Source organism: Candidatus Latescibacterota bacterium (assembly GCA_007571365.1). GTDB lineage: Bacteria > Latescibacterota > UBA2968 > UBA8231 > UBA8231. Next base: position 4,954 of record RKRN01000176.1, read on the forward strand.
CGCGCAAGCGGGCTTTACCGCGCCTTCAGGCGTGACATCCACCGGGGGCGGCGTGGTTCGGCGGGGCCTGTGCGCCGGTCAGGACCGCACCTTTAGGCGGTATCGCTATTGGACCGAAACAGGCCGTTCTGGATGTCTGCTTGTACGCCTTGCGGCACGAGTAAGATTATACTCTGGACCACAATTGCTGGCGCACTCTAAAATATTGTTTTTGCATCCCCTAACAGCCATTAGCTACTGACGTAGCTATGAGGCTATTGCTCTGGCTAAGGTGCTAAGAGGGCTAGCTTAATCGCAGAGATCGAGCTAGCCCTCTTCTCTCTTCTCAACTACCTACCTAGAGAGGTTATCAGTCGGGATTTTGGAAAAGAGATGGGCTGTGATGCTGCTATTCGTCGTTGTTGTGTGCGTTGTGTTGTGGGGCGGCCCCGTTGAGGCGATCAAGTGGGATTTCGACGATGGGACAACGCAAGGGTGGTCTGCCAAAGAAGCTGCTATATGGGGGGGGACGCGTGAATTGTACTTGTTGCCGGGGGTGGTCGAAGACGGCGTGTGGAGAATCACGGTCGATCCCTATGTCACCAACAGCCATTATAGCACGGCGAGTATCTCCGTGGTTTCCTCGGCCGAATTGGTTTCTCCTACCATCGGGTACGATTCGGGCCTGTTCGACCACATCCGCATCCGGTTCCGCACCGTCCATGACCGCCCTACGGTCGGTAGTTTTGCGCTCGCTTGGACCAACGAGCACAACGCTGAGTTGACTATAGAAAATTTTTCTGAGGGCCAGTTCGTCCTTCCCTACCGCCCCATGACCTATACCACCGAATGGCAGGAAGTGGTGATCGCCTTGGGGCATCAAGACGCGACGATATGGGAAGGTCTGTTAAAAGATATTCAGCTAAGTTTTGTACTGGATAGCGTGGAAGCCTCTCAGGAGGGCGAGTTAGTCAAGTGGTTTGAGATCGACTGGATCGAGTTGACCGGCGTGGAAGAGCAATTACAGGGAGAATTAGCCCCTCCGCATGTGGACTATTTTCACTGGACTGGGGCTGGCGTCTTTGCTCCGCCGGTGTTCTATCCGATTGCGTCGGGCATAGGGGAAGGTTTTGCAGGGAACACCGGCGTGTTGACGGACTTGGATGGCGATGGCGACTTAGACCTGTTCGCGGTCTGGAGGCACTATCGGGGGAGGTTTCCTTCGGCGGGCTGGCTCATGGCGCTCAACGACGGGCAAGGGGCCTTGGAACTTAGGCGCATAGAGGAGGTAGTTTCCACCGGGCAGTCTAGGACCGATGCATCCGGCCGCACAACCACCCGACTGGTGAGCTTAGCGGTGCTGGGGGCTGATTTGACGGGCGATGGGCAAGACGAAATCGCGCTATCTATAAGCAATAATGGTCAGGTAACAGAGGTTTGGTCTATCGATGCGGAACTCCAAGTCGCGGTGCTTGTGCAGATTAAAGATAGATGGATCCGGAGCGTGGCGGATTGGGATGGCCGGGTCGAATTATTTGTAGGGAAGACTACGTTGGCGGGAAGCCTTTTAGAGGCCTGGGATGTAAGACAGGGCGTGTGGACCGCCGAGGAGGTTGGGGTGACCGAAACGCATTCGACCAACACCATCGGCGACTTTACCGGCGATGGCGCACTCGACGTGTTGTGGGAGCCGATCGCTGGTCAGGCGCACAGGTTAATTCTGGCTCCCTTGGGCGAGGATCTGCAAAGCGGCGAGATATTTGAATTCGACGAGTGGAAGCGGCTCTTGGGGGTGGGCGATTTTGATGGCGATGGTCAGGTGGATTTGCTCACGGAGCTCATCTTTGAAGAACTGGTAGGCAGCAAGGGGCTGGCCTTGCAGCAGAAGCGCACCGGGGATCGGGTAGAAGCGGCGGTGCTGTATGATGAGCGGCTGTTTCGGCTCTCGCCCGTGGAGATGGGCGACCTCAACGCCGATGGGGTAGAAGACTGGGTGTTTATCGGTGGAGACCGCGCCTCGGGCTTTGGGGTGTTTGTCGAATGGGGCGGCAGTGTCCGTCCGACCCAAGCCGGGGAGCGGCATCGGCTGGAGGGCCGGGCGACCACCGTGCTGGCGGGGGATATGGATGGGGACGGCGATGTGGACTTGGTCGCGTTGGATCCGATATTGGGTGGGGTGCATCTGCTCAAAAGTTTGCTGGGCGAGCAGGCGACAGCGGTGCTGACGCCGGCGGTAGCGCGACCGGCGCAACATCGGCTCGGCGATAGCTACCCCAATCCGTTCAATCCGTCTGTAGTAATCCCTCTCGATTTGGCGACAGACGCGACGCAGGTGTCGCTGACGGTGTACGATGTGTTAGGTCGTCGGGTGCGGCAGGTGTGGGAGGGGCCGCTAGGGGCCGGGAGTCATCGGTTTGTGTGGGATGGCCGCGACGCAACGGGTATGGGGGTGGCCGCTGGAGTATATATTTACAAAGTCGAAGTCGACGGGCGGGTGGAAGCGAAAAAGACGATGAAGCTGCCCTAAGCGGACCCCGCGCTCGCGGGATCCACCGGAGGCGGCCGGGCACAAGCAACGACAAGCGGAATTTTAAGACGCTTCTAAAAGACCTCACCCTCGTACAGTCGGTGCAAAAACTCCTCCAGCGGCCACACGTCTAGCCCGTCGTAGTGGTAGGCCCGCCCGCCGGTATAGACGCCGATCATGCGCTCTACTTCAATGCCCTCTGCCTTGTGCAAGGAGCGCATGGACCGCTCCCAGCTCCGATTCCACTTTTCCGCCAACTTGATTTCCAAACAGGCGACACGCGGCGGAGCGAAAGCCGTGCGCTTGCGCGTTTCGATGACGAAGTCGATTTCTGTGCCAGCGGGGGTGCGGTAAAAGGCGATGGGACGGTGCTTGTTGCACACGTGATTATAGACGCGCAATTCGCGATAGACCAAGGTCTCTAGGGCCGCGCTCAGCCACAGGCGGTCGGGCGGATCATAGGCGAGGCCGGCGGCGGCCCGAGCCACCCCAGTATCGAACCAGTAGAATTTAGGACGCGCCTTTTCCCGCACCTTGAGCTGAGGGCGGTAGGAAGGCAAGAAATGACCGAGCAAAGTGTCCTGAAGAATGGAGAAATACCCATCGATACTGCTGCGCGGGATGGCGGCATCGCGGGCGACATTTTGGCCGTTGAGCAGACCAGCGACTTCGAGAAACGACCCACGAATCCGCCGCCCGGTCGCCGACTAGTGCCTCTAGGTCATGGGGGTTATGGGATAACTGCAGATAGAGGGCCGCGTCGAGCAAATCGAAGAAGGCGGCATTGGGCAAGGCGTGGCGCAGCCAAGTGCTTTTGCCTACGCCACGCGGACCAAACAAAAAAAGGACCGCTCGGGCAATTCGAGCAGACGCTGTATTGAGAAATTTTTCACATTGCAATCTTACGGAACAACTGCAAAAAAACAATGTAATCTTACGGGACAAGCGGCATGGCCCGTTGTATCACATGGCTATCGAAATCACCGACTATCACTGAGGAGCAAATCCAATGACCGCGACGACCGCGATTCATCCAGGAGAACATCTGGCAGAGATTTTGGACGAACTCGGCATCAGCCAGTACCGTCTAGCTAAAACCATCGGGGTGCCCCCGATACGCATCAACGAAATCGTCCACTGCCGTAGATCAATCACAGCGGATACGGCACTGCGAATCGGACAAGCCTTGGGGATGACCCCTGAGTTCTGGCTGAACCTCCAACGAATGTACGACCTCAACCTCGCCCGTGCCTCGACCGACATCAGCACCATTGAGCCGCTCGTAGAGGCATCCGCTCACCCTTGATATTACCTGCACCAGAACTGGCACCCGTGGTATCTCCTGATGTTCAGACAAACCTAGACGTGATTTGCCCTACGAGTGCCTCGCCCCGTGCGTAGCGGTCGAGATTGTCCGCCGCAAGACGCGCTCGCTTGCGCGAGGTGCCGGCGGTCGAACCGGCCGTGTGAGGCATGGCAAACACATTGGGCAGTTGGAAAACAAGGGCCGTAGCGTCGGGTGGCTCCTGAGCGAACACATCGAGTCCAGCCCCGCTCAAACGACCATCCAGCAGAGCCTCGTACAGGGCGTCCTCATCAACGAGTGCGCCGCGAGCCACGTTGATCAAGCAGGCGGTTTCCTTCATCAGACCGATGCGCCGCGCGTCCATGGTGTGCCGGGTTTCCGGCGTCAAGTGCAGGTGCAGCGACAGGTAGTCGCTCTCGGCCACTACGCGATCGACATCTTCGGGGCCGCCGAGAAATTCGGGTTGGATCTCAGCGAGGATTTCCTCTTCAATAGGGCGGATGTCGATAGCCCAGATCCGCAGGCCAAAGGGCTTGGCCCGACGCGCCAAGTCTTGGGCACTCGCGCCAAAACCGATCAGGCCGAGCGTCAGGCCCTCCAGCTCGATACCCGTAGGCGCGTACAGCCTGCCAACCGCGAAATTCCGCCGCGCCTCTCCGTAGCGGTGGGCGTGCATGAGAATGAACATCATCGCACTCTGGGCCAATGCCACGCTGCTGAGTTGCCCGGGGCAATGGGCGAGCAGCAGCCCGGCATTGAGAATCCCCTCGACATCGACGTGGTCGAGGCCGGTAGTTTGGACTTGGAGGAATTTGACGCCCGCGGCGGCCGCAGCAGTTAGCAGATCCGGGCTGATATTGCCCCCTAAATCGACGATGGCTTCAATGCCCGCCAGTTGAGGGGTGGCCGGCTGAGTGCGGTCGAAGATGCGGAGGTTGTGGCGGGCGCGTACGGCCTCAATGACGTCGGTCGCCCAAGGTGTGGCGAGCACCGCGACCGGGTGCGGCAGAAAGAGGACCTCAAGCCGACGCATGGACTAGGGCGCGTACGCGCGCCATCTGTTGGCAGCCAGCCGCCAGCAACGGCTCATCGCCGCCAGCGAGAATCAGCGAAAAACCGTCGTCTATGGCGCGTTGGATGGCTTGCGGGTCGCCAGCCGGGCGATAGACCCCAATGCCAGCCGGCTTGCCAGCGCGGTACGCGGCCGCGGCGAGTTGGGCTTGGGCGTCTTGGAAAACCGACCCCTCGTAGTCGAAGGGCACCCCCAGCGAGATCGACAGATCGACCGGGCCGATGACGAATGTATCGACGCCCTCAACGGCGAGAATCTCGTCGATATTGGCGACCGCCTCAGCCGTCTCGATCAATGCGATGAATAGCACCAAGTCGTTTATCGCGGCGAAGTACTCGTCGGTGCACAACCCGTACTGAGCCGCCCGATGCGGGCCGAACCCGCGAATGCCAACCGGCGGATAGCGACAGGCGCCAGCGCCTTCGGCGGCTTGGGCGGCGGTGTTGACAAACGGAGCGAGGATGCCCAGTGCCCCCATATCGAGATAGAGGCGAATCTGCTCCTCGTCGATACACGGCAGGCGGACAATGGGCGTGGCCGGGGTGTTGCCGATGGCCTGCAATTGCGCTTGGATGCCAGTGGGGGTTTGCGGCGCGTGTTCCGAGTCGATGACGAGAAAATCAAAGCCCGAGTGGCCGAAAAGTTCGGCAATGGCCGGCGAGCCAAAGCGGAGCTGGGCCCCAAAAGCGGGTTTGCCGGCGGCGAGTTGGTCTTTGATGCGGTTGTGCATGGCGCCTCCTATTTCCACGGCAGGGCGTACGAGGGCTTGTGGACGAAACGCTCCATGCCCAAGTCGAGCCGAATGGCCGCGCCAGCTTGGAGGCAGACGGTAAAATGGCGGCCCTGTATGGTAGCCGTTTTGTCCGCTAGCTGCCCTCGCACAGTCTGCTGATATTGGGCGGCGTGCGTGTGTCCCACGCCCGCTTCTTCCGCCGAGAGGGATCGGCGCTGCTGGTAGGCAACGCTGGTGAAGCGATGCTCGCCAAAAGCACCGGCCTGTAGCAAAACCTCGCGCTGTTGCGTCGGGTGCAGGTTGACCAAGTGCAGAACGGCCCGCTCGTCGGCCAGCGATTCCACCAAGGCGGCCACGTCGAGCGGCAAGCCCGGGCGCCGCCGCGCCGGGTCGAAGTAGCGCAGACGGGCCATGAGCAGGCCGCCGTTGTACATGAAAAGCGGAGCACCCATCGTCAGTTGCACCAAGCCTTCGACGGTAATGGGGTTGCGCACTTGCAGATACCAGTCGCCGTATGTAGCCGGGTCTTGCTGGTCGTCGCGCATGAAAGCTAGGCGCTGATATACTTGCGCGTGGTTGTGCCGCAGGATGTCCACCGGATACTCTGGGTATTCGCCTTCGAGATACGCGGTCCAAGCCGCCTCGTGGCCGCCGCCGTGCTTGGAAGAGTGCGAGCGGACCTGCCGCCAGTTATCACTGTCGTAGTTGCGCTGCCGTTTGAGCCGCGCCATGTCCTCTCGCTGCATACTCATGCACCAGAGGTGGGTCGTGGGATGGGCCTGCATGGGGCTGTAGCCGTCCCAGCCTTTGTCGTGGTAGAAGTGCGGCGCATATAGCGTTTGCCCCCGCATTTCTCCCTGCTGCATCAGCACGTCGATTTGCGAGCGCGGAAAGTCCATGTAGCGCAAGTCGCCGGAGAGCAAAGCTGCGTTTTCCGCGGCCGCCATACAGGCGTCGCTCAGGTGGTGCCAGCCGTGCGGCCACGTCCAGCCATAGTAGCCGCCGTACCACTTGCCGTTGATGTATTCGCCGATCTGCCCCGAAAGGCCGATGTTGTCGGGCAGGATGCCATTGTTTTGCCGGGTGCGCTCGATCCACGCGCTGGTGTACTCCTCGACCCAAGCGCGGTACTGGTCGCCGCCGCTGCACAAATAGGCGTTGGTCACCATACTGGTAACGGCGAGGTTGCAGGCCACATCGCCGCGGCTCATGCGCTCGACCAGGGCTTGGCCCATCTTCTCTTCCATGCCCGGCTTTTGCAAATCCGCGACCGTCTCAATGCCGGGAATATCGTGAAAGGGCAAGGGCCAAGGTTTCCACTGGGCGTAGCGATAGGCCGTGTAGTGCTTTTCAAAGTTGCGGTGCGCGGGTCCCATACTGCCGTTGTGGGCACAGCGGATGAGCTTTTTGGGGGCGTCGTAATTGGGGGCTTCGGGGTCTTCGTTGAGATAAAAGCCCGCATAGCGCCGGGCGCGTTCGACGTTCTTTTGGTGCGTTGGGTCGGCCAAGCACAGCAAATAAAAAAACAAGTACCCCTCGCCTTGGTGCATCCAGTCGTAGCCTTGCTCGTATTCTTTGACGACCATGGGGTGGCCGTGCCCGGTGTCGTAGCGGGAAAACTGCTCGGTGATACCCGCCCAAGTGCGGTGGGAGTATTCGAGCACGTGATCGCCGCCGCCGAGCGCGTAAAAGAGCGGCCAGTTGTGGAAGCTCTCGTACGCGTCATCGAGGCCGTCGATGCTGCTGAAGTCGTCTGTGGTCGGCCATAGCACCGAGCCGTCCGGGCGCACGTAGTGCTCCATGAGCGGCTGGACAGCGGCATCCATTAAGTCAATTAGGCTGCGTTCGAGCACGGCCCATTGGGGCGGCTCGACAAACGGTATATTCCCTTCGACTCTTACCATTGTTTTATCTCCTTTTGGATGGCGCGGGCGGCTCGCCCGCCATAGCGCACCATTCGGCTGCGAAATCCGCTTTAAGGGCCGGCTGCTAGCTCCTCACGAGCTGCGGACGAGGGCCTCTACCTGCCGGCGGAAGATCTCGATTTGCGCCGCGTACTCGTGGCGCAATTGGATGATAAATTGCCCAAAGAGCCGCTCCTGCTTTTGGCGGCGCACTAGTGCCCGCGCACGGCGTTCGGCCTGCGCGAAGGGCTTTGGTGCGGCGTTGATCGTCGAGTCGAGCAAGCGGAAAATGGCGTAGTACGGGCCGCTTGGCGGCTCGGTGCTTAGCACTTCGGCAGCCGCGACCTCCAAGGCGATAGGCCCGATGAGTGCGCCGATTTTTTGCCCTTGGGCCGCCTCAAAGAGCGGGACGAACTGTTGCTTCTCCCAAGGATGCAGGTGGAACTCGCCTTGGTTGGCTTTGCCGCGCCGGCGCAGGGTATGCTCGGCAGCCAGTGCGCCTAAGTCGCGGCCGCGCTCCACTTCCTCGCGCAGCACCAGCGCCTCCTCTTCGGTGCGAACTAAAATTTCCCGTACGCCGATCGATTCGAGGGGGCGGAAAAGGTTGGGGTGGCGGTCGTAGAACGCTTGGGCTTCTTCGCGGCTGGCAAAGACGCCATCGACCACGTCCCGGCGCATGGCCACCAACAAATTTGACAGCCACCGCTTTTGGAACCAAGCGACCACTTCTTCTTCGCGGTCAATGCCGGCCCTGTACGCACCCGCCAAGAGGAGCGCCCGCGGCTCGGCGATGTCTTGGACGAACCAGCTAAACCGCTCGGGCGCGTCTTCTGGAAAGCCGACGCCCAACTCGCGGGCGAAATCGAGCAGGTCGCCGATGGTAAAGACGCCGCTGGCGTGCTCGTAGATCGGCTGCTCGCGCTCTTCGGCCGCAAACGCCTTAGCACCCTGCCCGATGCGCCCACGCACGCGCTCCAAGGCTTGCGCGTGAACCACAAAGTCGAGTGCCTGCCGCAAGCGGGCCGACAGCGCCTGCACGGCCGCTGGCAGCTTCTCGGCGAGCAACTCGGCCTCGATGACTGACTGCACGACCGACAGCTTGACCGGCACTTCGGCTGTTACCTCGTACACGCCGAATTGGTCGTTGAAGAGCACCGGCTCCGAGAACTGGCCCGGTGCCAGCGGAAAGACCTTCTCCTGCAAGATGCGCGGGTACAGCTCGTCCCTGATTAGGTAGCGCCCCTCCGATAGTTGAGTGGCGGCGAGCAGGTTGTGGCTGGCATGTAGGTCAAAGTCGTCGCCGCCTTCCAAGGCCGCCTTGATTTCTCGCGCCTCTTGTAGGGAGGCAACTACGATGCGCCGCACCTGTACGGCGCGGTCGCGGCCCGTTTCTCGCTGGTGGGCCAGCATTTCCTCTTGCGTGTGGACGATTTTGTCGTGTACCTCCAGCTGCAAAAAGCGGCGCAAGATGCGGTCGCTGTACAGTTTGTCCATCTTGCGGCGGAAGTCGGTGCGCTGGTCGAGGCCCCGCTTTTTGGCCTCTAATACCATGAGCTCCTTGTCGATCATGGTCTGCAAGTAGTCGAAATAGGCGTCCACACCCGTCTTTTTGCTCCGCAGATCCGGGTGTAGCCTTTCTTCAAACTCCAGCAATTGGGGGACGTCGATTTCCACCTCGCCGACTCGGGCCACCACCA
>RKRN01000043.1 GCA_007571365.1 Candidatus Latescibacterota bacterium
GCCCGACTTTCCGTCGAGACGGACGCGGGAGACTTCACGCGTACGTGCATCATTGCAGTGGCCTACTAAAATGCGCTAAATGCCTGTGAGGATGTACTGTGAAAAAATTCGCTGTGATTCGCATTTTGCTCGTCGCCACTCTTTGTGCGGCTGATGTCTATGCCGACGAGCTGCGCTTGAGTAGCCCGGCGGACTGGCAGACGTGGGCCATTCCCAAGGGCACGCTGGAAATTGCCAACGACGGCAGCATCCGCCTAGCGTGGATGCGTCGCAATATAAACGCCGTAGCAGATGCCGCAGAGTTTTCCCATAGCCAAGGCAAGAAACAGGTTTTTGGTGGCATCCGCGAAGTGAATTCAAACCCCCAAGATGCGGCTAATATTATTGACCAAGATCCATCGACTTGGTGGCAGCCATCGGCCGACGATCCGCTAGATGATTGGTGGATTGAAATTGACCTCGGCCGGCCGGTATTGGCGCGCAAACTGCGCTTTGTCTTTCCGGACACCCCCGACGTCAAGCCCTTTCGCAATTTCACGACGTACATAAGTAACGGTGTAGATACGCGCTATGGCGTGACCTACCACCCGGTCGCCGTCACTACAATACCCAATGTAGATCGCGTTTTTGAGGTCGATCTGAAACGAATTGAGTTGGGTCTGGCCAGCGGAAAACATCTTATAGAGCAGGACACGCTGGATTTTAACCTCGTCCACCACGTGCGCCTAGTGCCCACGGAAAAGAATCCAGGCGCGGCGCTGGCCGAGATCGAAGTGGATGCATTAGGAGATAATCTCGCCATCGGTACAGTGGAACGGGGCGGGGCCGGGCGAGCGGGGCGGAGCGAAGATAAGATCGGGATGATTTTCGACGGGGATGTCAATACCAACTGGCGAGTTGCCGTCGGTGGCGACCAAGCTAAGGAGGGCAATCTCAGGACCTACGTCGAAGACGGCGATTGGTTCGAATGGGACTTGGGGGCCACGTTCTGGGTAGATCACCTTTCCCACCTAGACCTGACTGTCGGAGACGGCGAAGGGTCTCGTGGCTCCCACGGGCACGGGGCCAAGCTATTTATCCTCACCACCTCGGATGGCACACCCGCTAGCGGCCTGACCAGCGACCGAATTCGCAGCAATTTCGACTACCAAGAACTCAGCGACGTATTCAACGATAGGTTCCCCAACCAACAGTCGTATCACCTTGCATTCCCGCTGCGGAAGATTCGCCATATCTTCTACCACCGCAGCGGCATTCCCACGCGCCTGCAGATCCGCCAGTCGGTTTTTGAATACATACTCCACGGCGAAGGGCACGTGGCGGCGACGGAAATGGTGTCGGACTTCATCGACTTAGGCTCAATGAAGAGTGTGCGCAAGCTATTGTGGGATGCCGATTTACCTGCCGGCACGCATATCGAAATTCGCTCACAAACCGGCAATACTTTTGAACTGCAAAAGAAGTATTACCACAAGAACGGCACGGAATTGGATTCGGCCCGTTTTGGTAAGCTGCCCAAGAGTGTGCGCGGGCGCATCGATACCCTCAAGCTCAAAGGGCCGGATTGGAGCGGCTGGAGCCAGCCCTATGATTTTCCCGCAGAGGCATTCCTCTCGCCTACGCCCAGACAATTTTTGCAACTGCAGATTCGGCTAGCCAACGACGACCCGCAGCTAACGCCGGTATTGCGCTCCCTGACGCTGGAATTCGACGATCCGCTTGTCAGCGGCGGCATTGCCGCACGCATATTGCCGCGCGAGGTCGGACTAGATTCGCTACAGCACTTTACGTATTTGCTGCAACCGACCTTTGCGCGCAACGACCAAGGCTTTGACGAGGTCTTTATCCAAGTACCGGGCCCGGTGCAAGAGGTTGGCGTACGAGTCGGCGGACAGCGCGTACAGCCGCAGGAAGTTGAACTAGCCGACGGGCTGCTAAGAGTCGGACTGCCGGAGCGGGTACGGGAGGATTCAGTGGAAGTGCTGTTTACCGCGCAGGTAACGACCAATGCCACTCTTTTTGAGGCTTGGGCCGGCGACAGCCAGCAGCAGGTGCGCCAAGGCGTCGAACCCTTAGCGCCGCGTGCGATGATTGTTTTTGTGCCCGAAGTGGCCGGTGGGAATTTGCTGCGCAATGTGCAGGTGACTCCGATCGTTACGCCCAACGGCGATGGCGTAAACGACGCAGCGCAAATCAACTTTATCGTGGTCCAGGTTGAGGGCAATCCCAACGTAGATATCTACGACCTGACCGGATCGCACCTGCGGACGCTCGACCGAGGCACTGCGGGTTTCTCATGGGATGGCCGGGATGCTGCGGGAGCGTTTTTGCCGCCGGGTGTGTATATCTGCCGCATCCAGATGGAAGCCGACTCTGGCGACCAGTCGGTATACCGCACCATCAGTTTGGCCTATTAATAACGTTACGTTGCGCAGCAGTAAAAAAGGGAGGGAACAAATGGGCCGGAAGTTTTTCGGTGCCCTGTTAACGGTTTATCTTTTGGCCGGTGGAGTATTAGCCGAAGGCCTGCAATCGGGTTTTCTCAACCCTTATGCTACCAGTGGTGTGCGGATATCGCCGCAGACCATCACGCCGACTATGCGGAAATGGTATCTGCCGCAGACGCTCTACGATATTTACGGGTGGAAAAACTGGGAGTACACCAACTACGCCAAGGATCGCTACGAGCGCTATACCGATATCGTGCTGCAGGGGCAACGCTTTTACGATATCTATGGAAATTACATCACGCGCGGCTGGAAGATCTACGAGTGGGCGCAACAGCACCCTACGGAAACGGGCAGCGCGATCGACAAATCCGTGGAATTCAACAACTGGTTCAACAACCTAGTCATTTCAACGGCGTCGCAAGGCCAATACCACATGGCGTTGACCGTGGGCGAGCAGCTAAGAACGACGCTGACGCCGATGACCTTTTCCAAACCGCTATTCAACGGCTTGCAGTGGGATTTCCTTTCCGATAAATACGCCCTGACGCTAATCGCCTCGCGCACCGACAACCCCGCTCTGGCGGCTACGGCGACCAATCGCGATCAGGGGGCCACAGTGCGCACGATCTTCACCAATCTGGTTGGCCTGCGCGGCACGGCCCAAGTCGGCGACTTTATCAAGCTGGGCACCACCTACGTCAACGCCGGCCACTGGAATAGCTCGGAGAGCTTCGGTAACAATTCGCTCAAGGGCACGCTCGGCGGCAACCTGCAAGCGGGCAACGTACAGCGGCTCCTAGTGCGTCTGTCCGATGATTCGCCCGAGGACGGCGAGGGGGGGGCGTTGCTCTTTTTACATCGCGTGTACATAAATGGCGTAGAGCACCCCGAGATTTCCGACCGGGCGCTGGTAGACGGCGGCATTCGACGGCAGGGGCGCTGGGAAGCCAGCGGCGGCAACAACATCATCATTACCTACGATATCGAGCGCGACTTCACGCCTATCCCCGGCGAAGACGACATCATCGACTTTAAGGAAATCAAAAAGATCGAGATCGAACTGGTCCTAGCTAATGACTACGCTGTTGAAGTCACTTCCAATATGCAGGTCAACAACACCGGTGAACCCGTATTTCTGCCTGTCACCCGCGCCAAGAAAAACATCAAGGACGGCTCCAACCAACGCGTGGTGCGCTTTAGCTACGGCTTGCCTACAGCCAACGAAGTCGCCGGTCTCACCATGGAAATCGATGACCTCTTCGGCGGGTTTAACTTGCGCGCCGAATACAATCTCAACCGCAAATACCGCCGCTTCCCCAACCAGAACTTCACCTACAATCAGGCACTGGGCAAAGAGAGCGCAGAGGGCTACTACGCAACGGCGTCGCACAATAGGTACCCGTGGTTTGCCTATGGCGAAATTTTTAGCATGGACCCGGGCTACCAGACCTTTATGTTCATGCCCGACAGCAACGGGCGCATTAACTACGAAAGTGCCGTAAACAACATCTACGAATTCGTGGACGACAACGATGACCAAGACCGTTTTCCCGACTGGCGTAGGCGCACCTTCAGCAGTTCCTCGTCGGAGCGCTTGCTGATTCAGCGAGCTGACGTGGCCGTCTTTCCCGGCTACGACGAGAACAACGACTTAGTGTCGGACTTCAACCAGAACGACAACAGCATGCCAGACTATTTGGAGCCCTTTGTGCGCTACGATGTCGATCCGCTGGAGTTTCTCTACGGCACGGACATGAACAACAATACCGTGATCGACCGCTTTGAGAACGACGAGCAAGCGGATTACCCGTATCCGCACGACCACCGCGGTTACAACTTCTACGGTGGTGCTGAGCTCAAGCTAGGCAGCCGCATAATGGTCGGTCGTCTGCGCGAGTGGCTGCTGAGCAGCAATCGCCGCAACCAGTCGCTCTATGGTTTGCTGACGCTGACGCACGAGGTGCCTCGCCACGGTTTGCAGGTGCAGCTCTACAATGGCCTGCGCAGCGTCCAAGACAATATCCCCGAAAACGTTATTCTGTGGGTGCAGAGTCCGCGCACGGGGGGCGATATGCGCCCATTCGTCGATCCCATGATCGCGCAGGATGCGCTGATCAACACCTCCTTTCTGAGTGCGCGTACGCGCAAATATGCTCCGCTCAATCTAGAGACCAAGCTGAAGTACGAGGTCTATCACCAGCGCGGAGATCAGCGGCCGGCAAACTGGCAGGACGAGAAGCTATTCGCACTGATCACCAAGGCGGACCTGCCCATTCCGGTGGGTAAACACGTGCTGTGGCCTAGGTGGAAACAGCTCTACAAACGGCGCTCGCCTACGGATAAAAACGAGCTGGAGAATAACGAGCTGTCGGAAATTTTCTTTTTTGTATGGCAACAGGAGCTGATCAACACGATGCGTCTAGAGTCTGGCATCGAGTACGAGATTTTCAGGAATATGGTCGTACGCACTGATCCACTGCCGGCCGGATATGTGGACGATTTTGAGCAGTTCGTGATTGCTGCCCAGCTATCCAATCGCTCGGACTATCTGGGCTATCGCCTGATGACCAACATCGGCGGGCGCTGGGAGCGACGCGATTTCCGCGACGAGACAACGACGGATCTAGTACTGTTTCTAAGTATGTTTGCCGGATTGCAATAACGCCTGCCAAATCTGCCCTTGTGCAGTCTGATGTCTGCGCCGATTAATGGAATTGCATCGACTGCATACTTCCCGCGATATGTACTCTTTTTTTATGCCCATCGTTGCGGTTTTCTTTAGCTGGGGTATGGCACTGATCGTGGGGTGCTCAAATGGAACTCCCGCTCCATCGACAGCAGTCACTGCACCCAAACCCAAATTGGCTAGCAATACACGGCCGAAATTCGTCGATGCTACCGCTGCTGCCGGCATCCATTTTGCGCATATCAATGGCGGTAGCGGTCGTTTCTATTACGTAGAGACCTATGGCTCGGGAGCGGCTTTCATCGACTACGACAGCGACGGTGACGAAGACCTATATCTAGTCAATGGTGCCGCATTGCCGGGCTTTTTGGAGCGGCGCGTACCAAAAAATGTCCTGTATCGAAACAAGGGCAACGGGAAGTTCGAGGATATAACAGAGGAAGTAGGTGTCGGCGATGAAGGGTATGGCATGGGCGTCTGCACGGGAGATTACAACAACGACGGTCATGTCGATCTCTATGTCACGAACTTCGGAGCCAATGTGTTGTATCGCAATGGCAGCGACGGTTCATTTGTCGATGCGACAGAGACCGCTGGTATCGGCGACGAGCGCTTGAGTATGAGCGCGGCCTTTGCCGACATCGACAACGATGGCGATCTAGACCTCTACGTTTCCAACAATACCGATTTTACCCTCGAAAATCACAAAGAATGCCGGCACGGTTCCATACGCGTCTATTGTGGTCCCGGTCAATACAAAGGGGCATCCGGGATCATGTACCGCAACGAGGGGAATGAAACTTTTGCCGACGTGACAAAAGAAATGGGCGTTTATAACGACCGCTGTCGTCAACTCGGTGTGGTATTTGGCGATTATGACGCAGACGGCGATGCGGATCTGTTTGTCGCCAATGATATGACTCCAAACTTTCTCTTTCGCAATGAGGGGGGGACGCAGTTTTCCAACATTGGGCTTAACTCTGGCGTCGCCTTTAGTCCGGACGGCAAACCCGAGGCCGGCATGGGCACGGACTTTGGCGACTACGACCGAGACGGACTCCTCGACCTCGTCGTCTGCAACTTCCAGTGGGAGCACTGTCGCCTGTTAAAAAACGAGCGAGGCGACGTGTTTAAAGACCAGATACACGAGTCCAAACTAGACGAACCGACCTTCGCGACGTTGACCTTTGGCACGGATTTTCTCGACTACGACAACGACGGCTACCTCGACCTGTTCCTAGCCAACGGACACGTCGAACCGAATATAGAAATTATTGACCGCGCTGGCCCTTCCTACGCGCAGCGGGATCAGCTATTCCACAACAACGGCGATGGAACCTTCACCGACGTCAGTGCCGACTCGCCCGGCCTAGCCGCCGCTTGGGTCGGACGCGGAGCCGCGGCCGCCGACTACGACAACGACGGCGACATAGACCTGTTCGTCAGCAACAACAACCAGCGTGGTCTGCTGCTGCGCAACGACGGCGGCAACCGCCACCATTGGCTAGCCGTGCGCACCGTGGGCACCCACAGCAACCGCGACGGTATCGGTGCGCGTATTCGGGTGGTCGCCGGCGAACTATACCAAGTCGAAGAAGTGCGATCAGGCAGTTCGTATCTGTCGCAGAATGCACTGCGGGTCCACTTCGGTCTAGGGACTCACACGCGGGTAAACCGGGTGGAGATCCACTGGCCGAGTGGGGTTGAGCAGATATTGGAAGACGTGGCGGCCGATCAGTTCCTCACCGTCCAAGAGCCGGAAAAACTATAGGACCATCGTGCCAGCAATCTGCGAAAGGGCCAAGCGAACGTGAAGTGGTTTAATGGCGTGCTATGGCTGGCGTGGACAACGGCTTTGGGCTGCGGTAGTGCGCCAGAAGAAGCTCCAAGGGAAGACCCGCGTGCGATAGAACTGAGTTATTTGGATCGCATTCGCGCCGATTCCAGCGACGTAGCAGCGCACTACGAACTAGGGACGTTCTACTTAAAACACGCCGTGTATGGAGAAGCGTTGCGATATTTCAGTGAGACCTTCCGCATCGACTCACTGCACGTCCGGGCCTTGCTAGGAGCCGGAGAAGTCCTAACCCGACAGGGCGAGTTGGAACGGGCGTTGGCTGTACATCGCAAGGCCATTGCCCTCGCGCCCGACAGTGCCGCGGTCTATCGCCCGCTCGGCCAACTCTATTTGCGCACAGACGACGAGGCTAAGGCGCGGGCAATTTTTGCCAAGGCGTTGCAGTTGGCACCCGATCACGCTCCAGACCACTACAATCTAGGCGTGGCCCATGCTCGCGACCACGATTACAAAACCGCAGCCCAGCACATGCAGCGAGCCTTGAAAATAGACCCCGAATACGCGCTGGTATACTACAGTTTGGCGAATATGTACTGTGCCAAGATGGGGCAGTGCGAACGGGCTGTGGATATGGCGAGAAAAGCCGTTAAAATAGACCCCATGCCTGCGCGTTACCGCACCGCATTAGGGCGCGTCTATATGCAGTTGAATCGCTACGAAGAAGCGGAAGCGGCCTTTCGCGCGGCCATTGAGCGCGATTCGGCGGCAGTAGAGGCACTAAACGGGCTGGGAATGGTGCTCGTCCAACAGGGCAAACAGGCCAACGCAGCCGCTGTACTCGAGCAAAGCATCGCACTGGATCCGGCCTATCCAGAAGCGCACTTGACTCTGGCCAAGGTGTACATGAAGCAGGGAAAGGCCGAGGCCGGGCAGAGGCAGATCGAGATGTTCAAGCGCCTTGAGCCGCATTTCGATACCATTCGCGCTCAGCGTTTGCGTCTCAAAGGCCACGCCGACGATGCCATAGCCCGCTATAACTTGGGCGTGATCTACGCGAAGCTGGGTTTTGCAGAAATGGCTGCTCAAGAGTACAAAGCCTCGCTGAAGATCAACCCCGCCCAAATACAGGCTTGGCAGAATTTGGGCACGGCCTATATGCGACTGCAGCGGGTTGACGATGCCATCACGGCCTATCGCCAAGCCCTAACTTTAGACGAAGGCTATGCCCTGGCGTGGTTTAATCTCGGCAATGCCTATCTGATGAAAGACTATCCGGTGCAGGCGCGCTCGGCCTATGAGCACGCTTTGGCCATAAAGGAAAACTACATCGACGCGATAAACGGCTTAGGCAATGCCAAACTGCGCGAGGGCCATGCTGGGGAGGCCATTGACGATTTTAAGGCGGTTTTGCAAGCCGATTCTACCTATGTCGGTGCCCATTATAGCTTGGCCGTGGCCTACCGAGCAGTGGGCGACTCACTCGCGGCTCAGCAGCAGATACGCCTTTTCGCGCACAAGCAAAAAGAGCGCACCCCGTGAACTAGACGCGGTGCAGCAGTCGCTTTTACTCACCAGCCGAGAGCCGGAAAACTATAGGGTTGTCGCGCTAGAATAAAAAAAAGAGGTGCTTATGAAACGCTGGCATTTTATAGGCTGTACAGTCATGGCCCTGCTGTGGATTAGCTGTGCGACACTCTCTCAGATCGAGGCAAAGCGCATCGATATCAATACGGCCTCACGCTCACAGCTAGAGACACTACCCGGGATAGGGCCGGCCGTGGCGCAGAGGATAATTGAGGGCCGCCCCTATCACAATGTAAAAGGCTTACTCAACATAAAAGGCATTGACTTGCAGCGTCTAAGGGCAATCGAACCCTATATAACTGCTATAACTGTCGTCAAGTAGCTACCTAACCAATTCGCCCATCGCCTTTATGGCCAACCTGCACTGTGCGGCGGCCATACCGAGCTTTGTGGCGTTGGAGCACCACGGTTTGGATCTGCCCTTCTGGGAAGGGCTGGTGACGGGGCTACCCGCCGGCTATATCGAAAACGGCTATGTGGCCGTGCCGGAAAAACCCGGTCTGGGCGTGGAGCTCAACTACGAGGGCATCGAGGCAAATCTGCGCTTTCCGGGGCTGTTCGAGCCGACAGACAAATGGAACAACCCCAAACTCGATTTCTGGCAGCCCGACCGCCGCTGGGGCAAGTAATTACAGGAAAGGATAAAACGATGGCGCGATTTGACGACATGAAGGGGGTCTTCGGCCTATTGCCGACTCCCTACCAAGACGACCTCGAAATCCACCTCGACGACCTGAAGAAGGTGGCCAATTTCTGCTGCGAGAGCGGCCAGCACGGCATCGTCTGGCCGGTCATGGTTGGGGAGTTCTGGTTTTTGGGCGAGGAGGAGCGAATCCGGGGGCTGGACGCGGTGCTAGAGGAAGTCAACGGTCGCTTGCCCGTGGTCTTTGGCTGTTCTGGGATTTCGCTGCCGCAGGTGCTGCTCTATGCACGGGCGGCGCAAAAAGCCGGAGCGGATTCGATTATCGCCATGACGCCAGCGCGTACCGATGCCGCCACGGCGATGGACCTGTACCGCCGCTTGGCAGGCGTATTCGACGGGCCGATCATGGTGCAAAATGCCGATATGTACGCGCCATTGAGCGGCGAGCAAGTGGCACAACTGGTCGATGAGATTCCGCAGGTCGAATACGTCAAGGAAGAGCGGCAGCCCGGTCCTAAGCACATCGCCGAAGTGGCCGCGGTGGTCGGCGACCGCGTCAAGTGCATTTTCGGCGGAGCAGCGGGCAAGTTTTTGCCCGACGAGATGCGCCGCGGTGCCAACGGCAATATGCCAGCCTGCGAGCTAGCCGATGTGCTAGCCAAGATCACCGAGCTGTGGTGGGCCGGGCAGGAGGCGGAGGCGCGCACAATGCACCGCCGCCTATTGCCGCTGCTCATTCTCGAAAATCACCCCTTCATGCGCTATATCCTCAAGCGCCGCGGGGTGTTCAGTACTCTAGTGGAACGGGCACCGGCCGGCAAGTTGGCATTGGACGAGGGCGACAAGCGAGAAATCGAAACTCTGCTGCAGACCATCGCGGGGGATATCGAATCGTTTCCGATCATACCGGAATAGCGGCGAGTTGCCCTGCTTATGGACCGTTCCGTTCTGTTCTATGGCCTTTGCATCCTCGGCATTGTGGGCCTGCTCAGCCTGCCCACCGCACGCTCCCTGCTACTCGGGCTCGACACGCCCGCACAAAAGGAGAATGGACGCACCGAGATTGTCCTCGCCGGCTGGGGCAATACGCAGGAAGTGGCCATGCTCAATCAGCTCATGGCCGATTTTGAAGCGGGCAATCCAGATATAAAGGTCAAGTTCATTCACATCCAGCAAAATTTTAATACCGTGCTGCTAACCATGATGGCTGGGGGGCGCTCGCCCGACATCTTTTACGTAGCACCGTCCAATCTGGGCAGCATGTTATCCAAAGGGGTGCTCCTCAACTTGGAACCCTATCTGGAAAAGAGCCAAGTCGTTGGCGTTGAGGACTTTTTTCCGCAAACGGTCGAGCCGTACCGCTGGGACGGCCAGCACTTTGGTCAAGGACCGATCTATGGATTGTGCAAAGACTGGTCGCCAGACTTTTTGGTTTTCTACAACAAGAACCTGTTTGACGAGGCGGGTATTCCCTACCCAGACGGCAGTTGGACGCGCCAAGAGTTTGTCGAAATGGCCCGGCGCTTGACCAAACGCGACGAGCAGGGGCGCATCGTCCAGTTTGGCGTGTACAATAACGCCAATCCAGAGCAGTGGATCTGGCAGTCGGGCGGGCGCATCTTCGCCGCAGATCGGACGCACGTATTGCTCGAAAGCCCCGAGGTGATCGAGGCCCTGCAGTTTGCCGCCGATCTGTCCACGCGTTGGCACGTAGCACCGGGATACGCCGAGCAGGCACAGAGTCCAGTAAACGTGATGTTCGAGACCGGACGCGTGGCCATGTGTTTTTACGGCCAGTGGTTCGTGCCCCAGTTCCGCAAAAATATCAAGAGCTTTGCGTGGGGAGTTACGACACCTCCGCGCCACAAAGTAGATATTTATCTATCTGGCGGCATGGTCGGTTATGGCATATACGCCCATACCAAACATCCACAAGAGGCCTGGCGCTTTATGGAATATCTGGTCGGCCCCCAAGGCCAAGAGGCCATTGCCCAGATCGGCTGGAACATTCCCGGTCGCCGGGAAACCGCGTACAGCCCTATTTTCGTCGAAAATCCCAACCTAGATGCCGAGATCACCCAGACTTTTCTCAAGGCCGCCGAGCGCACCGAGTTATTTCATCGCAGCCCCTATATCAACCCCGCCGAATACAATCTGCTGTTTAATCCAGAGTGGGAACTGGTCATGCTGGGTGAAAAAAGCGTGCCCGAGGCCTTGGCAGATGCCGCCAGAAAGATCAACCAAGCCATGCGCGACAATATGGCCCGGCAAAAGACCAAGGCGGGCAGATGAAACTAAACCTGCGAGAGCACCTAGAAGGGTATCTCTTCATATCGCCGTGGATTTTAGGCACGGTGCTCTTTGCCCTCGGGCCGATACTGGCCAGCTTTGGTCTGGCCTTCACGCGCTGGAACCTCTTTACGGAACCAGAGTACGTGGGGTGGGCCAATTTTCAGAAGCTGGCGCACGACCCGCTCTTTTACAAATCGGTGTTTAATACGATTTACTACACGGTTTTCGCCGTACCGCTGGGACTCGTGCTAGCCCTAGGACTGGCCATGTTGGTCAACCATCGCCTGCGCGGCGTCCATTTTTTTCGCACGGCTTTTTTCCTGCCCAATGTCGTGGCAGGCATCGCGATGCTACTGCTGTGGAAATGGCTCTTCGATCCCAACTTTGGCTTGATTAACCTGTTCCTCGACTGGACCGGCTTGATGGCGGTGTTGGAGTGGGTAGGCCTAGGCCGGCCCCAATGGCTCTCATCGCGAGCCGGTGCCATGCCGGGTATGATCTTTATGAGCGTATGGGGATTGGGGGGTTCGATGATGATTTTTCTCGCTGGCCTGCAGAATATTCCCCGCGAGTTGATCGAAGCGGCGGAACTGGACGGGGCCGGGGCGTGGCAGCGCTTTAGATACGTCACTGTGCCGCTGCTGACCCCGACGATCTTTTTCTTGACGATGGTCGGCGTGATTGCCTCGCTGCAGATCTTTAACCAAGCCTATGTCATGACCCAAGGCGGGCCAGCACACGCGACCCTGTTCTACGTCCTGTATCTCTTTCAAACGGCCTTCGAGCACTTCCAGATGGGCTATGCCTGCGCTATGGCCTTGGTCCTCTTCATCATCACGCTGGTCGTCTCGCTGATCCAACTGGCGATGAGCAAAAAATGGGTGCATTACCAATGAGCGGCGACGCTCGGGACGCCTTATCGCTTCAACGCCAGATCATCCTCTACGCCACGCTGTCTTTTCTAGCATTTTGGTTCCTCGTGCCTTTTGCTTGGATGCTCATTACTTCGGTCAAGACGCCAGACGAAGTCTTTTCCCGACTCCTGCCCGCGGTGCTGCGTCTGGCCAATTTCGCGGAGATTTTCAATCAGCCAACTTTGCCCTTCGGGCGCTATTTTCTCAACAGCACGATCATCACAGTTTTTGGCACTGGGGCGAGTCTTTTTTCTTCGTCTATTGTGGCCTATGCCTTTGCCCGCCTGAATTTCTTTGGCCGCGACGTGCTGTTCGTCGCCGTGCTGTCGACCATGATGCTGCCAGTGGCGGTGACCATGATCCCAACGTTTGTGCTCTTCCAGCAGCTCGGCTGGGTAGATACATTTCTCCCCTTTTTGGTGCCAGCCTGTACGGGCAATGCCTTCCAAATATTCTTTTTGCGTCAGTTTTTTAAGACCCTGCCCATAGATTTGCTCGACGCCGCACGCCTAGACGGGTGCTCGAATTTGCGTATCTGCCTGTCGATTGCTATGCCACTGGCCAAGCCGACGCTGGCGACGCTGGCCATTCTCAGCTTCCTCGGCCTCTGGAACGACTTTATGGGGCCGCTCATCTACCTACATAGCAACGAGAAGCGCACACTGGCACTGGGCCTGAATGCCTTTGCCGGCCTGTACGGCACGCAGTGGCATCTGCTCATGGCCGCTTCCGTAGCCGCGACTGTACCCATTCTGGTGGTCTTTTTTATGGGGCAGCGCTACTTTGAGCGCGGGTTGGTGATGACCGGGCTGAAGGGATGATGTGCCTTCGTGGACGGAGGCCGGTTTCCTTCTTATCAAATAAGGAGATAGGACGATGCCTGAAAACGGAGCATGGAAAGAGACGCTAATTAACTGACGTTACGCAGTCCGCTTCCATAGAGGCGGATCCTTTTGGGACAGACACATAGGTCTGTCCCTACGGTTGGCACACCGCCGCCCGCGGTGGGCTGAGCGGGTCGAAGGGTACGCCCGGGACACCTTCCAAGGGGCCGACGATAACCAGCCACTGCGTAACATCAATAATTAAAAAAAACGTGACGTACTATATTGAATTCGCGGGACGACTCTTCCTCGTCGAAAACGTCCCGGCGCGGGTCGACGTCGAGGCAGGTGAGCAGCACTTCTCACCTGAGACCGTTGAACGTCTGCAGCAAGCGGTGTGGGAGCGATGTCGTCCCGTTCGCACCATAGAGACCCCGATTTATGAGTACGCCGCTCTGGTCTGAAGGATCGGATCAGAAATCCTTTCGGTCGATTATTCTAATCATTCTGCAAAACAGCCACTAGGCCGCTCGGTCTTCAATCACTAAGTTGCGCCCAACGGCTCGGAGGGCTTTGACGACCTGACTGATATGGGAATAGCAGTCCGGATCGAGCAACTTGCAGACAATTCCCTGCCGTTCATACCTACTCATCGCTCCGTCTCTCGCCGCTCAATCCGCGTTTTTAAGCTGCTCCAGCACGTCCATCCCCACCCGCCGACTCCACGCCTCCATCACCCGATGGAACAAAGGACCGGGCTTTCCGTCGCCAATGGGCGTATTGTTGATGCGCGTACACGGCGCTAGACAATAGGGCGTGCTGGTCAACCAAGCCTCGTCGGCATTGACCGCATCGTAGAGCTGCAAATCCTTTTCGACCCAACCCAGCCCTAACTCGGGAGCCAATTCCCGCAGCGTCACCAAGCTCACCCCTTCCAAGATATTGCGGCTAGTGGGCG
>RKRN01000239.1 GCA_007571365.1 Candidatus Latescibacterota bacterium
GACGACGCTTGGGTGGCGACGCGCAAGATGCTGGTATTGAAGTGATGGGGCGGCCGCTTTGGTGCGTACCCCGCGCACCTACCCGTTAGGTGTCGCTTCAAGCGGCCCCAAGGCGGTCCTTCCCGTGACCGCGGGATACAGTGCGGGCCAGACCCGACGCCCGCGCACCCGAAGGCCACAGCCCGAACGGCTAGAGGCCGCTTTTCGCTTTTAACCCAACAGCTGCTGTTCCGCAATGGCGTTAGAATCCGGCGGCCCATTGGAAATTGTCCCGTGCGTGGGCTTCGACCCGCACCGCCCACCGCGGTCGGCGGTGCGCCCACCGTAGGGACAGACCTATGTGTCTGTCCCCAAAAGATCCGCTTGCTGCCTGTCGGCTGGATGCCATCCCCGTGCCCCGACCTAGGGCGGGAAGCCATTGCGGGCCAGAGGCCCGCGCACCCAATAATTTCTTGCGATTACCGAACAACATAGTACGTTCAGTTAAAACTCAACTCAGAAAGACGATATGGAGCTCAAACGCATTGCCGTTATTGGGGCCGGCACTATGGGGTGCGGCATTGCCCAAATTTTGGCCCAAGCCAAAAGGGAAGTCTTGCTCTACGATGCAGACCCCAGTGCCCGCGAACAGGGGCTAGCCGCCATCGCCGACCGCCTGCGCCAACAAGCGGCCCAAGGTCGGCTAGAGCCGGCCGCCAGCGAAGCGGCCATCGCCGCGCTGCAAGGCATTGACCAGCTCGCCGCTGTTGGCACCGCTGCCATGGTCGTCGAAGCGGTGCCCGAACGCCTAAACCTCAAGCTGGCGGTCTTTGCCCAACTCGGGCAGCTTGCCAAGCCAGCAGCCATCCTCGCCAGCAACACCTCTGGTCTGGACATCGACGCGCTCGCGGCCGCGGCCAAACGGCCGGACAAGGTAATTGGCATGCACTTCTTCAACCCACCGCCGACCATGCCCCTAGTCGAAATAGTGCGGGCAACCGATACTTCGGAAGAGACGTTTGCCGCCGTCATGGCCTTGGCCAAAGGCTTAGGCAAAACGCCCGTCTCGGTCGCCAACAGCCCCGGTTTTGCAGTCAACCGCATCCTCTTCCCCATGATCAACGAGGCCATCTACGTCCTCGCCGAAGGCGTGGCCAGGGCCGAAGACATCGACCGGATGATGACGCTGGGGGCCAGCCATCCCATCGGGCCGCTAGCTTTGGCCGACTACGTCGGGCTCGACGTAACCTTGGATATCCTCGAATCGTTTGCCCAGCGTCTAGACAGCACCAAATACCGCCCTTGTCCCCTGCTGCGCGAGATGGTCGCACAGGGCGCGTTGGGCCGCAAGACAGGTCGGGGGTTTTTCTCCTACTGACGCTAACAGGTCGCTGATGCTGCGCTTCCTGATCCTCTTGTGCCTCTTGGCCGC
The DNA here is from genome assembly GCA_007571365.1 of Candidatus Latescibacterota bacterium. Classification (GTDB taxonomy): domain Bacteria; phylum Latescibacterota; class UBA2968; order UBA8231; family UBA8231. The sequence goes on from RKRN01000239.1 coordinate 1,412, forward strand.
CTGTAGCTGCTCAATCCGCTCGGCCCCGCGTTATACAGCCGATCACCTAGATTCGGACAGCGCGGTGCGCGAACTCAAAAAACGCCGCCGCGCCAGCCCCGACCGCCTCGCCCGCGTCGTCGAAGGCTATCTCGGTACGCCGTACAAGTGGGGTGGCACCACCCGCACCGGCATGGACTGCTCGGCCTTTGCCCGCGCCGTTTTCCGCAAGACTTATGGCATTGAACTGCCCCGCACCGTCAAGCAGATATACCGCGTCGGCCGCTCGGTAAGCCAACGGCAAGACCTCAAACCAGGGGATCTGGTCTTTTTTAGGGATACCTTCTCAGGGCCGGGCCTCTCCCACGTCGGGGTTTACCTCAGCAAGGGGAATTTTGCCCATGTAGGCGTGAGTACGGGTGCCACCATTACCTCGCTCAACCATCCTTACTTCCGCCCTCGCTATATCGGCGCTCGGCGCGTCGAACGCTGACGTGTCCATCCGCCTGCTGCTGCTCGCCGCAGCCATTGAAGCCTGTTGCTGCTACTTGGTTTCACTCGGCGACCTTCAACGCCAAATACCTCAGCTATGGGTCGGCGTCTTTTCCGCTTTTCTCGGCTATGCACTTGCCGCGTATTTCGTCCTCCGCTCAGGCGCACATTTCGGACAGCTACACCTGATTCTCGGAGCCGCCCTCGTCTTTCGCCTGACGCTGTGGTGGAGCCCGGCGACGCTTTCGGACGACATTTTTCGCTACATCTGGGATGGCCGCGTCCAGCTAGCTGGCATCAATCCGTATTTGTACGCGCCTTCGGCACCACAGGTGGCCCACCTGCGCGACGCGCTCTATCACAGCGTCAACCACGCCGCCATCCCCACGATCTACCCGCCGCTCGCCCAGCTTTTCTTTCGCGCCATTTGCCTGCTAAGCGCGACGCCGGCCGCGGTCAAATTGGCCCTGCTGCTATGCGATTGGGGCCTTTGCCTGCTGCTGGCACACAGCCTCGTCGGCCGCGGCCAAGACCCGCGCCGCGTCGTGCTCTACGCTTGGCATCCCCTGCCCTTAGTCGAAGTCGCCGGCAGCGGCCATCTCGACGCCCTGGGCGTCCTGCTCCTCTTTGCGGCTCTGTACGCGCTCCACAGCCAACGCTGGGCCGCCGCTGTCTGCGCTTTCGCCGGGGCCTTTCTCGTCAAACTAGTGCCCCTCGCGCTGTTGCCCGCTTTTTGGCGTCGCCCTCGCGCCGGCTGGTTCAACTTCCGCAAGCGGCGGGCGTTGTTGCTGTTTCCGGCACTGAGCCTTTTGGCCTTTTGGCCCTTTGCCGACGCCGGGGAAAAACTCGCAACCGGTCTGCTGACCTACGTGCGACATTGGCACTTCAATGCGGCGGCCTACTCGCTCTTTCGCTTTGTCTTGGAACCCCAATACGCCCGCTATCTCTGCACAGCCCTCTTTGCACTGATAGCCCTCGGCGTCCAACTCCGCTATCGCGATCCCTACCGCGCCGCCTTCGCAACCCTCGGTGCTTACGTCTTGCTCTCGCCGACCGTGCATCCTTGGTACTTGCTTTGGGTCCTTCCATTTCTCGCCTTTTTCCCCAGCCCCGCTTGGATGCTCCTCAGCGGCTTGATTTTCCTCGCTTACGAGGTGCAGATCGGTTATGGCAGCGAGGGCGTGTGGCGCGAAAAGCCGTGGGTTTTGTGGGCGCAATACGCGCCTTTTTACTTGCTCCTCAGCACCACGGCCTATTACAGATACCTCAATCGCCGCGACGGCTTGTAGTGGACGGCGGCAAAAGGAACGAATCGCCCCCTGAGATGTCTATACCATTAACCAAGCCCAGCCATAACGCGCCTTTTTACGGCACTAGCTCGTCGGCTAGGAGAAGCAGAAGTGCGAAAAATAGTTCAAAGTGCTTCTGTTTGTTATATTTCTACCTAAGTACACGACCGTAGGGCCGTCGCTGGGTGCGCGGGCGTCTCGCCCGCATAGCGGGGCCGAGGGCCGCACACATTGAAGGGATTCATTCACCGGAAGGGTCGCGTACTTAGATTCCTACCTTAACGCGAAACGAAGGTGGAACTGAACTACCGGTTCAGTCCGTCAGAAACAGGAAAGCATTCGTGAAAGCGTACAGCCAGTACGTGAAGACAACCATCGCTACTTTGCTATTTGCGAGGATGGTCATAGCCCAAGAACCGAGCGATCTGAATTCACTCCGGCCCACCTTGGTGCTCAGCGAAGATTACGACCGTCGCGATCTTCGTAAGTCAAATAGGACGATATTCACGGTCCATAAATTCCTCAACAGCGGTATGCAGGACCTCTTGCTCTGCGACGAACTAATACTGCCTTCAGATGAACTCATCCCTGGCTTAGACTACGATCCTGGCTACATTCTCATCGATGTTCGTTCCGACGAACAGACTTTGTTCGATAAACTCAGTGAGGCTGTAACGCAAGGTTATACGGCCATAGGAGTTGCAGAATTCGATTCAGTTAGTGCGGCCTATCATCTAGAAGAGATCCAATACTTTGGTGTAGGAAATATTTTTTTACTAAAGTTCAGTGAGTCCAGTAATCTTATTCTTATTGCGAGCGGATACTGTGGCCTGCCATATTTCCATATGGTTACATTCCAGAGTTTGGACGCTCAGGCCTTCGGGCCGGGAGAGATTTTTGTCGTGCTGAAGGCTGATCCAGCGGCGCAGGTATCGATAAGTAGAGATGCGGCT
>RKRN01000318.1 GCA_007571365.1 Candidatus Latescibacterota bacterium
TAAATTTGCGCGGCCGCATATAGGCCCTCGGCTTCGGAGCGGAAGAACGGTTCTTGCGGCTCGGGCAATAGGTTGGTGACTGCACTAAAGTCGCCGCGCCGCATGAATTCTTTTGCCTGCTCGAGGCGACGGCGGGCTGTGGCGCACATGGTGCGGACTTGGCCGACTTGCTCGGTGCCCGGGACGACCATGCCGCGCTCGTCGCGTTGCTCGCCGTACACGTAGCGCAAGATCTGAATGTCGCGGCCCACTGCCGCCAGCACTAAGGCCGCACTCATCGCCTTGGTGCCCCGCGTGAAGTCTGCCTGAATATCACGAGCATTGAACCCACTGCTTATAAGGTCGGCTAGCACGTGGTCGAAATGGCCAAAACAACGGTCGGCATCGTTCTCGTCGCCCGATTTAGGCAGTGGCTTGAGCTCGACCGCGGGATCGGGAAGCCGCGCTTGCAGGGTGCGAGCCGCGTTTTCCGTATCATGCGAGGGCAACAGGACAATCCGCGCCCAATCGCCGTCTTGGATGCTCTTGAGCATCGGCTTGAGTAGCGTCCGTTCAAGGTCGTCTATATTGCCGGTGCCGACCGTGAGGACCAATGCTTTTTTCTTAGTAGTCATCTATAGCTCCTCCTAAACGGGCGACAAACGCGGCGTGCTCAGCCGGTGCTAGTCCTTTTTGCAACTCGGTTACGACTTGCGCCGCATTGCCGGCCAACAAGGCCGCTGGGAGCAATCGCAACCCGGGAAATAGAGCGCTCGAAATCGCGCTCGCCGCATCGGGCAGTAGGCGGATATACGCACCGTTATGCAAGGCAAACCAGTCGAGTTGCTCGTCGTACACGCGCCAGACTAGATATTCCTGCACGCCGCTGCGGCGGTAAACGTCCATTTTGTCGTGCATATCGTACGAGGTGCTGCTCGCCGCGATTTCGGCCACCAACTCTGGTGCTCCTTCTACGTAATCGTCGGCACTAATCCGCGACGTTCCCCCCATCTCTGGCTCTAGGCGCAGCAAGGCATCTGGCTGTAGTTCGCTATCGGCGCCGAGACGCACTGTGGCGTTGTCGGCACAAAGTACGCCGGGGGTGAATGCGCTGTAGGTTCCCAACCAAGTGAGCAGCAATACGTGCGGCAGGCCATGGGCACTAAAGCGGACGGGAGATCCCATATATACTACTCCGTTGATGAGTTCGGCCTTTTTCACCGCGGGCATGGCCTCGTAGCGTCGCTCAAATTCCGCTCGCGTGAGCCGGTCGCCGTTTGCCAATGGGGCCGCATGTTTGACGGCCAATGGGTGCAAAACTTCCATAGTTTTCAAGGGGTTGTGGTGTTGAAGTGGGTTTTCAATATGGCTAGGAACAGCGGTCCGAAGCAATGCTTTTGGGAGTAGTGGATCCCTTTGAATTTCTTAGGACCTTCTGCCTTTTATTTTGTGCCCTGCGTAAGCAACACCAGGGTCTTACCTGGGAGCGTGGGCGTCTCGCCCGCGTGGGGCGGCCACAGGGCGGCCCACCTAAAGGCGGCGGAGAAAACCCGGACCTTTACTAAGCAGATACCTAAAATTTCCAAAGGGACCCACTACCCTTTTTGTGATGGTTGGCGATCATAATGGCATTCTAGCGTCGGTGTCCTCGCCGTGGTTTATTGCCAGATGTTTTCTTGGGCGTTGAAGGTGCTGCCCATTTGAAGACCATCTCCTTCTTGATCTCCGTTATAGACACCACGGTCAGTTCGACTTGCTGGCCCGGCTCAATGCCGTCCGGCTCGTTTTGTGAATCTTGGATATGTCCCGATAGGCCGCTTACCTCGTGTTTGGCTTTGCGGCCTCCTTTCTTGGTGGTCTCTTCGAGAATGATGGCTTGGATGCGGTCGTTGGTTCGGGGGAGGGATTGTGCGGGGCGCGAGCTGGTAGGTGCTGGGCTGTGGCCTCGCTGGTCGAGATGTCCGGTCTGATTCTGCCTGCGACCACTTTGCTTATTTATATGCTGGGCTTGCCGGCTCAACTGCTGACGAGCCGAGTCAATGAGTCGCTGGAGCGTCTGTTTACTAGTTTTCTCGTCCGGTAGGTGTGCAGCGGGGAATGCAATTAGGCGGACCAGCAGTTTCCCATCTTTGCGCGGCGCGAGGCTCCAAAATACGGGGGAAGCGTGCCGCTCGCCTTTGCGGCCCCGGAGATCCCGCGCATCGCGGCCTCGACCGACGCGGCGCGGCAGGCCAAGTGGAAGTCGGTCCTCAGCCTTGAGCGGTTTGGCGAAAGATTGCAGGGCCGTGCCGATTTGGTCGAGCGCGTACCAAGGGTCGTCCCACAGTGTGGAGACCTCCTCCATGATAAGGGCCTTTTCTAAGGCAGGTGATGCTACGGATCGCCTCGGGGGCATTTGGAGATCACAGGCGGTGCGGAGTTGCTGCGCTGCTGCCTTGCAATCGTCAATGGAGCGAATGCTCGGCACCGCAAGATCGTCAAACGAGCCAAAGCCCTTGCGCGAGCGCGAGCCGGCCCCGCCGTAATACGTCAGCAACCAGAGGGCCGCGTTGGCCTGTTCTAGAAGCAGAGCCGGTGAAAGTTCTTTGCGGCCGAACCAACCGCGCCGCACGGTCAAGGTTACGCTCCAACACGACCCGTCCGGCCGAAACCAGCGACGGACCACTTGATCGGTTTCGCGGTCCTTTTCCGCCATGCCATAAGAGGCGTAGAATAGGCCCTGAATGGTTTTTTGCGGCGGTCTCTGGAGTCCGTGCTGCTGGGCGAAGCTCTTTTGTTGATTTTTGTCTGGATGCTGCCGTGGCTCTTCCTCTCCCACCCGCTCCACCGCAATCCGCACTGGGCTGCCGCTTTCGGTATCGCCCCAAACGGCGGCTTCGAGCTTTTTGAGCTCCTTGCGGTCCAAGTGCGCCGCGTGTAGGGTGCGCCACCACCAGCGCAGCAGGCCGCGCAAGGTGGCGGGCCGCAGGTCGCAATCGTCCTTCTGCTGACTCGCGCCAGCGAGGAAAGCAGGTGAGGCTAGCCGTAGCTCGTGGCAGGTGCTGGCGATCTTTGGCGAACGCGGGATGGACACCGGTTCTCCTTCAACCGGCTTGAAGCGTCCGTAGCCGGCCGCGGTCTTGGCCCCGGCACCCTCGATGGTCAGGGCACTTTTCAGCCAGCCGCAGGCGAGATTGAGCAGGCCGTCGTCTGTGCGCTGGCGGGCCGATAGGGCGAAGTCGAACTTCTCGCCTTCGTCGAGCGCGAGGAAGTAAATCGGCGTCGGGTCTTCCCAATCGCCCGGATCGTCGTCGCCAGCGTAGTATTGGGGATGGTGATTGTTGGCGATGTCGATGATGAGCTTAGGCCAACACAGCGGCCAAGCGTCGTGAAAGACGATGCGGCCAACCGAAGCCCCTTCTTGCGGCTTGATTTCTTGGGGCCGCCAGTCTCCTTTGTGCCGTTCCGAACCCTTGCTCCAGCCAAACACCGCTTCAATCTGCCGCCACGCACCTTCTTGGTCCGATTGCGCGGGTGCCCACGCGGTTTCAGCATAGGCGCGGGCGAGGCCCTTGAGGCCGCTGCCTGGCAGATAGACAAAGCCGTAGAGCGGGTGCAGGGCAATGCCGGCGTTTTCGAGTGCGCCCGACCGCGACAGGTGCAAGGTCAGTGGGCCGCATGTGGCCATCGTTAGTGATTCGGCGAGTTGGTTTAAGGTGGCGCGGCGACGGTCGTGCAGTTCTTGTAATAGCTGATGTAGCTGATGGTCGCCGTTTGTACCGATCACCTGCTCCAACGCTGAGTACTGAATTTTCATATCGCCGACAAGAGATAATTTGTCGAGCTGGAGGCCGGGATGGCGTTTTTGCACGTCAATGGCGGAGAGTAAGTCGCGGGTCTTTTGTGGTAAGATCGGGGCTTGTGTCATGGCCTCAGTCCTCTTCGATCCCAATTTCGGCTTCGGCAAAGCGCGTTAGCCATTGCAAATACAATAGGGCCTCTTCCGTGGCGCGGCGGAGGAAGTCGGCATTGTCGCAGATAATGGCTTTGATTAGGGCGTCGTCTTTCCCGGATTGAGCGCTTGCCAAGCGACGCTCGTCAAGGAGCCAGTTGCCAAGCGCGTACAGTAGGCATGTACGCGGATCTGCGTCTTTCTTCTTTTCGTCTTTCTTAGCACGAAGAAAGGCGACGGCCTGACCAAGCCCGGCGGTCTTAATGCGGAGGGGCAGCTTCTTGGCCTCGCGGGCAAAGGTTTTCTGATCTTCCTCCTTGAGTTGGCCCGCTTGTTCTACGGCTTGCCAAGCGTGGTAGGCCCGACGCTGGTCGAGCGTCTGTCGGCTGTCGCTCATGGTTGATTCTCCTCGCTGAAGTGGACCGCGCAGAAGCCCTTGCCGACGGTCTCGCCGCCGCCGATTTGCAGGGTACTAGGCACCTTGTCGCGCAGCCACGTCAGAATGTCGGCGGCACTTTTGGGATTCTCTTTGCGGCGGCTCTTGCTCGACAGCACCAACGAGTAGAACAGCGTCTCGGCGGGCAGATATTCCTCGTAGAACAGGGCACCCTTGCGGACGGTTTTTTGCTCCGCGTCCAGCCCGATGCGGGCGACGACTTCGGTGGCGTGGCGGACGAAATGGGTGAAATGGTCGTCGGGCAGAATAGCCAGATGGCAGTGCAGGCGTTTCGCCGTGCCCACGTCTTGTACGGCATAAGACGCGATCCAGTCGACAATTTTGCTGGTGTCGGCATCGACGGCGACGTGTTTGAATTCAAACTCCTCTAACAGTAAGCGATTGTCGTGGGCTATCAGCGGGCTGTTGCCGGCGCAAATGGCTTGGTCTTCGTCTGCTTTGGGAGGTGTTGGGAAGTCTCTACCGATGAGCTGCAAGTCGCGGGCGAGGCGGGCGAGCACCGCTGGACACGTAACCCACGCAAACACGCCGGTCAGCGAGCGCACCGGAAAGGCGAGAATGCGGGCGTCCGAAAAGGCCACTGCGCCAGCGTGGTCGGCGGCCGCATCGGTCTTTGGGCCAAATACGGCCAGCACATCGTCTTGGTCGCCTCTTGAGCCGCATTCGGCGCGCATGACGCCTTTGAGCGACGATCCGGGGATAGTAGGCCAGTGAGTATGGCGTTCGCGCTGTACGGGCAGATCGACTACGCCGAGGGCGGTGCCGCTGCCCGGATGCAATCCGGTCAGAGCGTGAATGAACAGCAAGGTTTTATCCGACATAGTTCCAATTTCCTTCTAGAAAGCTGCCCCAGCCGAGCGCGGCGTCTTCTTCGCTGACTAGGGCGTTGGGTACAGGGATGTGCGGTGGCAGAAAGTACACCGAACCGGCCGGCACCATGAAGCGGTTGGGCTTGGGGCCGCCTAGGGCTAGGTCCCAGCCGGAAACGGCTTGGTACGGGCCGACCGCGGCGGCGAGCGGCGCTAGGGCTGGAGGCTTCCAGCCGTTGAAGTATGCCGGCGCGGTCAGCAGCACCAACCGGCCGTCGAGCGCGGGCGGTACTTGCGGCCAGTCGGCTTGCTCAGCGGCATGGACCGCGACGCGGCGGCCTTCGCCGCCAAAAGGCATCAGCAGCGGCGCGTCTTTAGCGAGCGGCAGCGGTGCTAAGGCGTCGGCCGGACCGCACACTTCGGCGTATAGACCGGCTTGGCATTTGAGAACCAACATCTGGATGCCATAAATGAGCCCTTCCTGCGCCGCGTTTTTGGCCGCGTCCATGCCAATGCCAGTGCGGTTGTCGAATTCGTACAGGTCGCTTGTCGGCACAAAGTCATCCGGCTCTGGTACGTCGCCTTCGAGGAAACGCCGCAAGCCAGACAACTTGAGGAGGCCAGTGGCGGCTTCTACGGCCTCCCGTCCGCGCCGCCACAAAGGCAGCATATTCGGCCGTTCAGGCCGCCAGCCCGGCAACGGGGAGTGGAGCGGATCCAGCCTGAACACCCGGCCCTCTGGGACCTTCTTCTCGCGCCTGAGGTTGGCTGGCACGGGGGTCAGCACCTCGCCGTTCAGGGTGAACCAAGGGCCGCGTATGCGGACGTTGGCCACGGCGGTCGCCGCGGTGCCGAATTCTGCTAGGGCTTTCGCAAACGAGATGCCCTGCTTTAGCTGCTCGGCTAGGCGGTCGAAGGGTACGCCGTGCTGTTCTAGCAGTAGGGTGCGGACGGCACCGGCGAGGGTCTGGGGCAGGGGCCGGCCGGAGGCGGCGCGGCTGGCCGCTTCAAAGGGGCGGGCGTCGCGGAAGAAGAGGCTGTCGAGGGGCTTGAGCTGTAGGCATCGCTTAGGCATCGCGACCTCGCGCTACGAAAGAGGCCCCTTGGCAGAGGCCGGTAAAGGCTTTGAGCAGTTCGGAGCGTGGGCGTCCGCGCTTGCGGCCGGCCGTGTAAAACTCCTCCCACCACTGCTGCACGGCGTCGCCTGAAGGTTCATCCTCAGTGCGATCGACGAGGCGGCGTATTTCCGCGCTTATAGCCGCACAGGGCAGGTCGTCTGCTTGCAAGGTCGGCCGCTCTTGGCTCAGGCGATAAGCCCAGCGGTCCGTAGTGCCCGCGGCGAAAATTTTGACCAAGTGTTGGAAGCGGCATGTCCACGCCCACGGCACGAGGACCTCGTCGTGGGCACCGGAGCGTCGCATAAAGCAGAGCGAGAGATAATTGCGCCCGCTGTTTTTGGCGGTCTTTTCCGCGCCGCGGGCTGCTTGCAGAGCCAAGCGCAAATCCTCCTTGTAGTGGACAAAGGCGATGCCGGCCGATAGGGTGGCCTTCTCGCCCATAGTCAGCAGGTACTGCCCGTCGTGTTCGATCCAGCCGTTGGCCTCTTCGCCGCGGAAGGCGCGGCGCAGGGCTACCGCGCAGGCGACCGCTTGGCGCATCGGCAGTAGGGCTAAGACATCGTCGCCGCCGGAGTAAATCATGGTGCCGTGGTGATCGGCCACGATTTTCGGCGCGATGTAGCTGGCAAAATTGTTGAGGGCCTCGCTTATCGCAGCGTGTAGGGCCGGGCCGACCGGTCGCTTGGCGTCGAGGCCGGTGCTGGCCTGTTTGTCGAGTTTCTCGTAATAGGCGGTCATTTCCGGGTGCAAAACCTCGCGTACTTTGGGCGCGTTGGCGCCCCGCAGCCATTGGCCCATCTCGTCGGCGTCCATCACGAGGATGGCGTAGTAAATGGGGGGAGGGTCGCGGTCTTTCTTGGCGGCCTTGATTTGAGCCCAAACCGCTTGCGGTGGCTTTGGGTCGCCTTCCTCCACGTCGTCGCGATTTTTTGAGTGTAACCAGCGGCCATTCCAGTCTCCATTTAGAGCAAGGCCCGTCTCTTGCAGCCACTCCGCTGCGGCGACGGTCGCGGTGTCGGGGAAGCGCAGGTCGGCGGGGTTGAGTTGCAATTCGCCGGCCAGTGTTGCCGGAGCAGCAAACCGCTTGCACAGGGCGATGGCGGAAAATCGCTCGCCCGGGCGCAGGCGGACGCCGTGGAGTTGGAGTTGGCCGGCGGCCTTTTTCCAGAATGCGCCGGAGTCGTTGAGGCTCGCTGGTCCCATCTGCTCGTAGGAACCGAGCAGACTGCATTTGGGCGGGCAGGGCGTTACAACGGATGTAGCTGGCACGTGGCGAATAGATCGCTGGACCTCCATCAGCCGCGCCGACGCTTCGAGTTGGGCCTGCCAGCGGCCGGCCGAGTCTTGGACGTAGCCGGGCCGATCGTCGGGCGGAATCGCGTTGGCGAGCTGGCGAACTTTGGCGGCTTCGGGCCACACGTCGTCAAACGAGTCCGCGTTGCCGATTAAGTGGGCGAGGTCCTTTTCATGCAGTTCGCCTGTGGGCCAAATCGCGGTCCGCACCTCGAAAAAACTATCGACCTGTTCCGGCCAGTGACGCGCCCAGTTGGAACTCAATGGCGCTAGCTTAGAGTCGAGGGAATTTTTTACGTCGTCGGCCAAGCCGCGCCACGCTTGCTCGACGGATTGGATGCAGGCGTCGGCCAGCTTTTGGGCCTCGGCGTTGGGTACGAGGGCGACGAAGCGGTTGGGGATGGACGGCGACCGCCGGGCCTGTTTGCACGGTGGCGGCACGACCTGCTCTAACCCCTGCTCGCGCAGCCACAGGTCCATCAACGGGTTGCCGCGCAGGGCCGGATAGACCAGCGCGGTCGGGCCGCAGGCCGCGAGCACCGGGCGCAGTGCTTGGAACGTCAGCCACGACAAAATAGCACTGCCCGTCCACAGGTCGCGGACGCTGCGGGCTGCTTCGATAAAGGTCTGCACTGGCCCCAAAGAGAGCGACAGGAACGCGCCGCTGTCGCCGGCCGCCCACAGGCCGCTGGTAATGTCTGCATGCTGGATGAGGGTGTGGTCGGGTACGCGGGTGTCAGCCGGTAGCCGCGCCAACTGCGGCCCGAGCTTTTGGGGGAGCAGCCGCCAGAGTGCTAAAAAGCGCAGGCGTGGGTCGTCGGGCAGGGCGGCGACGATGTTGGCGAGTGCCGTGCCCACGTGGTTCTCGTCGAGGGCCAGCCTGGTTAGGGTGGCGGGCTGGGCACTTACCGGGTGGCGCACCTCGATGCGGCCGTTTTCTAGGCCGATGGCGCGTTGGCCTTGGGGGCCTGCCGTCGGCATGGGAATGCGCTCGGTGCGGGCGGCGAGTTGGTCGGCTGGCCCGGCCGAATGCTTTATGGTAACGCGACTGACATCCCGGCCGCGGGCGCGCGAGGCATAGCGGGCGGCGCGGGCTTCGTGCCCGCGGATGTCGAGAGCCTTGTCCACTGGGTCGTGGAGATAGACTAGCAGCAACTGCTCGTAGTCTATAGAGTCTGTCGGAGTCATAGCTTTATCTTGTTTAAAACGCGAGTTTATTTTGCAAGCCTACGCTGAGATTAGCTGAAATGGCAGGTGCCTTAGTTATCGCAACGGATGTTACACCGCGTTTCCTTGGGTAAGTAGGCCTCCACAGCCGCCGGTGTGGGTTGGCCAGATTCCCGCGGGCGCGGGAAGGACGCCGGGGGCCGGCAAGGGGCCGACGATAACTAGCGACAACGTAACAGCACGTAATATCGACGCGAGTAAAAACAGTGTCAAACTAAGCAAGAGGAGCCCATGTCAGTGCTTACTACTATGCACGAGGTGCGTGCGGCGGTCGTCTGTGCGGTGTTGGCCGGGGGCTGTGCGCTGATCGCCGCGCCTCCACAACCTCCGCCCGCAGCCGCGCAGCTTTTGGCTGAGGGCGGCTATGTGGAAGCGCATCTGATGCGCCGGTTTGCCGAGGGGCACTTGTTGGTGCGGTTGCCGGACGGAACGGTCTGGTTGCTCGACCCCAAAAAGCATTGTTCTTGGTGCTGGATGCATATTGGTAAGACCGTTTGGGTCCAGCTGGGCGAGCGCTCGGCCACGCTGCTCAACGCCCAGGGGGAGACGGCCGAGTGCTGGAACGGTGGGCCGATGCGCCGGTACTAATCAGGCTCTGAACTTCAGATAGCGGCCCGGCCAAGTCGGTCCTAAATTTTTGACCGCGCATCCGTTGCGGACGATGGGAACCCCGTTGACGAGGACGTGCTCGACGCCGACCGAATGCTGGTGAGGGTCGGCGTAGGTGGCGCGATCGGCCACAGTGTCCGCATCAAAGACGACCAAGTCCGCGTAGAATCCCTCGGTAATTTGCCCCCGTTGGGTCAGGCCAAACCGCGCCGCCGGATAGCCGCTCAGCTTGTACACCGCGTCTTCGAGCGAGAAGAGCTGGTGGTCGCGTACGCAAGGCCCCAACAGGCGGGCGGCTGAGCCGTACAAACGCGGATGCACGGCGCCGTCGGGAAAGTAAATCCCATCGCTGCCCATCATGTACTTATCGTGCGACAGGAAGGGATGCACCAACGCGTCGTCGCCGTGGTGGAACACGAGCAGGACCGCCAAGTTTTCCTCGATCAGCAGGTCGCACAGCGCATCGGCCGGGGGGGCGTCGGCTTGTTGGATGTATTCGGCTAAGGTGCAGCCAATAAAGCGGGCGTTGTCGCGCCCGGGCAGCCAAGCAATGGTCATCCGGTTGAGCGGGTTGACGTAGCGGCTGAGGGCGCGGGTGAAGCGGCGGCGGATGGTGGGATCGTTGAGCTTGGGCAAGACGCCCAGCGGGCCGTCCTCCCATACCTCATAGGGCAACATGAAGTTGAGCATGGTTGAGCCGGGCAGGTACGGGTACACATCAAAGCTGAAATCGACCTCGTGGACCGCGACTTGATCCACGTATGACAGCAGTTCGTCGATCTGCCGGGGCGAGGTGCCCTTGAAGTGAGAAATGTGGACCGGGACGCCAGCGCGCCGCCCGATCTCGACGGCTTCCTGCACCCCGGCGAGGGTGCCCTTTTTGTAGCGCACGTGAGTGACGTAGAGGCCCTGTTGCGCGGCCATGGGCGTGCAGGCTGCGACGAGTTCGTCGGTGGTGGCAAAGCATTCGGCGATGTAGTCGAGGCCGGTCGAAAGGCCGACTGCGCCTTCGGCCATGCCGCGCTCGACCGCGGCGAGAATCTCTTCTAGCTGCAGGTCGTCGGGGACGCAGCGGCTCCAGCCGCAGGCCATGGCCCGCAGGTGGGCATAGGGCAGGTGGGCGATGGTATTTTGCGCGGTGCGACCGTCGAGTAGCTGCATGTAGTCGGCGAGGCTTTCCCAGCCTGAGTAGTGGCGTTGCAGCAGGCCGTTGAGGGCGCGCATGTAGTAGAGCCAGTGGGCGCGGGTGGCGGCATCTAAAGGCGCGTAGGAAATGCCGTCGGCCATGAGGACTTCGGTGGTAAAGCCTTGGCGGGTTTTGGGGAGGAAGTTGGGCTTTTGCAAGAGCCAGCCGTCGGAGTGATTGTGGACATCGACAAAGCCCGGGGCGACGATTTTGCCTCGGGCGTCAATGCAGTGCTGCGATGCGGTGGCGGAGAGATCGCCGATGGCCGCGATGCGGTCGGCGCGCAGGCCCACGTCGGCTGGGTAGCGGTCGGCGCGGGTGCCGTTGATGAGGGTGCCGTTGCGGATGATGAGATCGAACAAGGTACTTCTCCGGTGAAGTGAAGCGAAAAGAAAAGTGCCGGTCAATCTAGGGGGCTGGACGCGGGCTCGCAAGCGGCGCATTGCTGGACGGGCGCGGCCCTTTTTCGCATTTTATCGCCGCACAATTTCCGCAGAAAGGATGCCTTATGCGCATTATTGACCCGCATGTTCACGTATGGATCAACGATCCGGCCTTCCCGTGGCCGGCCGAAAACCCCAACCCGCCCGCCGAAGATCACACCGCCGAGGAGCTACTGGCCCTGATGGACGCCCACGGCGTGGAAAAGACCGTGCTGGTGCAGGTGATTCACTACCGCTGGGACAATAGCTACGTCGCCCACGTCATCAAACAATATCCCGACCGCTTCATGGCGGTGGGGCGCATCAATCCCGAAGACCCGGCCGCGCCCGACCACATGTCGATGTGGACCGAGGACCACGGCCTGCACGGGATGCGGCTGTCGCCCTCGCCGGAGGCGGCCGGCGATTGGTTTAAGGGGCCGGGCATGGACCCGATTTTTGCTCGTGCCCAGCAGCTAGGCATTCCGATGCTAATTCTGACCGGGGCCAGCCGACTGCCGGATTTGGCGCGGATCCTCGACCGCTACCCGGAGGTGGATTGCTGCATCGACCACATGGCCAGCGCCCATCCCGACAACCCGCAGGAGCGGCAATGGCTGCTGGCTATGGCCCGCTATCCCCGCGTGTACGTCAAAATCAGCCACACGTGGTCGCTTTCTAAGCAGGATTATCCTTGGGCCGACACGCACGAGATGGTTGAGGAAGTGTATCAGACCTTTGGACCGCAGCGCATTATGTGGGGCACGGATTGGCCGGTGTGCCTGTCGCGGGCCGAATACGCCCAGCCCCTGACGGTGGTGCGCGACGAGATGAAGTTCATTGCGCCGGCGGATCTGGAATGGGTGCTGGGCAAGACGGTGTTGAAGCTGTGGCCGTTTTGAACATCGGCATCGTCGGGGCGGAAAACAGCCACACGGCCGCCATCGCCAAGGTGCTCAACGTCGAAAAAAGAGTGGGCGGGGTGCAGGTGACGCACGTGTGGGGCGAGACCGCCCAATACGCACAAGCAGCCGCAGCGGCCGGTCAAATTCCGCATATCGTGCATACGCCCGAAGAGCTGATCGGCCAAGTCGATGCGGTGGTGGTCGATCACCGCCACGGCGCCGAGCACCTGCCAGCGGCTTGGCCGCTGCTGGAGGCCAAAATCCCGCTTTTTATCGACAAGCCGTTTTGCTACCGCTTGGCCGAGGGCCAGCGCTTTTTGGCGCGGGCCGAGGAGCTGGGCGTACCGGTTTGCTCTTTTTCGACGTTGCCCAAACAGGCTTCGTATCGGGCCTTTGGCCAAAGGATGCGCCCGCTTGGCGCCATTCAGGCCGTAGTTTCCACAGGCCCGTGCGACATCAAGTCGCAGTGGGGCGGGGTCTTTTTTTATGGCATTCACCAAGTGGATATGGTGCTGCGCTTGCGCGGCGCGGATATACGCTGGGCTGAAATTCATCGCGGGGCCGGGGCCAACCACACCGCCACCCTCACCTACCGCGACGGCTGCGTGGCTACCCTGAACTTGGTAGGGGGTGCTGCGCCCGGTTTCCACCTGAGTGCCATCGGCGAAAAGGGCCGCATCGACGAGCCGATCTCCTTCGACGCGAGCGCGTATCTAAGCGGCATTCGCGATTTTTGCGCCATGTTCCGCACCGGCCAAACCGACGAGACTGTGCAGACCATGCTGGGGCCGGTGGCCGTGCTGGAGGCACTGGAGCAGTCCTTAGAGCAAAAGAGTCGGGTGCGAGTGCCGCTATGACCGAGAGGGTCATTCGCAGATTGAAGATCGAAAACTTCAAGAGCATTAATTCCTTGGAAGTACAGGGGCTTGCGCCCTTTTCGGTGTTCGCGGGGGCGAATGGCTCAGGTAAGAGCAATTTCTTTGACGCACTGGCCTTCATCCACTTACCCGACTTCTAAAGAATTTGCATCTGTACCGGGTTGATCCTACGGGTGCAAAGGAGCCGGATAAATCAAGCCTTGATTCAACGAAATTAGGGGGCAAGGGGCACAATCTGGTGAGTGTCTTGCATCGTTTAGAGGGCGATGAAGCAATACGCGAAGAGATTCAAGACTGGATGAAGATGATCGTTCCGGGGAGCGAGAACATCCAGACCGAACACCAGAGACTGGATGGCAGGACCGCTCTACGATTCAAGGAGGAAGCATTTGAGAAAACTTTCCCAGCCCATTTGGTCTCAGACGGGACGATGTACGCGCTGTGTTTGCTGGTCGCCGTGCTCGACGCGCCTTCAGAGTGCGGAATGACGTTGATTGAGGAGCCGGAAAGAGGGCTGCATCCCAAGGCTATCTACGAGTTGGTAGATTTGATGCGGCAGCAGGCTTCACCTGAAAATCCCATATGGTTGACCACTCATAGCGAGTCGGTGGTTCGAGTGCTCAATCTCAGTGAACTCGTTCTCGTGGATAAGATTGACGGTCAGACTAGAATGAGGCCGGCCGATGCTGGGAACATCTCCCAAGAGGATTTGGCTCCGTTGGGCCTCGACGAAGCGTGGCTCTCGAACCTGCTGGCCGGGGGATTGCCATGGTGACGGTGGGGTTTGTGGTGGAAGGAGATTCAGACAAATACTTGGTAGAAAGCGAATTGTTTCAGACGTGGCTACGCGAAGTTCGATTTTCGAGAAAATTCATTCGCGATCACGGGTTTGATATCAGACGAGCAGCCCGACACGATCAGTGCCCCAGTGCCCGTTATTTTGTCTCTCGGCTCTGTGCATTGGGCCATCCACTATAATGCCAACAACACAAGGAGGAAGAAAGGAGTATGGCCATCCAACTTAAATCAGCCGACCAAACTCGCTACGACGCCATCGCCTTGGGCGAAGTCCTCATGCGCATCGATCCCGGCCAAGTGCCCACGGCGCGGGCCCGCACGGCCCGGATTTGGCACGGGGGCGGCGAGACCAATGTCGCCGAGGGCTTGAGCTATTGCTTTGGCTTGCGTGCCGCTGTCGTCACGGCCCTGGTGGACGACGGGATTGGCCGCAATATCGAAAACCAACTGCGCGAAGCCGGACTGGACACCGGGCATATCATCTGGTTTAACAACAGCGGCAAAGGCCCATTTAGCACCGACGCCAAGGGGACTTTGCACAACGGAATCAACTTCACTTGGGCCGGCAAGGGCCTTTTGCCTTCGGTGACCGAATACTATCGCGCCCATGCCCCGGTGCGCGAAATCGGGCCGGGCGACGTGGATTGGGACCACCTCTTCGGCGCGTTGGGGACGCGGTGGTTTAGCACCGGCGGGATTTACACCTTGCTCTCGGAGAAGACAGCCGCCTTGGCCTTAGAGGGCATGCAAAAAGCCGGCGAATACGGTGCCGGCCGTTCCTTTGACCTCAACTACCGCTCCAAGGTCGAGCCGGACAAAGAGCGCGCCCGCCAGATCAATCGCGCTATTGTGCCGCACGTCGAGTTCCTCGTCGGCAACCAAGACGATTTTGACGACGCGCTGGGCTACGAAACCGAAAAGGTGGCCCAAGACGCCAGCTTTGCTCAGTGGTTGGCGATCTATACCAAGATGCTGCACCAAGTTGCCAACGACTATCCAAACCTCAAGTACATCGGCACCCAGTTGCGCGGTGCGCTGACCGCCGATCGCATCAACTGGGGTGCCGTGCTCTTCGATGTTGAGGCGGGCGAAATCTACCAAGCAGCCGTGCGCGAAAACATTGAAATCGCCGATCGCACCGGCGGCGGCGATTCCTTTGCTTCGGGCGTGGTCGCGGCACTGCTCGATGGCCGGGGGGCCGCCGACGCCGTGCAGTGGGGCGCGGCGCACGGCATCCTAGTGCAGGAGTGCATCGGCGATACCACTATGGTCACGCGAGACGATGTCGAAAAGGAAGTCGCCCGTGCGCTCAAAGGCGGCGGGGTTTCGGCCCTTAGATGAGGAGCAGAACATGAAATGGTTGCAATGTGTTATGTTAGCGGTGCTGGCCGCGCCTGCTATAGCTCAAGTTACAGTTGAAGAAATCGACTACAAAGGCTGGGCCAACTCGATTGAAATGGCCAATCCCGATGTGCGCCTAGTCGTGGTGCCGGCCATTGGTCGCATCATGCACTATGGGTTCGGCGGCGGCGAAAACATCCTCTGGTCCGATCCCGAGCTGTACGGTCAGGTGCTACCCGATGGCCAGCCCCAGGTCGATGCGGAAGGCCAGTACGTGTGGACCAACTTCGGCGGCGACAAGGTCTGGCCCAACCAGCAGAGCGAGTTTGCCAAGATCAACGGCCACGCTTGGCCGCCCGACCACGCTTTTGACGGCGCGGTACACGAGGTGGGGTTGCTGCCCGACGGGGTGGTGATTTCCAGCCCGGTGAGCGCGTACAATGGGGCGCGTAGCGTGCGCGAGATCCGCTTGGCCGAACAGGGTACGCGGGTGGAAATTGACCAGCGGATCGAAAAGCTGGCCGCGGCCAAGGTCGAGCCGTTGCGCTACACCATTTGGAACGTCACCCAGATTAAGCCGCCCGAACAGACCCTCTATCCGCTCAACCCGCACAGTCACTTCGAGCGGCGCTATCATCCTTTTGGCTTTGCCGCCGGTGCGGCCACGCGCAACTTCACCATCGAGGGCGACATTGGCATTTTTGTGCCCGATCCAGCGGAGGCGCAGAAGACGGGAGCCGACTCGGATCGCTGGTTGGCTGGCATTGTCGGCGACGTGGTCATGGCCGAGTTCTTTCGCCGCGATGCCACCCAACACTACCCCGATGGGGGCCTGAGCGCCGAGGTCTATACTTGCCCGGATTACACCGAACTAGAGCTGTTAAGCCCTTGGGTCTATTTGCAGGTGGGCGAGACCTTGACGCACGAAATCGCTTGGGAACTGTACCGCTTGCCAGCGAGCGCGGACACGCCGCTGGCGCGGCGGCAAGCAGCTATCGAATGGCTCGGTACGCATTAGGTTGTGAGGCTGAGGTGGTAAGATGAAACCTAAAGTGTTGGTGGACCCACATGGCTATGCACAGCCAGAGGACTTGGCGCGTCTAGGGCAAATAGTCGAGGTCGTCGAGCCGACCGAGCGTCTGTCCGAGCAGGCCCTTATCGAGGCGTTGGCCGGCTGCGCCGGCGTGATTCGCCTCGGCGGCCGCTTGCCCGAACTGACGCGGGCTGTGTTTGAAGGGGCCCCCAGCTTGCGGATTGCGGGCGTCAGTGGGGATCGCTTTGGCACGGGTATTGACTTAGCGGCTGCTCGAGAGTGCGGCGTACTGGCCGTGGATACCGACAACATAGCCTCGGCGGCGCCGGTGGCCGAGTGGGATTTGGCCCTGATGCTCTTGTGTCTGCGCAATGGAGCCGGGGTTTATCGACAGATGATGGCGGGGGCGGAGCAATGGGCGCGGGCGGGCAACGACGACTTTGTCCACGGCGAATTGACTGGTAAGAAGGTCGGGTTGGTCGGCTGCGGGCACGTGGGGCAGCGGTTGGTCGAATTATTAGGCCCTTTTCGGGTGGATCTGCGCGTCGCCGACCCGTATTTGTCCGCGGCAGTGGCTGCCGAGTTGGGTATTGTGCGCGGCTCGCTCGACGAGGTGTTACAACACGCCGACATCCTCGTAGTCCAAGTCCCGCATACGCCCAAGACCGCCAAAATGATCGGGTCGCCGGAGCTGGATTTACTGGGCCGCGGCCGCATCCTGATCAATTGTTGTCGCGGGCCGGTCGTGGATTACGAGGAACTGGCCGAGCGGCTGGTACGAGGCGAGCTAATCGCCGGGCTCGATGTCTTCGACCCGGAGCCGCTACCCAAAGACAGCCGCTTGCGCCACCTGCCCAACGTCTTTGTCAGCCCCCATATAGCTTGGTATGCGCCCGAGACATTTGGCCGTTATTTCTCGATCATGGTCGATGAATTCGGGCGATTCTTTAGCGGAGAAGGGCTGCGGTTTGAACTGACCCAGCGGATGGTGGACATCCGGCACGGGCGCCTCTAGCGGGCAAGGGGCAGGTCTGCGGCGACCTGCCCCCGCGGAAAATGGTTCTTACTGGGAGCCTTGGCGACCGGGAAAGGTCAGTTCGGCAATGCCCGATTTGTCGAGGTCGCCGAGGCCCAATTTTTTCATTTTATCGTATTGACCTTTGGTCGCCTGCGCCAGCGGTAGGCTGAGTCCGGCCTGCTGCGCTAGTGCGAGGGCGATGCCGGAGTCCTTGGCGGCGTGGTCGGCGGAGAAATAGCACTCGTGGTCGCGGATGGTCATGTCCTCGCCGTCGGTTTCCAAAACCCGCGAGTTGGCCCCGGTTTGGGAAAAGACCTTCATCAGCATGGCTAGATCCAGGCCAAGGGCTTGCCCTAGCCCTAATCCCTCGGCTAACCCGGCGGTGTTGATGTTCATGACCATGTTGACGAGGGCCTTGACTTGGGCCGCTTGGCCGGCCGGGCCGATGTAGCGCAAGTCGACGCTCAAGGCGTCGAGGATGGGCCGCACTTGGTCGAAGACGCTGCGCTGGCCGCCGCACATCAGGTACAGGGTGCCCTCGCGGGCTTGGGTGATGCTAGAGGCCATGCAGCCTTCGAGGGAGGAGGCACCGGCGGCCGCGGTGCGCTCTTCGACCTCGACGTGGACGGCCGGCGAGATGGTGGCGCAATTGATAAAGGTCGTGCCAGCCGCAGCGGCGAGCAGGGAGTCGCCGGAAGTAGCGAAGATCGAGCGCATCGCCGCATCGTCGGTCACCACGGTGATGACCACATCCGATTGAGCCGTAACCGCGGCCAGAGTTTGGGCGGCGGCGCAGCCTAGCTCGGCGGCTAGTTCTTGGGCGGCCGCGGCATTTGCGTCGAATACCGCCGAGATGTTGAAGCCTTTATCGGCGAGGTTGCGGGCCATGTTGGAACCCATGCGCCCGACGCCGACAAAGCCGATTTTTTCTGCCATGATGGCCTCCTATTAAGTTGAAGTTAGGGGGACAAACGTAGCGATTTTGCATTCGGGCTTCAAACGAGTGGTGGAAGACTCGCCCGCTAGGCCGTAAGTTTGGTGCAAAAGGAGGAACTACATGAAAATAGGAATCACGCAGATCATATTGGCAAACAGGTCGCTGGCGGACACGCTGGAGTTGTGCGCGGATGCTGGCTATCAGGCCGTGGAGTTGGTCTTTGCCGCGGGCAAGGACCTAGATCCGGATATGAGTGCGGACGAAATCGCGCAGGTCGGGCGGCAGTGCGCGGACGCTGGTGTTGAAATCGGCAGCGTCATCGTCTGGTATCCAGAGCGCGGCAACCTGCTCAGCCGCGCCGCGAGCGAGCGCGAGCGATGCCTCAAGTGCTTGCGACGCTCGCTCGAAATCGCCGGTGCGCTGTCGGTTGATGGGGTGCTGTTGCACCCTGGTCAGCTAGCGGTTGAGGGCACCTATCAGCAGGCTTGGGATGGGTTGCGGGACGCGCTTATTGACACGGTCCCCTTGGCCGCGGAAATGGGCGCGGCCATTGGCTTGGAAAACGTCTGGAACAAGTTCCTGCTCAGTCCGTGCGAAGCGCGGCTTTTTGTCGATGAAATCGGCAGCGAGTGGGTGGGAATTTACCTCGACACGGCCAACATGATGGCCTACGGCTATCCAGAGCACTGGATCCGCGAGTTGGGGCCGCGCATCAAGAAGGTCCATTTCAAGGACTTTTGTCGCCGCGAGCATCGCTTCGTCAACCTGCTCGAAGGGGACACCGACTGGCCGACGGTGATGGCCGAGTTAAGGGCCGTAGGATACGACTCGACGCTGATCCACGAAGTGGGCGGCAGCCGCGAGGAACTCGTCGATCTCGGGGCGCGCCTGCGCCAAATCGTCGCGTTGTAAACTTAGGAGGAATAAGAGATATGGTGTACATCATCAATTGGCGCGATGTCCAACCCAACATCGCCCACCTGAGCGCCGTGCATTGGGGCGGGTTGCGCGACCGCGATGGCGACGACGACCCCGACCCGCGCCACCGCCTTTCGCGCTTACAGGGCTTTGCCCGCCACGCGCTGCAAGGCCGCAAGAATTCGGATTACCACAAGCACAAAAACCTCGAACAGGTCTACTACGTGCTCTCGGGTAGTGGCCACGTACTCTTTGACCAAGAGCGCTTTCCCGTCGAGGCGGGCGATGCGGTGTACCTGCCGTCGGGCATCCATCACCAGATGTTTAACGACTCCAGCGAGGACTGGCTCGAACACCACGTGATTAGCCAAAAGATCGCGGTCGACGGCGGCGAGTTTGCCATCCGCAACTG
Organism: Candidatus Latescibacterota bacterium; assembly: GCA_007571365.1. Classification (GTDB taxonomy): domain Bacteria; phylum Latescibacterota; class UBA2968; order UBA8231; family UBA8231. Next base: position 19,272 of record RKRN01000318.1, read on the forward strand.
GCGCGATGTGCCGGCGCTGAGCGACGGTGCGGGCGCGGTGCGCTGGCACCAGTTGGGTCGGGTCGGCGAGGCGGGCGTGGGTTTTACGCAGGGGCTATGCTGTATTGATCGGGAGGCTGTCCAGCCGCGAGGACAGACGGTTGAGCGGTGCTGTGAAGAGCTGGAGCAGGTTTATTACGTGTTGGAAAACAGCGGCGTCTTGGAAGCCGCCGGCGACGCACAGGAGATTCGCGAAGGGGATATGATCCACCTGCCGCCGGGCACGCGCTACGCGATTGGCAACCCGCATGCCGAGTGGCTTTCCTACCTCATCATGGCGGCTTGAGCTATGGCACTAGACCAATTGCACGCGGCGCTGTCCGCGCTGATGGCGGCCATCGACAACCGCGAGGGCGCGGCCATTGCCGCGCATCTGCGGCGGATTGACGAACTTGGCCGAGAGTTGCGTAACCAAGCCCCGTCGAAGTTGCTCCACTACTTGGAGAAGCGCAGCTATGCCAAGGCCCTGAATTTTTTGGAAGGGCGCGATGAGGACGAAGAGAAAAAGCCCAAGGGCTGAAAGCCCCATGCGCCGGGCGTTCTACGAGACCATCGCCTGTGTGCCCTACGGCAAGGTAGCCACCTACGGGCAGATCGCCACCTTGGCCGGTTACCCGGGGCGGGCGCGGCAGGTTGGGTTCGCCTTGGCGGGGATGCCCGCCGCGCGGGAGTTGCCTTGGCACCGCATCATCAATGCACAAGGCAAGGTCTCGCCGCGCAGCGGCCACAGGCACCTGTTGCAATACGAGCTTTTAGCCAGCGAGGGCATCGCCTTTACCGCACAACGCATCGACCTGAAACGGTTTGGTTGGCGACCTGAGGCGGAGGATTGAATTCACTCGACCGCCGGATTTTTGGGCTCGCCGTCCCCAATATCCTCGCGGCCCTGTCTACGCCACTGATCGGCATTGCCGACACCGCGATGATCGGCCATTTGCCGGAAGTGGCCTTTATGGGCGCGGTCTCTACGGCGAGTTTGATCTTCAATGGCATATTCTGGTGCTTGGCCTTTTTGCGGATGGGGACCACGGCGCTGGTGGCCCAGTACAGTGGAGCCGGGGATCGACGCCAGAGCGCGGGGGTGCTCTACCGCTCGCTGATTGTGGCTGTCTGCCTCGGCACGGGGATCGCAGCGGCCGGCGGCTGGATCGGCCGGATTGGATTCGAGTTGGCCGGCGGGTCTGTGCAAGTCCAGCACTGGGGTATGCGCTACTTCGCCATCCGGGTGTGGGAAGCTCCGTTGGCCCTGAGCGTTATGACGCTCAACGGCTTTTTCCTCGGGACTGCCAATGCCATAGCGCCGCTCTGGGTTACGACCGTCGCCAACTTGGTCAACATCGGCGCCGACTACGCGCTTATCTACGGCAAGTTGGGTGCGCCTAAGCTGGGTGTCGAAGGGGCGGCTTGGGCTTCTGTGCTGGGCAATGCGGCGGCTTTGGCTACCGGCGGCTTTTTGCTGCTGCGCGGCTACCGCTACCGCTCCTATCTGCGGGCGTGGCCTACAAGGCTTTGGGACCTGCGGGCGATGAAGCGCTTGATGCAGACCAATGCCTTCCTCTTCGGGCGCACGCTCTGCCTGCAATTTGCCAGTTTTTTCACGCTCGGCATGGTTTCGCGGATGGGCGAAGCACCGCTGGCGGCCAATGCCGTAATTTTGCAGGTCTGGGGGCTGACTAGCTTTGCCGTGGACGGTTTTGCCCACGCGGCCGAGACGCTGGTCGGCCGCTGCTTAGGGGCCCGCCTTTTTGCCGAGGCCCGGCAGTTGGCTTGGCGGATCCTCTGCTGGGGCTTGGGTTTGGGAGCGGGGTTTGGCTTGGCGTACTTTGTGGCTTTGGAGCCTATTGCCGCGCTGTTTACTCCGCATCGAGAAGTTGTAGAACAGGTCGGTACGCTCTATGTACTGATCGCGCTGCTACAACCGCTGAACGCCGTGGTCTTCGTCTTCGATGGCATTTTTATTGGCGCCAGCGATATGGGGTATCTGTTCAAGGCTATGGCACTGGCGACCTTTGGGATGTTTTTGCCGGCGGCGTTGGTTTTTGTTTATTGGTTGGATTGGCAGCTAGCCGGGGCGTGGATGGCCTATAGCGGCCTGATGGTCGGGCGCTTTGTCACGCTGTGGCCGCGCTATCGCGGCGATGCTTGGTTGCAAAGCTTTGTCGAATAGACCAGATCGATCCATTAAAGTAGGAGAGTCGAATATGAATCCCCATGTCAAACAGGTACAGCCACTGGAAGATTATCAACTGGAAGTGGTGTTTGAAAACGGCGAGCAGCGGCTATTCAATATGAAACCCTATCTGCAGCAGGGCATTTTTGTTCGCTTGCAAAATCGCGCTGTCTTTCGAGCCGCACGTGTGGTGGCGGGTTCAGTGGAGTGGCCCGGCGAGTTGGATTTGAGCTATGATACGCTCTATCTGGAAAGCCAGCCGATGGCGTTGTGGCCTCAGTTGCCCGGCCACCAAACGGTTAGTTTGGAATAGGAGGAGGTTATGCCTTTTATCAACCCCGCAGATTTGGCGGCCGTAGCACTTTTTCCTCAAGTCAACAGCGGCTTGGTGGCTGGCCAACAGCTAATGCTGTCTTTTTTGGACTTGGAAGAAGGCTGCGAAGTGCCCGAACACAGCCATCCACACGAGCAAGCTGGCTTGGTGCTGGCTGGGCGCTTCCGCTTTCGCATTGGGGCTGAAGAGCGCGTTACTGGCCCCGGCGACGCCTTCTTGATTCCGCCCAACGTGGTCCACTGGGGGATCGTCGAACAAGGACCGGCGCGAATCCTCGACATCTTTAGCCCGCCGCGTGAGGACTATCTGGAGCACTACAATAAACACGCCACCACCTCCACTGAGACCGTCTGGGCCTAACGGGTACAGGAGCATACTATGCGGATATTGCAACAGGAGCACTGCCACAACGTGTTGGTCGTGGCGATTACGCCCCGCGACGCGACGCGGGGCATTGACTTGGCGGGGATTGGTCGCAATGTGCGCTTTCTCTGCGAGCGGGGCGTTGACTTTATCATGCCGGCGTGCGGCACCGGGCTGGTGTACGACATGACCTTAGACGAATACGAGGCTGTTGTGGGGGCCTTTGTGGAGGCGGCCGCCGGGGAAGCGTTGGTGGTGCCAGGGATCGGGCCGGGATACGGGCGAGCGCTAGAAATGGGGCAGATTGCCCGCTGCTTGGGCGTCGCCGGGGTGATGGTTATGCCCATTGTCGGGCCAGCCTCAGCCGGGGGCGTTGCCACTGGTCTGCGCGACATTGCCGAGAAGGTTCAGCTGCCCACGATACTGTATCAGCGTCGTCTGGATATTATGCCGGTCGAGCAAGTAGTGGCACTGTGTCAGCTAGAGCAAGTAGTGGGGCTTAAATACGCTGTCGACGATTTAGAGGCGTTCCGGCGGATCGTCGCCGGTGCTGGGGACGACGCGGCCATGGTCTGCGGCATGGCCGAAGATCCTTGTATCGACTATATGGCTGCCGGCGCGGTTGGGTTTAGCTCGGGGATGGCCAACTTCGTCCCGGGCCTAAGCCTGACGCTCCTAGCGCGTTTTGCCGCCGGGGACCGCGCTGGCGCAGAGGAGATTCGGCGGCAGATGGTGCCGTTTGAGGATCTGCGCGGGGAGCGAGGCGCACGCTATAGTGGCTCGGCGCTGCACGCAGCTATGGATCGATTCGGGCTGGCTGGAGGGCCCGTGGTGCCTTTTGCCGAGGACGTGGCGGCCGAAGATCGGCCGCGGTTGCACGCGCTCGTCGACGAGTTGGCTGCGGCGGAGCAGTCTGTGTAGTGATTAGCGATGAGTCTTTTGCATGGTCTCGGGGACGCGGTAGCTTCTTCGGAGGCAAAGTTAGCTACTCAAGTTGGATTTTCACCCTTAACTCGCGGAGGATACCATGCCAATTTGGCCCTGCATTCTAGTCGGTGCAGCAGCTATAGTACAGTACAAAGAAGAACAGAGGTGCCCGCATGATTCCCGCTAAGACAATTCCCAATTATCGATCCCCCAAAGGGTTTGACCTCCACCGTTATGTCGCAGTGCTTGAAGGAGAAGCATCAACCAACGACAAACGCGAAGCTATGTCGGCAATTGGACGCCGGCGCGATCCTGCCCTCGTTGGCCTCCTCAAACAGTACAGCGAGCATCCAAATCCAGAAATTGCACTACAAGCCATTCGCGGTTTGCTCGTCTTTAAGCGCGACCCGACAGTACATAGTTTTCTCCAAAATCTCAAAGATCACCCGAATGACATGGTGCGCGATGTCGTGGTTAGTGAGTTGTTTCGCGAGGGTCGCGAGCGCGAGACAGACCATGCCGCGTCGCCAAATTTTATGAAGAATACGATAGTCCATGGGGATGTCCGCCAGACGCTTGCTCACACGCCCGACAGGTCAATCCACTTGACGTTCACGTCGCCGCCTTACTTTAACGCCCGCGAGTATGCAAAGTATCAGAGTTATGAAGAGTATCTCGACTTTTTAGAAGCTATTTTTGCCCAAGTACATCGAGCGACTAAAGAAGGGCGGTTCTTCGTGCTCAATACTTCTCCGGTAATCGCTCCACGTGCTGACCGAAAATACGCGAGCCGCCGCTATCCCGTTCCATTCGATATTCATTCGCGGTTGATGCAGATGGGGTGGGAGTTTATTGACGACATCATTTGGGCTAAGCCAGAGAAAAGCGCGAAAAATAGAGTGGCTGGTTTTGAGATGCACCGTAAACCACTGACGTACAAGGCGAATGCGCGGACGGAGATGATCATGGTGTACCGTAAGAAGTCCTACGATTTAATTGATTGGAACCTTCGACAATACCCCGCTAAGAGCAAGGTCAAGGGCGATTTTGAGCGATCTAACGTATGGAATATAGCTCCGGCGACAGACCCCGTGCATTCCGCCGTTTTCCCAATACGGCTATGCGATCAGGTGATCAAGCTCTATTCGTTTTGGGGCGACTTGGTATTTGATCCTTTCGCCGGCAGCGGGACTGTTGGCAGGGCCGCGTCTGCTAATGGGAGAGATTTTTTCTTATCTGAGATGCAGGCGGATTACGTGATGCGGATGCAATCGCGTCTGGCCAACTTCTTCTATCCAAGCACAAAGCCGCTGCGCGTTCTGAGCGTGGAAGAGTTCGAAAGAGAGGCACGGACGGCGCAATGAGTGTTGGCCTTGGCATAGTTCGTGCGGCTATTGGCCTGATTTTGCAGGGCAAAGACCATCGGGATATCGTGGTTGACTCCATTGATCGCACTTTCGTGCAGCAAGCACTGTCTCTCTTTGAGCAAGTTGTTTGTGCAAAGCTCTACGGTGAGACCATTACCGCGGACTGGTACACAGAGCGATTCTTGGACAATAACCTAGATAGTGAGGAGATCGCTTGGAATGGCGGTATTAATCTGAAGACGGTTTCCAACAAGCGTGGTTCAGCAAAAAAGGAAATCGTGATCGAAGAGGCGATCGGACACCACCGTCGGTTCCGTGAATTGGTAGATTCCCTTACCGACGACTCGATGGACTTGGAGCTGACGCTTACGCTCAATAAGGTCAGTGTTTCTCTAAACCTGAACGAGACCATCGTAGTTATCAATGCCCTTGCCGTGCGACGGGCTGGGTTACGCGGTGGGGCTTGGAGTTCTATTGGAAAGCAGATAGAAGGCCCGTTGATGGAAGTTATGTGTCGGGCATTTAAGGTTTGTGATAAATACTTCGCTCGATCTATACAAGACGATAGGGCCCTACGCGAAGTGGACTTTTATCTGCTTCCCTCAAGTGATTGCCCGGTAAAGTGCGAAGTGAAATTAATGGGCAGAGACAATCCCGAAAGTGCCGATGCGGTCGTCGCCCGAAGTAGTAAGGTTTTTGTTGCTAGTAAGCTATCAGAGCTCAATAAAACTCAACTCAACCGTCAAAAGGTACTTTGGACGGAATTGCAGACGCCGTTTGGTTTTCTACGCTTTGGGAAGACGCTCAAGTACTACGATATCCCCTATGAGCCTATTGAGCGACGAGAAGAAGCCGTGAGTCAAAGAATAAAGCAGGCACTGGAAAAGACTTTCGATCCCGATAAACGCATCGACGCTTAACCGTCAGGAGATTTATAAATGGATACACTGCGCGTAGGGTTGGTGGGCACCGGCGGCGTCTGTGCGGCGGTACACTATCCAGGACTGCGGCTGATTCCCGGGGTCGAGATCGCTGGGATCTGCGAGCCAGACGCGGCTCTGCGGCAAGAGCGGCAAGCCGAGTGGGGCATTGCGGCCGCCTTTGACCGACTGGACGCGCTCTTAGATGCCGTAGTGCCGGATGCGGTCTGCATCGCCGTGCCCAATGTCTATCACTACGAGTTGATTGTCCAAGCCTTAGACGCCGGCTGCCACGTGCTGTGCGAGAAGCCGCTGGGCATGAACTTTGCCCAAACACAGAAAATATACGCCCGGGGCAAGGCATCGGGGCGTTGCCACATGACGGCGTTTACCTATCGCTTTGTGCCGGCCATGAACTACATCCGCCACTTGGTGCAGACCGGGGCCTTGGGCCCCATTCGCCATGCCCGTTTCCAGCGTCTGCAAGACTGGGGAGAGTGCGCCATTGGCTGGCGGCAATACAAGCACTACGCTGGGTCGGGTGAACTGGGCGATATGGGCATTCATCGCATTGATTTTGCCGAAGACCTGCTAGGACCGATAGCGGCTGTGTGCAGCGCGGCCAAGCAGTTGGTGCCGCGGGATCGAACTAAGGAAGGTACACCGTGCCCACCGCAGGATGTGGAAGATTGGATCGCGTGGATCGCCGAGTTCAAAAGCGGTACCACGGGCGTCTTTGAGATGGGCAAGTTGAGCAAGGGCTACGGCCCGCACGGCGATCACGACTTGGCCGAACTTAACGGCGAGGAGGCCTCGGTCGTCTATCGCCTGCACGCGCCGCACGAGGTGCTCTTCGCGCCGCGCGGCAAACCCTATCAGAGCCAGCCCGTGCCCGCAGAGTTTCGCAAGCGGCCCCATGCGCCGCGCGATCTGTCGGTCGGCGATCCGGTGCAGACCTTTCGCTACGACCAAGCTTGGGAATTCGTCAGTGCCATCCGCGAGGGCCGCGATTGCGTACCCTCGTTTTATCACGGGATGCGTGCGCAGGCCGTTGCCGACTCTATCCTCCAAGCCGCAGCCGAGCGGCGGTGGGTCGATATTCCCGCTTGTCCGGCTTGAAGAGAGTTTTGCCGGCCGTAGCCAGCGTTAGCGCGAGGGCGCAGAGCATCAGCGGCCAGTCCCCCCAACGCGTGTAGATCGTCTGCCCTTGGTGCAGGGGCACGTCTATGGCAAAGCCCACGGTAGCGAAAAGCGGCGTGCGATAGGCAATGCGCCCGCTCGGCTCGATTAAGCCGGAAATGCCGGTGTTGGCGGCGCGGACTACGGCCCGCCCGCTTTCTACGGCCCGCACGACGGCTTGTGCGAAGTGCTGATGCGGGGCCGCAGTGGTGCCAAACCAAGCGTCGTTAGTGGTGTTGACCAGAAAGTCCGGGTCTTGAGCCATCAGCGTGCGGGTGATTTTCGGAAAGATGGACTCATAGCAAATAAAGACCCCGAATGAGGCGTCGCTGCGCGGAAGCCGCAGTACGTTGTGCCTTGCCCCGTGGGCGAAAATGCCGCTTTCTGCCGTAAGTCCTCCCAAATACTGAAAGATGAATGGGAAGGGTAAAAACTCGCCAAAAGGCACCAAGTGAACCTTGTCGGCGTAATCTACGACTTCCCCTTGAGCATTGAGTAGGAAAGCCCGGTTATAGACCGGAGCCGTGCGGTTTTGCGAGTCTCCCTGGAGGCTGCCCACCAACATGGAGGTGTCTAGTTCCGGCGCTAGGGTTGTGATTGAATCGACATAGGCCGCGTATAAAGGGTCGCCAAAATAGAGTGGCAGGGCCGTCTCGGGGTAGATGATCAGTGCTGGTTTTTCCGTGGCTGCCAAGTCCCGAGTGAGTGCGGCGTAGTGCCGAGCCGTCCAGGCCAGCCGGTTCTCCTTCCACTTGCGGTCTTGGGGAATGTTGCCTTGGACCACGCCGACCTTCAGGGTGGTGGGTGGTGGCTCGGCCGCGGCGTGCAGCCGATAGAAGCCCCATAGATGAACGGCGACTAACAGGAAAAGGGGCAAGCTCAAATAGGGGATGAAGGTGCGGTGCGAGAGGGCTTGGGCCAATGCGGCGTTGAATAGGACGATGAGGAAACTCAGGCCATAGACGCCGGTGATCGCAGCCCATTGTAGGAAGGGCAGGTTGAGGTATTGCGAGTAGCCCAAGAGTTGCCAAGGGAAGCCACTCAACATCCAACTTTGCACCCACTCCAAAAGGACCCAGATGCTAGCCGCCGACCAAGCAAAGAGCGGGGAAGAAAAGTTTAGGCGGTGGCACACCGCGACAAAACAGGCCAGATACAAGGCCAGATATAAGATGAGTAGCGCATTCGTCGCCGCGGCGGTTGCCCAAGACAGCGCACCGTACAATTGCAAGGTCTCGGTAATCCAGTACGTGCGCCCGGTAGCCCAGACAATGCCAGAGACCAGCCCGAGGGCGAAATGGCTTTGGGCCGGCAGCCACTGCCGAGCTAAAAAAAGCGGCAGCAAACAAATCCAAGCTAGGTAATGCTGATCGAATTTGGGGATGCTAACTACAAATAGCAGGCCCGAAAGTAGGGCCGGGGCCAGCAGGGGAAAGAGCCGCTGCTGCAATTCAGACGCCTCGGTGCCAATCCTCGAGCCCTTGACGCAACTTTTTTAACCCGCTCTGTTCAAGCGCAGCTATCGCGTCGCGAGAAATGCCTAGGCGCGTTGCGACTTGGCCCGGCGATTTTTTGTACTGATAGCGGAGTTGAATGACGTGCATCTCGTCTTCGGAGAGGGCTTGGAGGGCCCGGTGGACGAGCTGGCGCAACTCTTGGGCTTCGAGGCGATCTTGGGCGTCTTCGGCAACGAGCAAGGATACGAAGCGCTCGTCGAGGCGGATGCGCTCGGCCGGCGCAGCGGTGGGATTGTCGGGAACCTTGTTATAGATAGGCATAGAAAAAATCAGGGAGCCGCAAGTGAGCGACTCCCTGAAAGGTGGTAGCGGGGCTAGGATTTGAACCTAGGACCTTTGGGTTATGAGCCCAACGAGCTACCAGACTGCTCCACCCCGCAACAAGCTATGTGTAATTAATCTAAAGGATGGGGCTAGCCGGCGCAACCCTTTCAATGGCCGACGGGTGTCAAGCGCCGGAGTTTAACTTGGGTGATGCGCTGGCCCTCGACCTTGAGGATGTCGAGTTCTAGATCGTTTACCTTGAACGCTAAGCCCGCCACGGGAATGCTCCCCAAGTGGTCGTAGATAAATCCGCCCAAGGTTTCAAAGCCTGTCCTCGGCAGATCGGTGGAAAGCAACTTATTGAGATCGTCTATGTCGATGCGGGCATTGGCGATGAGTATTTCGCCGGGGACCTCCCAGTGGTGCAATGCTTCTTCCTCGTCGTACTCGTCTTGGATTTCCCCGACGATTTCCTCGACGAGGTCTTCGGTGGTGACCAAGCCGGCTGTACCGCCGTATTCGTCAAGGACGATGGCGAGGCGGATTTTGTTGGCGCGCAAGTCGTTGAGCAGGAGGTCAATTTTCTTGGTCTCAAGGATGTAATAAGGCTCATGGGTAAAACGCAGCTCGTCCTCTTGCTGACTGGTCAGCAGTTGATTTATCGGCGTCGCTAGATCGATTTCGGGCCGGGACACTAAGATCTGCAGTAGATCCTTGGCGTACACGATCCCTTGGATGTGGTCGAGGCTTTCTCGATAAATGGGCAGGCGCGAATGCCCTTTGTCCCGGATGAGATCGATCAAGTCTTTCAAGGAGGCTGCTTGATCGAGGGCAACCATATCGACGCGGGGGATCATGACTTCGCGGACGATGCGGTCGTGAAAACCAAAAACGCCCTCAATCATCTCGCGCTCCCCTTCTTCTAGGACGCCAGACTCGCCTTCTGACTCGACGATGCTGCGCAGTTCTTCTTCCTTTTCCGCGCGGAAGTCCTCGTCACTGTAATCGAAGCTGCTGAGCAGTTCGAGGAGGTTGGTTGAGGGGAGGAGCAGAGCGTGTACCGGCACATAGACTAAGGCGACGATGGGTACGCGTACTTCGTCGCCTTCTTCGTCAAAGCGAATGCGTCGCGGCGTTGCCACGACCATAAAAAGCCCTAGCGCACCCAATAAAGCTATGGCCGCAGAGAGATAACTCGCCAGGGCGAGAGCTTGGGCGAGAAAGAACAGGGAGAGCGCAAGGACGATGATTCCGATGGCTTCGCCAAGGCGGGCCATCAGGCGCAGGCGCAGGCGCGGCTCGTAGATACGGAGCATGGCGTCCGCATGAGGTACGCCGCTTTCGGCCATTTTCTCCAGTACGGATCTGGAGAAAATGGCGAAGGTTGTCTCATAGCTGGCGACCACGAAGAGCCAGACGAGACTGATCGTGCCGACCAGCGCGGCGTATGTGACCAAGGATAAGTCAACTTGCGGGGGTTCCAAAAAGGCTCCTTTCGGTAAAGCGACCGGCCAAGGTCGCTTAAGGGGAGAGCAAAGCTGTGGTGAGAAAGTGGTCTGTTTCGCGCTCCATGGCGTCTAGCTGCTCGGGAGTGTCGTGTACCCAGCCGGCTAGGTGCAGTAGGCCATGTACCAACAGGCGGGCTAGTTCCACTAGAGGGGGCACACTGAGCGCGGCAGCTTGCCGTTGCGCTTGGGGTAGCGAAATGTACACTTCGCCGCTACTGCTCTGCCCCGGTATGGTTCCTAAGTCGAAAGACAGGACGTCCGTGGTGCCTTCCTTGCTGCGATAGGTGGTGTTGAGATCGCTCATGTAGTTGTCGTCGATGAGGACTAGCTGGACCGCGTCTGGCAGGGTGTGGGCGTAAGCGACCTGCGCGGCGATGTGATGTAGGGCTGCAAGTGTGTCTGCATGTAGCGGGGCTAGGCCCGTTGTCTGGGCTATGTGAAGGGGCCTAGCTAGACGGTCTGCCATTTGCGGTTGGCCTTCTGCCAAGGGTATGCCATCCGGCTGTGGAGGACTCCCATCAGCACGCGGATGAAGCTGTCTTCTATTTTGAGTAAATCTCGCAGGGTCAGTGCGCACTCGTCGAGTTCGCCAGCGGTGAATTTCTGCTGGATAATTTTATGTACTAACTGGCGCATCCGGTTGGGCGTGCGCTCAGCGAGGGTGCGGGCTGCCGCTTCGACCGAATCGGCCAACATCAAGATGCCGGCCTCTTTGGTCTGGGGTTTGGGGCCATTGTACCTGAAATCTTCCTCGCGTACGCTTCGGTCCCCCAATTCTACGGCGCGCTCGTAAAAGTACTCAATGACGGTGGTGCCGTGGTGCTGGGCGATTAGATCGCAGATAGATTGGGGAAGGCCATGTTCTTCGGCCAACTCGAGCCCCTCGCGGACGTGAGCGGCGATGATGAGCATGCTCAGGTAGGGCATCAGACGATCGTGGGGATTGCGTCCACCTTGTAGTCCCTGATTTTCGCTGAAGTACTCTGGCTTGTTCACTTTGCCGATGTCGTGGTAATAACAGCCGACGCGGGCCAAGAGCGAATTAGCGGCAATAGCCTCGGCGGCGCTCTCGGAGAGGTTGGCCATAATCAGGCTGTGAGTATAGGTTCCTGGCGCCCGAATAGCCAATTGGCGGAGCAAGGTCCGATTGGGATCCGACAGCTCCAGCAGGGTGATATCCGTGGTGATGTGGAAGAGACTTTCAAAGATCGGCAGCAGGCCGATGGTGAGGATGGGGACCGCCGCTCCAATTATGATCCCGGGCAGAATGTGATCGTATATCTGTTCGACCGGAAAGAAGCGCAATAGATCTGTCGCCGCGATGAGCAATGCGTAAGAAATCGGTAGGAAGATCATGGGACGGTAGAACTGATTGCGGTGGCGCACGTGCCGCACCGCATAGACGGCGATGGCTGCCGTTAGAGCGCAGATTATGACTGCGTAGAAGTCGGCGAAGAGGTTGCCGACAAAAAGCGCCAGCACGAATGAGAGCACTAAGCCAATTTGAGGCGTTAGCAGGATTGTCGCTAGCATGGCGACGAGAGGGAGCGGCACCCAGTAGGGGGAGAGGTCGTGCGTTTTGATATAGGAGGCCACGACGGCTGTGGCGACAATCAAGATGGCTAATAGGATGAGTTGGCCGGGATGGTCAAAAACAGCGCGTTCGTGCGTGGCGAGGAAGTAGCCGAAGATGAAGATCAGGATCCCGGAAATCGCCGCGGCCGCCGCCACTTGAATCAGGCGCTTAATCGGATGTTGCGATTGATCTTGGGCGATGCGGGCGGCTAGTGCGTCGAGTGCATCGACGTGCTCCTCGGTGACAGTGGCGTTTTTGTCGACGATGAGGTCGTTTTGGGCATAAATACGCTTGATGCTGGCCACGCCGCGCTGCGCCGCATCCCTGAGGCGGGCGGTCTCTGGCTCGTCAATGGTTAGATTGGAGACCACAAATAGGCTTAACAACTCGTGTACGGCTTGCACGGCATCGCGGTCAGCAATCGTATGGTACGTTTGGATATGAGAAATCAATTCGCCTTGTTTGAGCTTTTCTTCGCTATAGAGGGTTTCTATATGCTGTTCCCGACCTCCGAGGCGGACTTGGGTCGAAGGACTTAGGAGGATCGGTTGTTTGGAGGCGATGATGCCCGTAGTGTAGTAATTGGCCAGAATCTGCCGACAGATGGCTTGGAAATCGTGTACATAAGGTTCGCTGGCCGTGGAGAGAACGTCGATGAGGGTCGAAAGCGCATCGAGCGAGAGCGAACCTACGACTTGAGGGAGGGCACGTTGGAGTTCGCGTTGCTTGAAGGAGTTGGCCATCTGGACCCGGATCCTTGGGATCATCACGGCAAAGACCGAGTCTAACAGAACTAGTTGCTGCTCCTGAATTAGGGGATCGCGGTGCAAAATAGTGGGAATCTCGGCACTGGCTGCTTGTCGTTCGCGCTCCAATTCGGCATCGCTTTTGGGCACGTTAAAGAGAAAAGGAGCCTCAATGCGCTCTTGCGCGACGCTGCCGACGCGTAACTGGGCAACGTTGTAGGGACGCTGGTAAGGCGATAGATAGGTGAGCAGGCCGATGACTAGGCCTGCCAAGGCAATATGGAGCCCCCACGAGCTATGCGGGTGCCAAGGTTGGGGCTGACTGCTGCGGCGTTTAGAACCAAACCACTTGAGTTTAAGCGCGTTCATGGATCGGCCGAGGCGTGGGCTTCCTCATAGCTGTCGTAGGCTTTGATGATCTTCTGCACGAGCGGGTTGCGTACCACATCCCGTTCGTTGAGCCGAACAAAGGCCAAGCCAGCGATCCCAGTCAGAATTTTGGGTGCGACGACCAAGCCCGAAGGTTGGTCAGCACGGAGGTCCGTTTGGGTAATATCGCCAGTAACTACGGCCTTTGAGTGACTACCCAATCGAGTGAGAAACATCTTCATCTGCTGTGGCGTAGTATTTTGGGCTTCGTCGAGAATAATAAACGAGTCGTTGAGGGTGCGGCCGCGCATGTAGGCCAGCGGCACGACTTCGACAATTTTCATATCCTGCATCCGTCGCAGGCGCTCGGGTTCCATGAGATCTTGTAGGGCGTCATAGAGCGGGCGCAAGTAGGGATCGACTTTATCCTCAAAAGAACCAGGCAAAAAACCGAGCTTCTCACCGGCTTCGACGGCGGGCCGAGCGAGCAGGATGCGGGATATTTGCTTCTGCCGCAGCGCAGCAACGGCCATGGCCACTGCGAGGTACGTCTTGCCGGTGCCAGCTGGGCCGATGCCGAAGACCACGTCGTTGTTGTCGATAGCTGCAAGATATTTCGCTTGGCCTCCGGTGCGGGGATAGATAGCCGTCTTATAAGTATGGGCTACGGAGTTTGAGCGAGTGCTGTGGTCACTAGGCAGAATCGAACCACAGTAAATCAAGTTTTCTAGCTCGGCTGCTTCGATGGGCGGACCGTGGCGCATGCGTTTTATGAGGCGACTGAGGAAGCTATTGGCCTCGCGCACCGAGGCATCCGCTCCCTTAATCGTCAGCTTGTCGCCGCGGGCGACTAAGCGAATGCTGTATCTCTCTTCAAGATGAGCCAAGTGTTGATCGTTGCGCCCGAAGAGAGCACGGCGATCAATGCCGGCGATAGAAATGTCCTTCATAGTTCTGGTAGCTAGATCAAAATACAAAAAGGGGTTTGAAATCCTTCCCTTAAACTCGGAAGGATCAAACCCCTTTAAGTCTTGAAACGTATTTAAATCAAGTAGTTGTAATTACTTGGGAATTTCGAGAACTTGAGCCGGAAAAATCATATCTGGCGCGACGATTTGCTGCTTGTTAGCCTCGTAGATTTTATGCCATTTGCCAGCATTGTTGTAAAGCTCGGCGGCAATTTTGAAGAGGAAATCTCCTCGGGTGACCAAGTACTGGTTTGCGGCTACCCCAAACGGCACGGCCAAGACTTGTTTGGGGTAGATTAAATCCGGGTCTTTGATTTGATCCTTATTCTTTCGGTAGATGCGAGGCCACATATACGGATCGTCGTAGATTTGTTCTTTTTTAGAAATATTCCACAAGTTGTCCCCCCGCTCGACCTTGTAGTCAATGACCACAGGTTGGGCTATGCGTGCTTTGAGGTCAGCGAGCATCTGGTCAATGGTAGTCAGCTTGTCCATCATTTCGGGCAGAGCGGCTATGTTGCTCTGCTTGAGTTCAGCGGCCCGGGAATCGAGGGCCGTGACTTCACCGCGCCGCATAATAAGCACTTCTGGAGCTAGTGCCATCAGCCCTTCAAGCTGAGCGGTGATAGCGTCGAGTTCGCGTCCAAAGGCCACGACTTCGGATTCGGAATGGCCAATTGCTGCGAGAATTTGGGCATCGAGGTCGGCGTTGGCCCGGTCGAGCTGGGCAATCTGCATATTAAGTGCTTCAAGCTGGGCGTTTAGCTCTTCGATCTGGGTGTTGGCTGCGGTTTCGCGGTTGACGAGCTCGTTCCCTAGAGCCATGTACTCCTCACAAGTCATCTGCTGCTCTTGAGCAGAGATGTTGCCGCTCGCTAGGACTAGCAACGCTAAGGCCAACCCACCAACGGACAACTTCTTCATGATTCGGACCCTTTCTTATTTACCTTGGTTGGCGAGGTTGTTCTTGGTAACGGCTAGTTTTTCTTCTAGTGCTTTTTGGGTGGCTTGCCGCTGGGCGAGTTCGCGCTCGAGCTGTGCTTTTTCGGCCTGTAGCTCGGTTACTTTTACTTCGGCAGCCAGAGTGGCTTGGCGCTGTTGTTCTAGGTATTCCATGTCCTCCTGCGACGGAACACGCGCACAGCTAGCCACAAGCGACAAAGTCACTACCGCTAAGGCGACGCCTGAGTATCTCAAATTGGATAAAGTGGAAAGACAGCTCATTAAGTAGTTCCTCCACCTAAGCTTAAGGATCATAACAGCGTTCTTACATTGATAATATACGGGATATGGGCACAAATATAGGCGACCTAAAGTGGATGTCAAGCAGAACAAGTGAAAATCTACCCTAACCCTACTTAAGTTTTCAGGCAGACCGAATACCCAATTCGCGCAACTGGCCCAAATCGACGGAAGAAGGGGCGTTTTCCATCAAGCCCACGGCCTTATTGGTCTTGGGGAAGGCGATGACTTCGCGGATTGAATCTTCGCTGGCGATCAGGGCGATCAGTCGGTCAAAGCCAAAGGCGATTCCACCATGTGGTGGGGCTCCGTAATCAAGGGCTTCTAGGAGGAAGCCAAATTTGGCCGCGGCTTCTTCAGGGCTGATTTCTAAAAGTTGAAAAAGGCGGGCTTGTACTGAGCGCTGGAAAATCCGCATACTGCCTCCGGCAATTTCGTTGCCATTGAGGACTAAGTCATAGGCTCGTGCCCTAGCGTCAGCAGGGGTACTGTCTAGCAAGGCGAGGTCCTCTTCTAGGGGAGATGTGAAGGGATGATGCACGGCAGTAAAGCGTCCGGCTTCTGCGTCGCGTTCTAGAAGTGGAAATTGGCTGACCCAAAGGGGCTGCCAAGACTCATCGGACACTAGCGAGAGGCGCTGAGCGAGTTCCAAGCGTAGTGATCCGAGTACCCGGGCAACTAGCGTGGGGTGATCAGCGACAAAAAGCAGCAGATCGCCGGGGGCGGATTCGAGGGCCTCAATCAACAAGGCTTGAGCCGCTTGGGGGAAGAATTTGACGATGGAGGATTCAAGACCGGCGTCAGTGTGCTTGATCCAGCTAAGACCCTTGGCTCCCAGTTCTTGGGCGAAGGCGATTAAATCGTCGATTTGTCCGCGCGAGAATCCGCCGCATCCCTTGATATTTATACCTTTGACCTGACCGCCACTGGCAAGAACGGAATGAAAGATTTGGAATTGGGAGGCGTGTGCTGCTGCCGCTACATCTTTGAGCTCTAGGCCGAAGCGCAGATCGGGTTTGTCGGAGCCAAAGCGCTCCATGGCTTCGCGATAAGTGAGGCGAGGAAAGGGATTGGGTAACTCGATCTGGCGCAACTGAGCAAAGAGGGCACGGGTTATATCCTCGGCAATAGCCATGACGTGATCCTCGCGCACGAAGGCCATTTCGATGTCGATTTGAGTAAATTCGGGCTGGCGATCGGCGCGTAAATCCTCGTCGCGGAAGCACTTGACGATCTGGAAGTAGCGGTCGTATCCCGCGATCATCAAGAGCTGTTTGTAGGTTTGGGGTGATTGAGGCAGGGCGAAAAATTGTCCGGGATGGACTCGGCTGGGCACGAGGTAATCCCGGGCCCCCTCGGGAGTGCTCTTGGTCAGAAACGGCGTTTCAACCTCGATAAAGCCGCGCTCGTTGAGCAGGTGGCGCACGACCTGATACCCCCGGTGCCTGAGTAGCAAATTGCTTTGGATACGAGGCCGCCTCAGGTCCAAATAGCGATACTTGAGCCGAATTTCCTCGCTGACGCCGGTTTGGTTTTCGATGAGAAAAGGCGGGGTCCGACTGCGGTTGAGGAGGCGTAGCTGATCGCAGTTTACCTCAATCGTTCCGGTGGCCAACTGCGGGTTGACCATACCTTCAGGGCGCGCCTCAACTTCGCCTTGTACGGCGATGACGTACTCGCTGCGCAAGTGGTTGGCCTGCTGGTAGGCGATGGGATCGCGCTGCGGATTGAAGACGATTTGGGTAATGCCATAGCGGTCGCGGAGATCGATAAAAATAACGCCGCCGTGGTCGCGGCGGCGCCAGACCCAGCCCATTAGCAGGACGCGCTGACCGACGTTTTTACCCGTGAGGGTGCCGCAGTCGTGTGTGCGCTCCCAGTTGCCCAAGCCTTCGCCCGGCTCTTCCATAAAAGTTACACCTAAATGATAAAATTGGATTTTAAGCGAGAGTAATTAAGGTAGAAGGCAGCTTGGAGAGTGTCAAGAAAGGACTGGGTTGGTTGACATAGTGGATTTTGGTTCTTTTAATCGTGAAGGGAGGTTTTTGTGGCTGGCCTATCGGTCGTTGAGCAGATTGGTGATACGCCGCTTTTGCGGCTGACAGATCGAGCGATTCCACCACGGGTGGAAGTCTATGCTAAGCTGGAGTTTTTCAATCCTGGGGGGTCGGTCAAAGACCGACCAGCGCGGCGGATGATTGAAGACGGAGAGCGGGACAGATCGCTAAGGCCGGGCAAGATCATTTTGGACTCCACTTCTGGAAATACCGGCATTGCCTATGCGATGATCGGTGCGGCCAAGGGCTATCGAGTAAAGTTGGCCATGCCGGCCAATGTCAGCCGCGAGCGCAAGGCCATTCTCGCCGCCTATGGCACCGAAGTGGTGTACACCGATCCAGGGGAGCTTTCCGACGGGGCCATACGAGAAGCGCGGCGGATATACGAAGCCAACCCCGACCGGTACTTCAAGCCCGACCAATACAACAATCCCGCCAATTGGTACGCCCATCGCGATACCACGGCTCCCGAAATCTGGGAGCAGACCCAAGGCCGCGTTACTCATTTTGTCGCCACTATCGGTACCAGCGGTACCCTGATGGGAACCGCTCGAGGTCTTAGGAAGTTCAATCCGGCCATCCAGATCATTGCCGCTGAGCCGGCCGAGCCGTTTCACGGTATTGAGGGACTTAAGCACATGGAGAGTTCAATTGTCCCCGGTATCTACGACGAGACGCTCCTTGACTATAAAATACCGATAGATACCGATGATGCTTATGATACGGCACTGCGTCTGCCAGTTGAGCAGGGGATTCTCGTCGGCCAGTCTTCAGGTGGAGCTTATTGGGCCGCGCTGGAAGTTGCCCGCCAGCTAGATACAGGGGTCGTGGTGACTATATTTTGTGATGGCGGCGACAAATATATGAGTACGCCCATGTGGCGACTGGCTCTCGGTAGCATAACGAAGCGAAAGGATAGCTGAATGCTGCGCATCGCCCACAGGGACTTTGAACGGATCTGCGCCCAAGCCTTGGCCGAGTACCCACACGAGTGTTGCGGTCTGTTGGTTGAGGAGGTGCCGAGTGGGGTATCCGCTGCCCATGCTTGTACTAATGTACAGCAGCCGCGGCACGAAGAAGACCCTGAGTGCTATCCTCGTGATGCAAGTACGGCCTATCTAATTGACGCCGGTGAGCAATTGCGCATCGTGGAAGAGGCAGAAAAGGCCGGGAGCCGGATCGCGGGTTGCTACCATTCCCACATTGATTGCCCGGCCTACTTCTCGGACGAAGACGAAAGGCGCACTTGGATATTCAACTGCCGAGAGGCGGGGGACGCCCCGGATGACCCGGATGCGATGTATCTAGTGCTTTCAGTCTATGGCGAGGAGACGGGCAGCCAGCGGAAAGTGCAAGGCTACAAATGTTTTGCTTGGGACGGCAGACGCTATGCCGAAACGGGCATTGAAATAGTTTAGTAAAGCCGCTATCGAATAACTATAGAATGCGGGCGGTGGAGCCACTTAAATTAATCACATGGAGGATGAAATGCCGGTTATTGTTCACATTCCTACGCCGTTGCGGAAATTGACTCACAATCAGGCTGAGGTTGAGCTCGATGCAGGGACTATTAGCGAGTTGGTAGATGGTCTCGACGGCTCCTATGAGGGCTTGGCCGATAAATTGCTCGACGAGGGGGGCGAGATACGCCGCTATGTCAATATCTTCGTCAACGACGAAGATATTCGCTTCCTCGACGGCAAGGATACGCCCCTCAACGATGGAGATCGCGTCTCCATCGTCCCAGCCATTGCCGGCGGGAGTTAAAGACTACTGTACAGACGACTGGCGTTAGGTTTGGTACAGGATGAAACGCGCCCACAATGTGCTGGAGTTAATCGGGGCTACGCCTATAGTCCGCCTCAGTCGAGTAGTTGAGGAAGGTTCTGCCGAGGTGTGGGGCAAGTTGGAGGCGACCAATCCCGGTGGCAGTGTCAAGGACCGTATCGCCCTAGCTATGATTGAAGCCGCCGAAGAGCAAGGGCTGCTGGCCAAGGGCGGCACGATCATTGAACCCACTAGTGGCAATACCGGCATTGGCTTGGCCATGGTGGCTGCCTACAAGGGCTACAAGCTCATCGTCACCATGTTCGACACGGCTAGCCGCGAGCGCCGCTTACAGATGCAGGCGTACGGTGCCGAAGTTGTGTTGACGCCAGCGGCCGAAGGCATGCGCGGAGCTATCGACAAAGCACTTGAACTCAAGCGCGAGCATCCAGATTATTTTTTGCCACAGCAGTTTATGAATGCAGCGAACCCCGAGATACATCGCCACACGACCGGCCTTGAGATACTAGCACAGCTAGATGGCCGAATTGATGCCTTTGTGGCGGGGGTGGGTACTGGGGGGTCGTTGACTGGCGTCGGCGAAGTACTTAAGGAAGCTATGTCCACAGTTCGGATCATCGCTGTCGAGCCTGCCGGGTCATCGGTGCTTTCAGGCGGGAGGGCTGGATTCAGCTATATAGAGGGTATTGGCGCGGGTTTTGTTCCACCAATTCTCAACCGAGAAATTATCGACGAGGTGCGGGTCATTACCGACGACGACGCGTATGAAATGGCCCGGCGCTTGGCACGGGAGGAAGGGCTTTTGGTGGGGATTTCAGCAGGGGCCAATGCCTATATCGCTTCCCAAGTCGCTCGTGAGATGGGCGGAAATACTCGGGTCGCGACGATCCTTTGCGACAGCGGATTGCGCTACTTGAGCAGTCGTGCTTTTGAATGATCAGCCATCAGGCCATCGTCTGCACGAGACGGCTCAACCGCGACTTGTAGCGGGCGGCGGCATTTTTATGAATAATGCCCTTGTTAGTGATTCTGTCGACAGTTGAAGTCGCCGCCTGTAGAGCGATCTCGGCCGAGGCTTTGTTCGGAGCTTGACGAACTTTCTTGAGGGCCGTGCGCATCCGCGAGCGAAATGCACGGTTGCGTTCGTAGGCTTTAGCACTAGTGATTTGGTGTTTCTTGGCAGACTTGAGTTTAGGCAATTTTGCGCTCCTTCAATGAAATTGTTAGACATATTATAATATAGGAAGTGGGGAGGCAGGGCAAGGCGGGGCTTCAAAAAAACGAACTGGATCCCCGCATAAAATTATGCCCTGTGTTCTTAAGTATGGCTTCTTGTGATCAGATGGGGTTTGATTTTGGCGAACGATGCCCCGCTGGCGACAATGTGCAGGTCGCTACACGCTGTACATACTGTCGGCTAGAGATTGAGGTGCCGACTTGGTATGCAGGTCAAGCGCGGTTACACTTTTGCGACGCGTCCTGTCGCCGTGCTTGGACAGAGGCTATGCCCTCGTTAGAGGTTTGTTTAGGAGAAACTTCCAAACGGCGGGGGGCCAATTGGGAACTCCAAGCACTAAAGGCGCGGACGCGCGATAGCTTCATCTGCCAAGTATGCGGAGTCAGTGAAGAGGAACTGGGACGCCAGCTTGACGTACATCACAAGATTCCCTACCGCAGTTTCTCTTCCAATATAGAGGCTAATAAGCTGGAACATCTGATTTCGGTTTGCCCTTCTTGCCACTCTAAGTTGGAAGCCGAGTTGCGTCAAGCTCTTCCCCTTTTTGCAAGCTCTTGACCTTTCTGCATGGCTAGGTGTTGATGGCCATATAGGCCATATGTTTAGAAACTACCCCTTGCATCTTGGATATTAGATGCGTATTTTGTATTGAGTACATGAGAAATGCTCTCAGGCTTCTCTACATGCTCTATAAGCTGTTGTTGTAAGGGTCGCTAAGGCAGAAAACCACGAGTACGGTGGTGGAAAGTGATGCGGCTTTAGAGCGTAGAGGCGGCGATCTAATACACAAAGTTGTGTTAGATTTCTTAAACTTAAATCTCTCATTGGAGGATCAATTATGAGCGGTTGTGCAGTTAGTAACAAACTTATTTGGAACAGATCGCTATTCTGCCTGAGTATACTCTTCTTTTTGGCGGCCACTTTGATGTCGGCTCCGGCGGCTGAAGCCCAGGATGCGCCGAGCTTTGAGGGGGCGACGGTTGCCGATCAGATGTTCTCGGCCGGGGTGGCGATAGAGGCTTTGGAGTTGCCTGCGGCTTCGGGTGGTAACGGCGAC
>RKRN01000064.1 GCA_007571365.1 Candidatus Latescibacterota bacterium
TCCAGCCTACCCGCACCGGCTGCACACCGGCGGCTCTAGAGGCCTGCCCACCGAGGCAGGACAAAGGCTGCGTAACATCAGTCGCCCTTCAGTACAAAACTTCACTCCAATACGCGTCTTTTGGCAACCGACTCTATCGGCGCAAGGAATTCAAGCAATCGCGCAACTCGCTCAGGTTGGCCAAGGTAGTGGCCCCAGCCCGATGGAGAAAACGCTGGTAATGCGAGGCAGCCCGGCCGCCAACCAGCAGAGCGATGTCGTCGCCCAGCAGCCGGCGCAATTTGACCAACTCGCCGCCCAGATGGGGATCGTCGCCTGGATAGACGATGCTGAGGAGGACGGCCTTGGCCCCCTTTTGGGCGACGGCCCCGGCGATTTCCTCGGCTGGTAGGTTAGGCCCCAAAAACGTCGAGTTCCAGCCCTCTGACGTGGCCACGACCGTAGCGAGCAAGGCTCCTATCTCGTGCAATTGCCCGGCGGGCGTGGTGGCGACGACGTGGGGAGCGGCTGCCGATACTTGGAAACTGGTGCGTAGGTTGCCGATAAAGCGGCACACCACAGCCGAAGCCATGTGTTCGTCGGCCACGCGCAAAGTGCCCTCCTGCCACATCTGGCCGATGCGCTCCAGCAGCGGTTGGACTACTTCTTCGAGCAAATGCCGTTGGCTCAATGCGATGGAGGCGCGGGCCAACTGATTTTCGAGCGAGGCCGCGTCTAGCCTTTGTACTGCGGCTAAGGCTTGCGCGAGGAATTGGCTAGGGTCTTGCTCTTCGCCCTCTCCATCGATCGTCCTTTGAGCCAAGGGTGCCGCTGCTTGCGCTGCTTGCTCAGCGCGGACCAGACTCACCAATTCGGGCGTGGGGAGCTGGGCGATCTGGCCAATGCTATGTCCGGCCTGTACTGCCTGTTGCAACCACTGTAGGCGTGCGATGTCCTCGTCCGAATAAAGCCGTCTATTGGTCGCCGTCCGCTCGGGCATCACGGCTTGATAGCGCTTTTCCCAGACCCGGACGACATGAGCCGAAAGCCCGGTCCGCCGCACTACTACTTTGATGGGATGTCCCGACGTCGATTCCATAGCACAGCAAACAAGCGATTTCTGCCCACTTCCACAATCTCCCGCGTCTTTGCAAAAAAAAGAACAGCCGCAGCAAAAAGGATACTTGCTGCGGCGTTCTTTGTCGGCGTTTACGGACTTAGCGAGCTTGCTGCTTGACCGTACCCCAAGTACTGCTGTCGACAGCGGTGGCCGGCGGCGGCAGGAGCACCGCATCAACGATGTGGATTACGCCATTACTAGCTGCCACGTCAGCTTGGACGACATTGGCATCGTTGATCATCACGCCGCTGTCGCTGACGCTGATAGCGATCGAATCACCATTGAGGGTAGTGGCCGAATCCAACTCCACTACGTCGGCGGCCATTACCGAACCAGAGACAACGTGATAAAGCAGGATCGAAGTCAGCAGTTCTTTATTTTCGGGCAACAGCAGCGACTCGACAGTGCCCTCTGGCAAAGCGGCGAAGGCCTCGTCCGTGGGGGCGAAGACGGTTAGGGGACCTTCACCCTTGAGTGCATCGACGAGGTCGGCAGCCTGAACCGCAGCGACCAGCGTGTTGAAAGTGCCAGCTCCGATGGCAACATCGACGATATCCTCGTCTTGCGCCTGAGTGGGGCCTGTCCAAAGCAAAAGTGCTAAGGCCATGAGCGTGGTAATGCGGGCGATATTCATGCGACTTCCTCCTATTGTAAAGGTTATGGAGCCACTCTTGGCGTCCTTTATTGTTTATTATTGTAATCAATTGTCTATTTATTGTCAAGATATTTTCTAAAATTTTTTAGACATAATTTAGACAATCAATTAACTCACTATTATGCAGGGGTTATACAGGGGCTTTTAATGCGATGCGATTGTGGGCCGACACGTACCCGCTTGCGCGTCTTACCGACTTTGTATCTCGCTGCTAAAAAGAGAAGTCAAAGCCGAGCGTGGGGATTACGGGCAATTGCTTGATCTTGCGCGGATCGACTGCGGGTTCGACCGAATCGAGTTGCAAAAACCACTCGTTGCGGCGGCTGTACACATTGAATATCTGCACGTAGAACTCGCTATCGGCTCCCCCCAGCGCGAATTGGCGGCGGACGCTGACATCGAGGCGGTGATAGGGCTGCAGGCGAGCACTGTTGAGTTGGGTTGGCGATTCGGTCGGCGGGGTGAATGCCTGTCCGCTGGCGTATACCAAACTCGCGCCGAGCCGCCACGCGCCCGCCTTGTAGGAGGCGACAAAAGACAGGTCGTGGCGGCGGTCGTGTTTAGGCGGAAAGGGCTGGCCGTTGTTGAGTTCGGGGAAGGTGCGCCGCGTCCAGTTTAGCGCGTAGCCCACCCACCCGGTGAGTGCGCCACTGCGCCGCTGCAAAAAAAACTCGACGCCGCTGGCCCAGCCCGTGCCCCCGCTTTTGAACACCGCTTCCGAATGCGTGGCCTCGTTGTCGTCGGGCCGTTCGGTGTCTACGGTCACGAGGTTGGCCAGGTCCGTGTAATAGGCCTCCACAGATAGCTGGTAGCGCGTCACCGGAGTCCACTCGACCCCGGTGACGGCCTGATAGGAATGCCCCGGTTCGACGGTGCTGTCGAGCGGCACCCAGAAATCGCCGCCGCTGAAGGCTTCGGTGGTGATTCGTTGCAGGTGTTGGCGATACGCACCGGCGGCGACTTTGACCCGAACTGTGGTGCTCAACGCTTGGCTTAGGGCCAGCCGCGGCGCAAAATGCCAGCGGTGCCCGGCACTGAAGTACGTTCCCCGGCCGCCGAGCCGCACCTGCGTGGCCGGCCCGAGTCGCCACTGGTCCTGCACGTAGCCTTCCAACAGCACCGGCTCTTGGCGCAAGTCGAGCTGAGTCCGCTCGTTGAAAGACCGGGCAAAGCGAAACTCGAATAGCGTGGCCAAGAAGCCCAAAGAAAGCGCGTGCTGGCGACTGGCAAAGTAATCCAAGTCGCCTTTGAGCGAGAGGTCGCGGATGCTGTTGGCGATGCGGACGGGCGCGTCGCGGAAACGGAGCGCGATGCTGTTTTCGTAGGACGAGCTGGCCACCGCGAAGTGCCCGAACAGACCCGGCGAGAACGCCCGCGTCCAGCGCGCAGTCAGCGCGCGGTTGCCCCAGCGCAGATCGACGAAAGACTCTTCGTCGTCTTCGAGCGCAATCCACAGGTCGTCGCGTCCCCAGTACGCACTCGCGGTGTAGGTGTCGGCGCCGCGCCGCTGATTAACGCCGCCGTTGAAGTCGTAAAAGTAATAATCCAAAGGAACGTCCACCCCGCGGGCGCGGAGGGCGCTGAGCACCGGTTCTAAATACGTGCGCCGACCGGCCAGTATCCACGACCCCTGTCCGACCGGGCCCTCGGCGAGCAAGCGGCCTGAGATCAGGCTCATGCCGCCGCGGCCGCGGGTGCGCTTGCGGTTGCCCTCGCGGTTGCTCACGTCAAGCACCGCCCCAAGCGTGCGGCCGTACGGAGCCGGATAGGCTCCCTTGTACAGATCGACCTCCTTGATGGCGTCTGGGTTAAAGGTCGAGAACAGGCCGAACAGGTGGGCGGGATTGTACAGGGCAATGTCGTCGAGGAGGACGGCCGTCTGGCCGGGGTCGCCGCCGCGCACGTACAAGCCGCTGCTGATATCCGCAACCGCTTGGATGCCCGGCAAAAGCTGTAAGCTGCGCAAGAGATCGGCCTCGCCAAGGGCCGGCAACTGCTGCACCGGCTCGGCCCGGAGGCTGATGCGCTCGGCCTCCACCCGGACCTGCTCGCCCAAGTCGGTCGGCTTGGGCACTAGCGCCACGTCGAGTTGCACGCCCTCGTCGGCGCCAAAGCGCAGCGTGTCCCAGCGGGTCTGGTAGCCTCGGTGCGACGCACTCACCACGTGCGTACCGGCCGGTACTTGTTTGACCGCGTAGTAGCCGCTGTTGTTGCTGACCGCTCCGAGTCGAAGTCCTTCGACTGCGACCGTGGCGCGGGTCAGGGCTTCGCCGTTGTCGGCTGCCGAGACAAAGCCGCTCAGCGTCGCCGCTGGTG
>RKRN01000340.1 GCA_007571365.1 Candidatus Latescibacterota bacterium
TTGAGCGGCCATTTTTTTGTTGCGACGCCAGCTAAAAAGCAAGCGCACCGGCAAGACCAAAATGGCAAGGGCGCGGCCGCGCTCGAGTTCGAGGCGGATGCAGCAGCCCACCGAGGTATCTTGGGGTTCGGAGCCGCTAAAAAAATAAGTGCATTGGCCTTGGGTGCCGCGCAGGTCGGGCGCACACATGCCGGCCAGCAGGTTCCCCGCGAATTTTTCCGGCGGAAAACTGATCGGCACCCGAACAATGGAACTAGCGATGTGGTTGTCGCCCAGTATCTTCCAAAAAGGCTGGCTGCGGCGCAAATTGCACACCGGCGCTTTGCCCAGCGGCAGGCGGTACGGGCCGACCCGCGGGGTGCTGATCCGCGCCGAAGACAGCACGGGCTGGTACGTGTGGGGATCGCGGGTGATAAAGTCGTAAATGCGGTGCCTAGAAGCGTCCACCCCGGTGGCAAAGGCCGACCATGCCGCTGGCGTAATAGCGGGCAGGGTAGTCTGCAAAGGGCGGAAGACGCCCTGTTCAGCCAGCTTCTTAAAAGCGGGCAGCCGACCTTGCTCCATCCAGCGAGCCACCAGCTGAGGATCGAGGCCATCGAGGCCGATGACCACCACGCGCTCGGCGCTTGCTTGAGCGGCCATTTTTTTGTTGCGACGCCAGCTAAAAAGCAAGCGCACCGGCAAGACCAAAATGGCAAGGGCGGCGAGCGCGAGGGCGGCGAGCGTCCAAAGACCGCTGGCTAGGACAAAGCCAGCACCGGGGCCAACGTAGGCGTCGGCTGGTTGGGCAAGGAAACAAGGGCCGCTCCAAACCCATGCGGAGACGAGTCGGGAAAATCTATTTTGCGCTGGACGCGAATTAAGTTTGCTCACAATGGCAGACCAACATCGGGATGTCTCTTTGTGGCTTTTGATAATATACAACAATAAGCCTTGGGTCTCGATAGACTTTCCCCTAAGTACATTTAATTACAGATCTTCCTCAAAGGAGAAAACGCCATGAGAAAAATCAACCGAGGAATCCTGTTGGCCCTGCTGGCCGGGGCCGTTTGTGCGCTCGCTCTAGGCGCCAATGCCCCGGGGCGCATAGAGCCAACCACCCCAGCTAGAGCCGCGTATCTGAATTCGACGCCTTGGCTGGAAGTGGTCGCAAAGCAGGTGCCACCCCTCCAACATGCACGGGCGGACCGCTGGCCCATGATCATGTGGCACGGCGTGGGTTTTGCGCCGCTGGCCGCAGACCAGATTCAGATGCTGTTGGCGCGCGGCTTGACCCAGCATCTGCGTTTGGACCAAGGCATGATCGACGCGGCCAAAGCTCTGCAGCAGGCCGGGTCGCCCGTGATTTTTATGCAAGGCCATGCCGGGGCTTGGCCCTATTCTCTCGCTGCTGATTCAAGTGCCTGGGCGCACCAGTTCGACGCCGGCTACCACTATACAATGGCGGGAAGGGGAGCCTTGGGGTCGTGGCACGGGGCCTGTCCCAAGATGATTGCGGGATGGGCAATCATGGCCGACCAAGTGCGCGATACGCTGAGTGCCTTTCGGGCGGCTGGCGTCGCGGTCGATGCGGTGTGGATGGATTGGGAAGGGGATCCCTATCCTTGGAGCCACCTGTTCAAACAGCTCGCGCACTGCCAGCGCTGCCGGGTGCAATTGCCGCCGGCAGTGCTGACGGACGAAGACCAGTACTGGGCCTATTACTGGCGGCACTACCAGCAGCTCTACGGAGCGTATCTGGCCGGGCCGGTGCGCGAAATTTTTCCCCAGTGCTCCATCACCAACTGGCACATTGTGTATTCCACCTCAGCCGAGCCTTTGCGCTATTTTGTCAATAACCGGGCCTTGCCGCCGGGCATTCCCCCGTTGTTTACGGCCACCAATCCAGTGGCGTATGGCAACGACAAATTCTGGCAAACAGCGTGGCAAGACGACTACCTCCTAGACCAGCGCCACATTGACCAACTCCACATGCACAGTCTGCTGCGGCAAGTTTCCGGCGATGCGGCCAACCGCCTAACCTATGGGCCGGAAGTGGCCAGTTTTCCCTGGGTGGCGCGCTGGTGTCCGATTGTAAACCACCGGGAGGACGAAACCCCGTACATGAGCCGCGAGGCGTACCGCGAGGCCCTGCGGCACATGTGGCTGCGCGGCATCGACGGCATGCAGCTTTTCAATGCTTGGCGCGAAGGGTACGAGGAAATCGCGCTGTTTGAGGTGCTCGATGCGGTGGCCGTGTACGACGAAATGCTCGGCTACCGCGACTTTCTCGACGCCGGCCACGTGATGAATCTAGTAGGGCCGGCCGTACAGGACGAAGGGGTGCTGTGGTCGGGGTTGCGCTTGGCGGAACGGGCCGTCGTGCGGCTGTTCAGCCAAGGGGAAGGACCGGCCCGTTTTGAGATAGAAGTCTGGCCGGGGCACCGGGTCGGGTTGGAGGCACCCACTGAGGGCCGCACCTATGTATTGGGGCGGGGGGACGCTGGGGTGGAAGTCTTAGAGCCAGGTTCGCAACACTAGAGGTTCGGCGCAAGGCGTCTCGTCCGCAGGCTCGCCTAACACGACAATAGGAAATGGGTATCAGTCGGGTCGTACCTCTGCGAATTCGACGACAAAAGTCGCCACCACCTTATCGCGCTCAAGGGGCGGGGCCTGATAGCCAGCGACCGAATCCGCGACCGCAGGCCGGGCGGGCCGCAAGTGCCAGCGTTTGACCTGCTCGACGAGACAATCGCCCACGGGGCCGCTGTCCACAGTGGAATCAAGGAGTTGGACGCTTTCGACCAGACCACTGGCCAAGATGACAAAGCGGATGGTCGCACTGCCTAGCAACGCTTGGCCGGCTTGGAGTCGACCGCAGCGGTTGAACGCGTCGAATTGAGAGCGGACAAACGCGTCGATGGTCGCGGGAGCGCGCGCCAGATCGTCCGGGGCATAGCCACGCACTTGGCTGGGCGTTTGCAAGCGCACCTGCGTGGGGGCGCGCCAAGCGGCGGCTCGGGCTTGGTGCGCTACTTGCTCAATGTGGCGGACAAAGCGAAAGTCGAGGTCCAAGGTCTGCAAAGGCTGGTCAAAGGCGTTAAATTTGAGCACAAAATCGCGGATGTGTAAAC
The DNA here is from genome assembly GCA_007571365.1 of Candidatus Latescibacterota bacterium. Taxonomy (GTDB): domain Bacteria; phylum Latescibacterota; class UBA2968; order UBA8231; family UBA8231. Next base: position 3,114 of record RKRN01000340.1, read on the forward strand.
ATACCTCTGCCACCTCGGCGGCCAGCGGATCAAAAACGATAAAGCCGCTGTAGTTTTCGCCCTTGTAGATTTTCTCCCCGACGCCGTAATTGCTGGTCCGCACCTGCCCCAAGCGCATGTCAAAGCGATAGTCCTCATTGCCAGTGACGCCTTTCCGAGCGCGGTAGTAGGATTCAAAACTATGGGCCGCCGAGCCGGTCGTCGTGCCGTAGGGAGTCAGTTTTTCGCCCCGGCGATTGGTCGTGAGCCGACTTTGTAGCGGTTGTAGTTCCACCTTGGGAAAACCCAGATTGTACACGGAGACCGCAAAGACCGTAAAGCGATTGCGTACGTACCCGGCTTGGGGATCGACGTAGTCGCCATAGGTATAGGCATTGTACGAATGCGGACCTTGAGCGGACTCCTGCGGCCACAAGGCGTTTAGGGCGCGGTCGGTCACGTAGCGAACCTCGACCCGCAGCCCTGCCACGGCATAGGCAACAGTCCCGTCCGCGCCAAGAGCATAATCCGGCCCTAAATCGGAACGGGGCACCAGCCGCGATACGCGCTCGTAGCGCGGCGGATAGAGGAGGGTGCAGCCGGCGAGCAGGGCGAGCAGCAAGGCACTCGCTAGCCCTCCGTAGGCCGCGAGCAAGCAGCGCATAAGCTCAGCGCACCTCGTTGTAAAAGTCGATTTGCTGCTGGGCGATGGAGCCCTTCTGCGTTAGGGCAAAGACGACCATATTGACTCCCAGTTTCAGGTGCGGTTCGTTTTCGCTTTCGCGCTCCCAGAAGGCGCCGTATCCCTGGTCGGAATACACGGCCACCAAGCGGTCGCCGAGGAAGATACCCTCCAAGTAGTACACCGAACTGCGGAAATGGCCCCCGGCCAATTCCTCGCCTCCCGGGGGCGGGCCATCGTCAAAGTCGAAAAATACGTGGTAGAGCGGATGCTCGTTGGGGATGGGGACGAAGCGGGCGTCGCGGCCTAGGGCCTGCTTAAACATGTCCCGCAGCGAGGCTTCGGCCGGGCCGTACTCCAGCTCGGGCCGGTCGTTATCGGCTACTAGGAAACCGCCGTTGCGCAAATACTGGCCCAGATTGTCAATTTCGTGCTCGGTTAGTTCAAACGCGCTGCGGGTGGTGATGTACACAAAGGGGGCCTTGAACAGATCTTGGGAGTCGATGAACATCTGGTCAATGACCTGGGCCTCAATGCGCGTGTACTGGTTGATGGCGCGTACCAACTGGGCAATCGAGCGCTGGCGCGAGGGCTTGAGGATGCTGCCCCAAGCCAGCCCCAAGTACACAAAGCCTTGGATATTGCGCTTGTCGGCCGGATCCTGAATGACCATGCCGCGGTACTTGCCGGTGTCAATAGCGTCCAGATCGAGGAATTCCGCCTGCATGTCAATGCGCCTTTCCGGCTCTTTCAGACTGGTCATTGCAACGGCTTCAAAGTGGGGGACGCCCACCACCCCAAGGCCCAGGCCTTGGGCATCCATATCGGCGACCAAGTCGCGGCCACTACCGGTGCGACTCCACCGCCGGCCCGCGGCGGCTTGGTCTAGCTGAGTGCCCAAGCCGCTGCTGAAGCCGCCGACCACCGTGGCCATCTGATCGCGCTGCACGGATATAATAGGTGTGCCTTCGGGGATAACCTGCTTTTGAAAGGCAAATTCCCGGCGCAACTGGGGCGGCGGAATCAAAAGCGGCGTGTCCAAGTCTTGCCATTCGAGGTGGATGACGACCTCTTCTGCGGCCTGTTCAATCGGGCGAAAGTACCAAGCGACGACGATCAGGTGCAACCCTAGGGAGAAAAGCAGGCCCCAGTAGAGCAAGCGCCTATGGGCCGCAATCACGGCGAGTGGATCCGCAGTGCGCAAGGCTTTCACAAGTGTTTCCTCGCAATGGCGGCGCGGCGGCGTTCGACAAAGGCGCGGATGTTGGGGGCGAGCAGGCTGCTGTCTTTGCGGGCGGTGCTCAAAATGGCGTCAAACACATCCACGGCCTGTTGCCATTCCCCCAGCTTTTGATGGCAAACCCCGATATTGGCCCGGGCGGCTATACCGCTGGAGGAGTGGGGGAATTGACGCCACACTTGGGCAAAGCGGGGGATTAGGGCGCGAATCGCCACGGCGTCGCTGGACGCCGCTTTGAGGCTGTCGGTCAGAGCGGCGTACTCTACGTAAGCCACGGCTTCGCGCAGTTCGGGCAATAGGGCCGCGGCGCGGGCGGCAGCCGGAGTACCGGAGTATTGTTCTTCGATTTGGCGAAAGAGGTCGTGCGCGGCTTGGTGGTCGCCTTGATTGTACAACAACTCGCCGAGGGTATAGCGGGTAGTGGCCGCATAGCGGCCTTGGGGAAAGCGGGTGAGGTACGCCGCAAAGGCTTGCTGTGCCTCTTTGTTTTGCTGGTCCGCATCTCCGGCGCGGGCATTCATCAGGCACCAGCCCAAGTTGTAGAGCGCTTCCTCGGCCAAGGGGCTATCGGGGTAGCGATCAATGAGCTGCTGGTATTGGACTTGGGCCTGATCGTACTGCTGTAGATTATAGCGGCATTCGGCTAGGCGAAACAGAGCGTCTGGAACCACGTTGCGGTCTGGGGCCTCAGCCACGACGAACTCAAAGGGGCCCACGGCTTGGGTGAAAAGGGCCTGGTTGAAGTACGCGTATCCGAGGTAGTAGTGGGCTTTGGCGGCGTTGGGGTGTTGCGGGTAGCGCACAATCGAGTCCTGCAAGCGGTCAACGGCCTCTTGGTAGCGGTCCAGTTGCAGGGCGGCTAGCCCGCCCAAGAAGAGGAAATCGGGCGCGTACCATCCGCTCGGGTACGCCGCCAGACCCACAGCCGCCGCATCGACTACGGCTTGGTAATTTTCCAAGCGCAAGGCGGCGGCGGCTAGGAGCCAGTATCCCTTTTCACGCAGATAGTAGGGGCGCTCCGGGGGCGGCTCTTCTTCGGCAAAGTCGAGGGCGAGTAGCTCCCGGCCGGTGACCATGGCTTGGCCGTAGCGCTCTTGGCGATAGGCGATTTCGGCTAGGGCCAGCAAGTACTCGCCGCGGCGGCGCGGCGAGGAAGCCGTCTGCAGCAAACGCCGATATAGCTGCAACCCTTGTTCCATGCGCCCGCCGGCAATATAGGCCGCAGCCAACAGGCGGGAAGCGGCCGTTGAGGACGAATCGGCCGCGGCGCGCTCCAGATCGGCGATGGCTTGGGCGGACTGGCCGAGCCTGAAGTAGGCCGTGCCCCGGCCGTAAAAGGCTTGGTGGGCAAAGCCTGAATCCGCCGCGGCTAGGGCTTGGTCAAAGTAGATCAGGGCTGCATTCAGGTCGCCGGCGCGGGACAAAGCCGTGGCGATGAGGTAGTTAAACAGCGTTTGGGAGGCCCTAGCGGTTTCGGTTTGGGCCCCCTCCCGCAGGATGGCCAGTGCCCTTTGGGTGTGGCCCTGCTGTAATAGAAGGCGGCCGGCTTCGAGTCGGGAGCGCGAGTGCATTTCCGCCTCGCTGCGCACTTGCAGAAAGGCGGTGACTGCCGCCGCCCAAGCACCGGCATCGCGCTGGGCTATGGCCGCTTCAAAACGGGCGATATCGGCTGCGGGTTTGTCGCCCAGCTCTTCGGCTAAGCCCTCGTAAAGCTGGATGGCATCCGCGTACTCGCCGCGGGCGTGGAGGATGCGGGCGCACTGGAAAAGGGCGCTGTGCCGGTATCCGCCAGCCTGCGGCGCGGCGGCTAACTCCTGAAAGATGTCGAGGGCCTGATCGGTGGCGACCGCCTCGTTCTGGTGCTGCAAAGAAAGCCCCAAATTGAAGCGCAAGTCCATTTCGTAGGCCGAGTTGGGGAAGGCTGCTAAGGTGCGGCGCAATTCCGCGGCGGCGCGGCGCAAAAAATCGGCCCGCTCCTCGGGTGCGATCGCTGCCGCTTCCGCACGGCTGAACCAAGCCCGGGCCATCTGCAGTCCCACCCCTTCAAGGGGCAGACCGGCTTGGGCCGCAAAGTCGGCATAGTCGTCGCGATACGCGCTGTACTCGCGCACGGCCTCTGCGTAGTTTCCGGTTTCAAAGTAGCGGTTGGCCAAAAGCAACTGCAGGCGCGCCCGGCCAAAGTCGTCCTGTTGCGCTTCTAGGGCGCGCTGGTACACCGCGATGCTGGCGGCGACATCGCCGCGCTGGTAGTGCAGCTGAGCTTGGCGCAGATAGGCTTCCTCGGCGAGGCGTCGCTCGTCGGCAAAACGCACGGCCACCAAGGCATAGGCCTCTGCGGCCAGCGCGTACTCCCCGGTGCGCTCGCGGCACTCGCCAATGCGCAGTAGGGCTTTGGCGGCGATCTCCAGCTCGGTCTCGTCGACTAGGCCGGCGAGTTTGTTGCGCTGCATGCGCCGGATCTCGCGCTCGGACATGCGATCGAGGCGCTGTGAGTCAACCAGCCGCTGGTAGCTGGGGATGGCTTCAGCAAAGCGCTCCAGCGCAAAGTAGCATTCGCCAATTTGGAAGAGCGCCCTACTGGTGCGATACCCGGCGGGGAAACGCCCGACCAAATCCTCGAAAACCGCAATGCTTTGGGCGTACTCGCGCAGTTGATAGTGCGACCAGCCAATATCGTACAGCGCATGAGCCACGTAGGGGCTGGTGGGATATCCGGCGACGAGCTGCCGCGCTTCGTCGATAGTGCGATGATACGCTCCCATGCGGTACGCACAGGCTACGGCCCGGCTGCGGGCGAGGGCCTGGAGCGTTGGGGTAGCGGAGAGGGTCTCAGCAGCGGCAAAAGCCGCCCCGGCTCGGGTCAACAAGTCGTCGGCTCGGTCTTGGTGCTGGTCGCGCTCTTGGTCGCTGCGGGCCTGCGCCGCCCTTTTGAGTTGGTCTTCGCCCATTTTGAAATAGGCATTGCCAATTTGGTACGCGGCTACTTCTTGCAGGGGCGCGTCTATCTGGCCGACGGAAACGCGAATGGCCTCCAGCGCGAGCAGTTTGTGCCGGCTCTGCATGATGTGGCGGTAGTTTTCAATGGCCTGATCGTAGGCCCCAGCGGCGTAGAAGTTCTGGCCGTGCTCAAAGCGGGCCTGTATTTCCTCGGCCGTGGGCACAAAGCGAGTCGCGGCCGTGGCAAGGGTCAGTAGGGCTAGAATGGCTAACGGCAGCATAGATTAGTAGGCTACTCCGACGACCCCGACGGCGCGTTCTGCGCCCGTATCGACCGCAACGGCCACCCCGTAGAGGTACAGCCCCGGAGCCACTAGCGCACCCGTGGCATTGCGCCCATCCCACACCCCCGGGGCTTGGCTGCCGGTTGGCAACCGCACGTAGGCCCCAGCCAGCAGCGGCGGCGGACTGAGGTCGCGCACTAAGCGCCCGCTCAGATCGAAGATGCGGATGGCCACCTGTCGCGGAGCCTCAACCTTGGACAGGACAAATTCGATAGCGGCCACATCGTTGACCCCATCGGCGTTGGGGCTGAAAACCGGCGGGCGGACGCGCACTTGGGAGAGGGCCTTGTCGGCCGCGGTCGCGGCCGACAACACCCACGAATACGGTGTATTGCTCTGCGGGTCTATGGCCACATTTTCGGCCGCGTTGAGCGGGTTGTCAGAATTAGGGGCAAAGAGGCGGGCGCGAAACGCATGGAGCGCCGCGTACGTCCGCGTCCTAAAGCGAATTTGCAACTGGGCGTCTTGCCGCAGAGGCTCGGCCAAGGAGAGGATAAGCTGGTCGTGCGTCGAGTCCCAAGCCTCTAGTGCTTGGCCTGCCAAGCCGGTGATTTCTTCGAGCACGGCCGGCGCGGGCACGTCAATGCGAAGCTGGGCCAAGCCGGCGTCGGCGTCGGCAAACTTCACATCGAGCGTATAGATAAAGGAAGTATCGCGGCCCATGGGGACGCGGTTGGGGGCAATGCGGCCCCACGCCTTGGAAACGGGCACTTGATCGGGGTCGAAATCGATCGCTAGATGCTCGAAAACCGGGGTTTTTTCGGGCGAGCGGGTCGCCATGTTGACCCGGTATTGCACCAGCGTATGCGGTTCTGCGGCTGGGAACCAGATGTCTCCGGTGGTTAGGGGCGGGCTCCAGCCCCCGGCCGAGTCGGCTAGCGCGGCGGCTTGGTCGGCGCTGCGGAACTGCACGGTCAGTTCCGTGCCAGCGGGAACGGCGGCCTGCCAGCGCACCCGACCTACGTTCTTGACCACGCCCGGCGCACCGAGGTCAAGCGGCTCCGAGGTGAACGTTCCCCGCTCTGCGTACAGGCTGCCGTACACCTCTATTTCGGCCACATTGGGCTGGGTGATGGCGTTGATATCGACGATGACCAGGCGCAGATGGCGCGTCCACAGCGGCGGAAAGCGGACCTCGCTGCGGACAAAATCGACGATGTCGCGCCGGATGGCCACTTCGGTCCAGCGGATTTGGTCGTCGCTGACCTGAATGGAGTAGCCGCGCAGGGAGCGGTCGAAGTACTGCGCTGGATTGCGGCCGCGGGTCAGCACCCGCACCGCGTGGATTTTGCGCCGCGTTCCCAAGTCGATATCAGCATTGAAATTCAGGGCGTTGATCGGCGGATTCCACGAGGTATTCAAATCGCCATCGACCACCTCCGGGCGGTTGGCGAGCTGGTCTTGGGCCAAATTTTGGCCGCGCACTCGTTTGAGGGTAATGCCGCCGGCTAGGGAGCCGATATCCGTCCCACCGACAAAGCCGGCGATGGGCTGGGCGCTGGACAAAGCCGGCTCCAAGGCCCCTTCTTGCACCAAGTGCCAGGCCTCGTCCCGCGCCACTTCGGCGGTCTTCCACCCATCGTCGGCTGGGCGCTGGGCACTCCAGTACCAAGGCTGGCGGGTGCGATCGGTCGTCGTTTGAACGGTCGCGGTATCTCCTGTAGCCCATTCCACGGCCAAGGTGGCGACCAAGCCATTGCCGCGACCGCGACCGCGGTTGACCACCAGTGCGGCGAGGTGGTTGTCGCCGCGCACCACCGGGACCGCAAAAACGCGCGGCTGCACAACGCTGGAGTCGCTGCCGACGAGTGCGCCGTTGAAGTACGCGGCAAAGCTGTCGGCGGCGGCCATCTGCAGCAAGCCCTCGCCGGCTTCGGGGGCCTCAAAGATGGTGCGGTAGTAGAGCGCGTTGCGCCATGCGGTCTGCTCCCAAGTCAGCCCCTCGGTCTGGACGGAGGCGCACACGGCGGCGAAGCCGGCGGCGGCGAGCTGGAACCGTTTCTGTAAAACCGCGGCGATCATTCGTCCATCGCGCAGCGAAAGCCGACATTGCCATCGGCACTGAACGGGCTACAGGCCCGGCGATACGAGGTGCGCAACAGATTGGGAGCATTGGACCACGAGCCTCCGCGCACCACTTTCAGCGTTCCAGCCGCCGGTCCAAGGGGATTGCGCTCGTGTCCAGCAGTATAGTACTCGCTGTGATACCAGTCCGCTACCCACTCCCAGACATTGCCGGCCATATCGCGGACCCCGTAGGGCGACTCTCCTTGGGGGTAATGCCCCACCGGCGAAGTAAGAGAGTACCCATCGCTGGCGTCGACGTCGCAGCAAACATCCGTTCCGTAGTTGGCCCTAGTGCGCTCCATGCCCTCGCCCCAAGGGTAGGTGCGCCCATCGGTTCCCCGAGCGGCCTTTTCCCACTCCGCCTCGGTGGGCAGGCGCTTGCCGACCCACTGGCAATAGGCCAAGGCGTCGGGCCAGCCCACCGAGATGATCGGATGGTCGTCCGGGGCCGACCGCAGGGGCAGGTTCATGGCTTGGGCATAGGCATTCCACTCGGCCGTGGTCACTTCGTGGCGGTCCATCCAGAAACCATTGAGGTACACGGAATGGGCCGGGTGCTCGTCGCGAGCCCCAGAGTCGGAGCCCATGATGAAGGGACCGGCCGGGATTTTTACCATGCCTAGCCGATCCTCAAAGTCCGTTGGCCCCGAGACGGTATCACAGGCACTTAGACCGACACTGAGCAACAGAGCGGGACCGCACGCCCTCCTAAAGACGGTGCAGAACATACAGAACAATTAGGACCTCAGGGCTTCAAATTGGTATTACAACTCGGCAAAAGGGCCCGGCCGCCGACGTGCGACAAGCCCTTGGCCCTCCGCGATCACCAGCCACTGGTTGGCGTCGAGATCGCGAAATTCCTCGACCCGGCCGCCGGGCCAGCGCACCACCAGCCGCTCGACCTTGGTGGCCTGTTGCAGGCCGAAGTGGGCGCGGATGTCGCTGTGCGACAGGAAGCTGGTCCCCGCGGCAATTTGGCGGATCTGGACGCGGCCGGCGGCTGCGGCCTCAATGCGGGCCCCAATGCCGTCGCGATTGCTCGTGGTGCCGATGAGGGAGACTTGGAGCCAGTGATTGCGGTTGCCGCCATCGTTGCGCAATAGGGTGGGCGTATCGTCGATATTGAGGACGAGAATATCGATGTCGCCATCGTTGTCGTAGTCGCCAAAGGCCGCCCCCCGGCTCACTTTTTCTAGGGCCAAGCCACTACCGGCTCGGGCCCCAATTTCGATAAAAGATCCGCGGCCGTCGTTGTCAAAGAGAAAATTGCGCTGGGCGTACCGCGTACCCACATCGAAGTCGTCCAAGACCGGATAGACGTGGCCGTTGGCGGTGAATAAATCCAAATCGCCGTCATTGTCGCAATCGAAAAAGCCCGTGCCCCAACCCACAAACGGCATGCTCACCTCGCCCACGCCCACCGCGTGGCTCACATCGGTGAACAGGCTTCCCCCCTCACTGCGGTACAAGGTGTAGTAATCCTCGGAAAAATGGGTGACGAAAAAGTCGAAATCGCCATCGGTGTCGTAGTCGCCAAAAGCGACGCCCATACCGGCTTGTTCCTCGCCATCGGCACTGTGGCTAGTGCCGGTGGCCAAGGAGACGTCTTTGAAGCGCCCGTTGCCCAAGTTGCACAAGAGCAGATTGGGATCGGTGTCGTTAGCCACGTACAGATCTAGGTCCCCGTCGCTGTCGCAATCGACAAATACGGGTTGGAAACCGTTGTACGCCACCGGGGCGACGCCGATCTGAGCGGTGACATCGTCAAAGGTGCCGTCGCCCTGATTGCGGTAGAGCGCGTCCTGCTCTCCTTCATAGGCGTTGGGTCCTTGGAATATCTTGATTCCCTTCCACAACTGATACAGATCGGCTTCGGCGAGTTCGTCTGGATCAAAGCGGACAAAATTAGCCACGTACAGGTCCACGTCGCCATCGACATCGTAGTCGCCCCAAGCAACACCCGTACTCCAGCGCGAGTCTGCCACCCCGGCGGCTTGGGCCACCTCGGCAAAGGTGCCATCGCCCCGGTTGCGGTAGAGCCGGTTGGGTCCGTAGTTGGTCGCAAAAAGGTCGGTGTCGCCGTCGTTGTCGTAGTCGGCAGCCGAGCAGCCCATGCTCCAAGCCGTGTCGCCCACGCCGGCCGCGCCAGTAACCTCGGCAAAGGTGCCATCGCCCCGGTTGCGGTAGAGCCGGTTGCTAGGCCGGGGATCGGGCAAGGGATCGAACGAGGAGCCATTGATTAGGAACGCGTCTAGGTAGCCATCGTCGTCGTAGTCGAACAGACCCGCGCCGCCGCCCTTGGACTCAATGATATAGGTCTTTTGCGGCTTGCCCGAGACATTGCGCCCATGCAGGCCAGCTTGTTGGGCCACATCGACAAAGACCACCGGCTCGCGCGGCGTTGGAGCTTCTCCGCCGCAGCCGAATAACAAAAGGCCCGCGCCGCCCAGCGCCCGGTACAAATTTCGCTTTCCGGCCATTAGTAGTCTTTCAATTCTTCGTTAGCGTCAAATAGCTCAAAAAATGTCCTCTTAGGGCAGCTTCATCGTCTTTTTCGCTTCCATCCGCCCGTCGTTGAGTGCCATGAGCCCGCCCGCCGTAGGGAACCTCATCTGATAGTATCTCCAGACCGCGAACAGGTCTAAGTCGCCATCGCCATCCAAGTCCGTCAACACGCCGGTGTTCCCTTCATAACCTTCTCCTATGCCCGACGCAATCGGATAGAACACTGGCGGGGCAAAAACGCCAGCCTCAGTCCAGTGAAAGTACAAAACTTAGCTGAATATCTTTTAACAGACCTTCCCATATCGTCGCGTCTTGATGCCCCAAGGCGATTAATTCGGCCGAGGAAACCACGGAGATACTCGCCGCGCTATAATGGCTTTTGGTGACATAGGGATCGACCGTAATCCTCCACACACCGTCTTCGACCACCCCCGGAAATACGTTGTTCCATCGTCGAAATCCCACTTGATCGCCTCGGCGGGGCCGCCCCGTAGCACAACGTACGCAACAACGACGAATAGCAACATCACAGCCCATCTCCGTTCCGCAATTCCGACTGGCATCACCACCAGCGCGAGTTTGATCTGTCCAGCAGCAATAGGTACACTCTACGTAGAAGGTTCAATATTCCGTAGGCCCAGCCGGTGAAACATCGCAATTTTAAGAAAGGATGCCACCATGTTCGTCGTCCGTGCCTTCGCCTTTCTCGCCCTCTTTCCCCTCTCTGCCCAAGCCCAAATTACCTTCTCGCGCGACGATGCGCGCTTGTCCTTGGGCATGACTTGGGAACAAGAAATAGCCACCGTCCCCAGCAGCCTAGCGGACGCCGGCTTCGACATTGGCGCATCCGGTGCCGATCAGTCCTTCGACTTCACCGGCT
>RKRN01000141.1 GCA_007571365.1 Candidatus Latescibacterota bacterium
ATACTTGGTAGGTGCTCTTGCTTTCGTAATCAGGTGGGCTATTGAACGTCAGGTCCCGACTTGCGCCTGAACCGCTGAGACTCAAGGCGGTGGCATCGGCCCCGCCCAACGTCCACGTCAGCGCGTCGCTATCGGGGTCGTTGGCCGTATATTGAGCTACCGCACCGGTGCTGTTCTCGGCGACGGTCTTGTTGGTGGGACCGCTCAGCGTTGGGGGTTGGGGCTGTTCGGGCTGTTCGGGTTGTTCGGGCTGTTCGGGTTGTTCGGAACTAGCGGGCGTGGCTGTGGCACTCGCCGACGTGCCGGCTCCATAGCTGTTGAAGGCACGCACTTCAAACTCGTAGAGCTGACCGTTGGTCAACTCCTCAACCACCACAGTCGTGTTCGTCTCATCCGTCCATGTTGACCACGTACCGTCGGCGATGCGCCAGCGATAGGCGTAGCGGCTCAACGGCGGGACGCCCAAGTCTGAAGGCACCTTCCACGACAGCGTCACCCGCCTGTCGCCGGCCGCCGCCATGAAATCACGCGGAGGCCCTGGCACACGCTTCGCCACCGGCGGCGAGACCGACAGCGTATGACGAAGAACGGTATGATTTAACGTCACCGAACCCCCCGTCATCTCACGAATGCCGCCCCAAGCATTATTATCGCTACTCGTGGTGGCTTGGAAACGGACGGAATCATCAACGGTCCCTTCGGTGATCAGAGTGCCATAGACGAAAATCTCCGCACGATTGCTTACCCCCTCCCGAAAGTGATGCCGGTCTTGCCGAGGCACAAACTCAATAACGGCACCCGCCTCTACCGTCAGCGTCGCACCCGGAAAAACCACCACGTCGCCGACCAAGGAGACCGTGTCTCGCCAAGTCTCTTCGCCAATGACGACCCAATGGTGATAGATGGAGGGAGCGTCTTTGTAAGAAAAAGGATGGGCAAAATCAAAAATGAACCGTTTACCGCCCGTAAAACCTTGTTTAAAAAGCTTCAAACCCTCCCAACCAGTATGATACGGACCGCGCGGACTCTTATTACCCTCGGGTCCAATAATTGGGATTGGGAAATCAGAATGAGGTGAAGGTACTTTTCGCGTTCCCCAGTATAGATCCGCCCCCAGCCAGCTCATCGTATCGGCAAGCCCCATGTTATTGGTGTTGGTTGCATCGGGTTCAGGCAATATCTGTATATCGTAACGTTCCCACAGGTCGCTATGAGTACCATCGGCTTGAGTGCTCAATACTAAACCCGTGTGGGTCATATATTCGTAAAGAGGAGATAAATTGAGCAGACCATCTCCTCTATTGTTAAGAAGAATTTTTCCTCCAAAGGGATACGATCCATGTGAGCCGGCCCCCACGTAAACTACGGGGTGGGTCCCTTGACTCAGCTTTAAGCTATTTTGGGGGTTGAATACAAAACTGGAAGCTAGACCGGGCATCTTCAATGTTAATTCTAATTCTGTGCCGTGATAGATGTGGTGAAAGTAATTTTTGTAGTAGGACAAATGCGCCTTATGGAACGAATACTCCACGCCTAGAATCTCGGCTGAGTCGGGATCACGCGAACTGACCACCACATTAATCCCTTGCCAGTCGCCCTCGTGATTGTTCCACCAATGATTGTACGGGTAGAAGTAGAAGTATTTAAGTACCGTGATTGGGTCATCATAATTACTGTTTGTTGTTTTGTATATAAGCCGTATTGAGAAATTTCTTGCCGGCATATCTCCCCTTGCCAAAGTACGCATCGTTCCACTCTGCCGGGGTTATTCCGGGATATTCAAACCCAAACGCACGTACTAAGTATTGCCCAGGATCTAGTCCTCCGCCTACGCTAGGATAGACCCTCGAACCATGATCTAAGAAGGCAAACCTACTTCTTACAAAGTCAACATTAGAATACCATACAGTGTCGTAGCGATACAAACTGGGAAGCCAAAACGACGAATCAAGAGGAGCCGACGCAACGAAGGTCGGACCAGATGACGGCGTGCCAAGGGTGTCCTCTTCGGTGCCGCCGCTTATACCTCCTAATTCCCATGCCTCGAACCATATATTTCCCGCAGAATTCGCACCGACGATCTCCACCGGTTCCGGTTTGGTTACTCGAATGTCTCCCCATTTGCCGCCGGTGTCTTCCACAAGCACCAGAATAGGTGAAAACATATCGACCAATCGCTCGTCATCTGTTTCTGCAGCCACATCCGCTGCCATTAGAGCGGCAAGCAGGATAAGCGCAACAATCGTAAAGGGCACAGCAGGGCCTTTCTTTTACCAAAAGCTCAGAAGCGAAACGACGGCGAAGAGGCCGCCGTTAGGGTAGAGTACTAAACCCAAGGCGACCCGGCGAGCTTGGTTAGTTTGAGGAGACTTGCGCCAGAGTTCAGACATAACTATCGCACCAATAAGAGGACTGTATCGCATTAGCCATGGATAGTAGCCGTGCTCTAGTGCCTTCTTATTAATATACCATCCCGCCACGCTACCAGCCCATGTTAGCTGCCATCTATCTAGTTTATCAACCTTACTTACGCCAATCGGAGCGCCGAGAGTCCATCCGAGAAGGCGAATATGATAACCGATAATACCTGCAGAAAAACCTAGATCAGGGGTGGAGTCGAAGGGCAATCCGGTTGCAAGCAGTACTAAGTAAGTGCCAATGTTGCCCCCCAGAACACCGGCCCCCAACTTTTTGACAATCCGCCTGCCAGTTGCCTCATCCCTCGCTTTCTGCCCTCGAACAGCGGAGAAAGACTTCGGCTCGGTAGCGCGTATGTACGGTACATTCCAATAGGCTTCGGCAAGGGCGGCCACATCCGCGCTTGCCGAAAACGTCAGCCGAAAACCATACCCATAAAAACCAGGGGCTATTCTATTCCTGCGATGAATCTTTATCAGACCGTATGTGGAAGAGAGGGAATCAAAATCGGCCAAGCCTGTAATCGTCGTTTTCTTATCCACCGCAGCCAACAAAGCCATAACCGCCGCTCTGTATTGGCTGCTAATGTAAATCGTGACTTCTTTGAACGCCGTTTCTTCCTGCTGGACGGCACCGGTGGCAAGCCGCTGGTGCCTGTTTTGCTCCACTCCCCCAAGAGACCCGCCCCCAAGCGGCGTAAAAAGACGTAGGTGGCCGTTATAGGCGGAAGAAATGGATGGCGGCAGGCTACGTATAGACCACACCGGACGCCGCAACGAGGAGCCGGTATTGCCGGACGCCGACGCACTGACCACGCTAATCAGCACGGTCCCCGATACGAAACGAACCAACGTACAAAGACGCATATTTGGGTCCTCCGGTGTTGGCATTTTTTAGTTAGAAGCAGTTTCATACCTGTCTCAGACACAGGCTTGTTCCCTTTCAATATGATACTCCCATCGTACCACCAATCGTCGAAAGTTTCCCCACCAAGCGAAGGTACGTTCGACTTTCCACCGTCTCTTGTAGCGACGCCAGGGCGTCCATCTTGCGTCGTCGGCTTTTTTCGATGGTTGCGATGTCGTAGATCGACCGAGTTGGATTTTTCCGCGGCTGACCCCGGCCGGGGTCAGCACGGCGACTCGCTCCAAGGTCGGCTCGATCCACCCGACGTCCGCTGGGGACGCCGAGTCTAGGTAGGTTCCCAAAGGAATACCTTGGCCGTCTGCCACCACCATCCACTTTGTACCCTTTCCACGTTTGGTCGGGCCGACACAGGCCCCCTTTTTTAGCCGGAGCAAAACGACCAGCGGCAAACGTCTCCGCCCAGCCAAGTGGGCCTTGCTCATCCAGTTGCCCCAGGAACGTCCGCCCTGCCTTCAACTGGGAGTGCAAAAGAAGTGTGGAAACGAAACGATGGTCTCGTCATTTTTTATGCCACAGAGGCTGCCAGCCGCTGCTTCAATCGGCAGAAGGAATAGCAAACAGGATGGAACACTACATGATGCGGGTGCAGAGGAAGCGCGGGCCGAATGACCCGCGCAGTCGAGCGGCTAGGCTAGTACATATGCGGCTGCACGGCGAGGGCCAGCGACGCTTCAATGTCCCAGATGGCCTTGGTCACTTCTTGGCCAATCAAGTCCAGCTTGCGCACCTGTTCGATGCGGCCGGTCGCACGGGTCAATTCGCGGCTGGCCAAGAGCCTTTCGAAAATTCCGCAAGCGTCCGCTAGGCAGATAATGACCACGTCACGGGGGTCGGGGATTTTATCGCTGAACAGCACCTCCATGATGCGCAACTTGACCTCTAGCTCGGCCTGGCCATCAACGACCGGATAACGCCGCGAGCGAAACACCCACAGAAAGCGCCCTTCCTCGCGGGCGAGAATACCCTTTTGCACCAGCCGCCGGAGCGCAGCCGCGCGGATCTCGTCGGCTCGCAAGGCCGTGCGCTCCAGCCAATAGCGGGTATCGTGCGTTTCGGTCGCCGCGGCAATGTCGCTCAGCGTTGGGTCAATCAGGCTGTCTTGCAAGGGAGTGCTATCGATGAGGACCAGCTCGTCCAAGTCGGTGTCGATGCGGTCTTCCAGGGCCAGTTCCATCAGGACTCCGCCGCCTAAGGCGTAGCGCACCAACCGGTCGGGTACTCGGGCAAAGCTCCCATCTTCATCGTCGAGCAAAAGAAGCATGATCTCTTCGGTGAATCTCAGCATGAGTTACCTCGTTAATGGGTGCGGCGTCAGACTAAAAAACCGCAGACGCGATGCTTGGGAACTGCACGCACACGGGATGGTGCCAGCGGCAAAACCCACCTTTTTGGCAGGAATTTTGAGAATATAGACTGCGAGTGTTTCTAAACAAGTTGCCGCGACGACCCAGCCATTCCACTATAAACAGAACCAAAACAGCAAACGCTATGAGAAAGCTCTGCTTACCAACCGAGGGCATAGCCATCGCGGCGCGGGTCGGCCCCGCCCATAAAAGAACCGGTGTCGGCATCGACCATGATGCCCTGACCACCGCCGACCCCGGGCGACCAGTCGCCGAGAAAATTGAACTGATGGCCGCGGTGCTCCAACTCGGCGAAGACCTCGCGGTCAATGCGGTTTTCGGCATCGACGACAAAGCCGGGGCTGCCGGTCTTGACGCGCGGGGCCTCAATGGCGGCTTGGACGTTCAGCTGGTGGTCGAGGATATTCATAATCATTTGCGGGGTCGTCTGGAGAATGCCATAGCTGCCCGGGGTGCCGATGAGCAGACGCAGGCCGGCGGCGTCCCAAACTTGGGCCGGAGAGACGCACATCTCGTTTTTTTTGGCTGGGCCAATGACATTGGGACTGGTCGGCTCGCGGTCGAACCAGCGCATAAAGTTGTTGAGCGCAACGCCAGTCTCCGGCACCACCATGGACGAACCAAAGGCACCTCCCAAGCTCTGGGTGCAAGCGACCGCGTTGCCATCGGCGTCAATGGTGTCGAAGTGGGTCGTGCATTCGCTCATCCACGTACGCGGGTCACCTGCCTTGACCTCCCCGCTCGGGCCGCCGGGCACGAGATGATCGCCCGCGGTAAACTGGGCCTTTTCGCCGATGAGCAGACGCCGCTCGGCCGCGTATTCCTTGGACAGCAAACCTGTGGTCGGCGGATTGTCGATGGCCGCATAGGCAATGCGGTCGGCCATGGCCAGCTTGGTAGCCTCGATAAAGCGGTGCAAGGTCGCGGCGGTGTTGTGACCGAGGCCAGCCACGTCAAAGCCCTCCATGATGGCCAGCGTCTCCAAGTACTGCACAGCTTGGCAGGGCGGCGGCGGTGCAAAAACCTCATAGTCGCGATAGTTGATGGAAATCGGGGCGATGAAGGCCGGCCTAAAATCGGCGAGGTCTTCCTTGGTAATCAGACCGCCGGTCTCTTCCATGTAGCGGACGATATGGTCGGCAATCGCGCCCTTGTAAAAGCCATCCGCGCCCTCGGCCGCGACTTGGCGAAAGGTGTCGGCGAGGGCCTTTTGCACCACCACTTCTCCAGGCTCGGGGGCCGCGCCCGCAAGTAGGTAGGTATCGGCACCGGTTTTGAAGCGGCGCAGGCTTGGGGCCGCGCCCGCGTAGAAATAGGCGTTCTTGACCGTGAGGGCGTAGCCCTGCTCGGCGTACTCAATGGCCGGAGCGAAGACGCGAGCGGCGTCCATTGAGCCGTAGCGCTCCAGTGCGGCCAGCCAGCCGCCGCAAGCACCAGGCACCAGCGGTGAGAGGGGGCCGTGCTCCTGTTTGTCGTTTTTGTCGTATAGGCTCAGCGTCGCCGCACGCGGGGTGAGGCCGACGTAATCGACGATCTTGTGCTCTTTGGCACGGGCACTATAGATGTGCAGATAGCCGACGCCGCCGATGCCCGACATGTACGGCTCGACCACGTTGAGCGCGGCGGCTGTGGCAATGGCCGCGTCAATGGCATTGCCCCCCTCCATCAGAATGCGCATACCCGCGAGCGAAGCGAGTGGATGCGCCGCAGCGATCATGCCGCGGCGGCCCGTGGCAGTGCTGCGGTGCGTGATGCCTTTGGCAGAAAAGGCCATTGGACGCAACTCCTTGCGATTTGTAAATTTTGCGACCGCCTAAAATAGGGCGCGTACCTTACAGCGTCAATTGAGGAGCCTACCTATATGAGCGACAAGACAATAGACCTGCGCAGCGACACGATTACCCTGCCGACCGAGGCCATGCGAGAGGCTATGGCCAGCGCGCCATTGGGCGACGATGTGTACGGCGAAGACCCGTCGGTCAACCGCCTGCAAGAATTGGCGGCCGAAAAAGTGGGCATGGAAGCCGCACTCTACGTGCCTTCGGGCACGATGGGCAATGCCTGCGCCTTGATGACCCATACCCACTGGGGCGACGAGGTCCTCTTTGAGGAGCAGGCTCACATGTACTACTGGGAGGCCGGAACCTACGCTTCGCTCGCCGGGCTGTCCGCACGCATCGTTGCTGGCGAGCACGGCGTCATCACGGCCGATCAAGTACGCGAGACCGTCCGCGCCGACAACCCGCATTTTGCCCCGCTCAAGGTCGTCTGCATCGAAAACACCCACAACAACCACGCCGGCCACGCTTGGTCGGTCGCCGAGGTCGCTGCGGTAGGGGCCGCATGCCGCGAACACGGGCTAAAACTACACGTAGATGGGGCGCGCATTTTTAACGCCGCCATCGCCACCGGGCGGCCGGTCCCAGCATACACTCAGCACGTTGACTCGGTGATGTTCTGCATCTCCAAGGGGCTGAGCGCACCGGTCGGCTCGCTGCTGTGCGGCAGCCGGGACTTTGTCGATCGGGCCTATCGGATGCGCAAGCGGCTCGGCGGCGCCATGCGCCAAGCCGGCGTAATGGCTGCAGCTGGGGTCGTAGCCCTAGAGCAAATGATAGATCGGCTGGCCGAGGATCACGCTGTGGCGCGACAACTGGCCGCGGGGTTGGGCGCAATCGAAGGCATTGAGGTGATTTTTCCACCGCGACCGACCAACATCCTCAAGGTGGATTTGGCGGCCTGGGGCTGGTCGGCTGCCGATCTGGTGGCTCGCTGGAAGGCGCGGGGCGTGTTGTGCAATCCGCGTCCGCCGCACGGAGCGCGACTGGTGGCGAATCGGCACGTAGGACCAGAGGACGTCAAGTACGTGGTGGAGGCGACCCAGGAAATGATCGGGTAGGGGGCTTACTTGGCGCGGCCTTCGCCCATATCGCGCTGCTTTTGGCTGGGCCTGTTTGCCGCGGCCCTTGGCGCGGCAACTGCCAGCGGGGACGCGCTCAAGAATGCGGATGGCTCGTGGAAGTACCGCAATCATCTGGTAGGGGAGACGAGTCCGTATTTATTGCTGCACGCGCACAATCCGGTCGAATGGTACCCTTGGGGCGAAGAAGCACTGACGCACGCCAAGGCCGAGGACAAGCCCATTTTTCTGTCGGTCGGCTACTCAACTTGCTATTGGTGCCACGTTATGGAGCGGCTGGTCTTTGCCGATCCCGAGATCGCCGCACAGATGAATGCCAGCTTTATCAACATCAAGGTCGATCGCGAGGAGCGGCCCGACATCGACCGCATTTACATGCTGGCGACCCAGCTAATGACCCAGCACGGCGGCTGGCCCAATTCGGTTTTTTTAACGCCAGACCAAGAGCCGTTTTTCGCCGGTACGTACTTTCCGCCTAAGCCCTTACCCGGGCGACCTTCCTTCCCCCAAGTCTTGGACTTCGCCCGTCAGCGCTGGCAGCATAAGCGCGAGCAGGTGCTGCAAATCGCGAGCCGCTTGACCGCGGCCATCCGCGACTTGGAATCCGGGCAACAGATGGCGGCCGTACCGCCAGATTCTTTGCTCGTAGCGCGGGTGCTAGCGGCCGTGCAGACTCGCTACGACGCGATTAACGGCGGCTTTGGCGGCGCGCCCAAATTTCCCCCCAGCCTGCGCTTGGAGCTACTGATGGCCACGGCCGAGCGCTTTGCCGATCCCCAAGTACAGCGCATTGTTTTGCACTCGCTGGAGCGGATGGCGGCCGGCGGTATCTACGACCAGATTGGCGGCGGCTTTCACCGCTACGCCACAGACGCCGAATGGCGCGTGCCGCACTTTGAGAAGATGCTCTACAACCAAGCGCATTTGGCGCGGCTGTATTTGCGGGCGTACGAACGGACCGGAGACGACCGCTGGCGGTGGGTGGCAGAGGATATTTTTCGCTTTGTCGCACGGGAGATGACCGGGCCGGAAGGCCCTTTTTACTCGGCACTGGACGCCGAAACCGAAGCCGAAGAAGGCAAGTACTATCTGTGGACTGTGGCGGAATTGGAAAACGCGTTGGGGGACGAGGCGGAATTGTTTTGGAACGTCTATGGGTTGGCCGCCATGCCCGAAGGCGAAGGGGGCGTCCTCTACGTGGAGACGCCATTTGCCGATACCGAATTGCGAGATCGGCTGGCCCCCGTGCGGCAGCGCATTCTCGCGGCGCGGGCCGAGCGACTCTATCCCCTTCTCGACGACAAGGTGCTGGCCGCTTGGAACGGGATGATGATCGAAGCGTATGCGCGGGGTTTTGCGGTTTTGGGCGATCCGGCCTATCGCCGCGCCGCCGAGCGCGCTGCCAGTTTCGCGCTGCAGCACCTGCGGCGCGAGGACGGGGGGTTGTGGCGGGTCCATCGGCTGGGGACTTCGCGGCAGGAAGCGTATCTAGACGACTATGCGTTTTTGGCGCGTGGGCTGACGGCCTTGTACCGGGCGACCGGCGAGACGCGGTGGTTGCAGGCGGCCCGCGAGCTGAGCGCCGAGATGGTAGCGCGGTTTTGGGACGCAGAGGTCGGAGGATTTTTCTTTACCGAAACTAGCAACGCGCTCATCGTGCGCAGCAAATTCGCCCAAGACTCGGCCCTGCCTTCGGGCAATGCCGTGGCCGCCCACGCGCTGTTAGACTTGGCCGAGCTGACGAGCCAAGCGCACTATCGCCGCCGGGCGGCGCAAGTCCTATCCGCTTTTGGCGGAGCCATGTCGGCACAGCCGGCGGCCTCAGTGCATCTGGCCGCTGCAGTCGAGCGCCATCTGCAAGCGTCGCTGTCCGCAGCCGCTGCCGCGGATGCGCGAGCGGATTCACTGATTTCCATGCGGGTCGAACTGCCAGCACAACAGCCCGTGGCGGGCGAGGCTTTTGCCGTGGCCGTGCATCTAAGCATCCGCCCGGGCTGGCACATCAACGCCAACCCGCCCTCGGGCGATTTGCTCATTCCCACCTCGCTGACGCTCAATGCGGACTGGCCGCTGGACTTGGCCCGCGTGCGCTATCCCGGCGGCCACTCGCAAGCCTTTCCGGCCCTAGCGGAGACGCTCTCGGTGTACGAGGACGAAGTCGCGCTGTGGGCGGATTTGTCGCTGCCCCCAGCAGCGGCCGGCACAGCGGGCTATTTGCGCTTCTTGGTTCAGTATCAAGCCTGTGACGAGGTTCGTTGCCTGCCGCCGACCGAATTGAGCCATAGCGTACCGCTCACCGTAGCCCCATGATCCAACACACCGACCTCATCGGCTGCGGGGTGGATGCACTAGAAGCCGCCCAACTCTTAGCCCAAATCGAAGCCCTCTCCGGCCCGCCGGAAACGCGCTGGCGAGAGGCCGCCCGCCGGATTCTGCGGCCGGATCATCCGTTTGCCCTGCACCAGTTGCTTTATAGGGCAATCTACGGCGGCGCGGGGGGGCCGGTGTTTTTCCCCGAGCCAGCCGATATTGAGTACGCGCACATAACGGCACTGCGGCGCGAGCTCGGCTTGGATTCACACGCTGCGCTCTTTGCGTGGTCGGTGGCAGAGCGCGAGGCGTTTTGGCAGCGGACGGTTGCCCGCTTGGGCATCCGCTTTCGCAAGCCGTACGCACAGCTTCTCGATCTCGCGCAAGGCATTGAAAGGCCCCGGTGGTTGGTCGGGGCCGAACTGAATATCGCCGAGAGTTGCTTCCAAGCTCCGACCGCGCAGACGGCCATCGTCTTTCAGCGCGAGGGAGGCCCGCTTGAGCGGATGAGTTTTGCGGTTCTAGAAGCCCTGTGCGACCGAGTCGCTGGCGGATTGTGCGCGTTGGGGTTTGGGCCTGGCGAGCGGATTGCGGTGGCTATGCCGATGACGGCCGAGTCCGTGGCGATTTATCTGGGGATCATCAAGGCCGGCTGCGCGGTGGTGGCCATTGCCGACAGTTTTGCCGCCCCTCAGATCGCCGCCCGGCTGCGGATCGGGGCGGCCAAGGCCGTTTTTACGCAGGATGTGATTTTGCGCGGGGGGCGCCAGTTGCCGCTGTATACGCGCTTGGTCGCCGCGGAAGCTCCGTTGGCGATTGTATTGCCGGGGCGCGTGGAAGGGGGGTTGACCGAGGCGTTGCGGCCCGGCGATCGGCACTGGGACCAATTCTTGCAAGCCGCCGCGCTGCCGGCGGCCGTGGCCGGCGATCCCGACGCGACGACCAATGTGCTGTTTTCATCGGGCACGACCGGCGACCCCAAGGCCCTGCCTTGGACTCATGTCCATCCCATAAAGTGCGGAGCCGACGCGCACTACCACCACGATGTCCATCCGGGCGATGTGGTGGCTTGGCCGACCAATTTGGGCTGGATGATGGGGCCGTGGCTGATCTACGCGGCCTTTTTGAACCGGGCGACCCTGGCGCTCTACTATGGTGCGCCGACCGAGCGGGGCTTTGGGGAGTTCGTGCAGGCGGCTGGCATTACCATGCTCGGCGTCATCCCCAGCATGGTGCGGACTTGGCGCAGCACCGGCTGCATGGAGGGAATCGACTTTTCGGCGATTCGAGCTTTCAGTACCACCGGAGAGTGCTCCAACGCCGCGGACATGCACTATCTGATGGCCTTAGCGGGGTATCGGCCCATCCTCGAATACTGCGGCGGCACCGAGCTGGCCGGCGGCTACTTGCTCAGTACGCTGGTCGAGCCGGTCGCCCCGGCGACCTTTAATTCGGCGACCTTGGGGACGGATTTGGCGATTTTGGACGAGCGTGGGCAGGAGTGCGAAAGCGGCGAGGGCTTTTTGGTGCCGCCGGCGATTGGCATGTCAACTCGGGTGCTCAACCGCGATCACCACGAGGTGTACTATGCGGGTGTGCCCAAACGAGATGGGGTGCCCCTGCGTCGCCACGGCGACCAGGTCGAGCGGCTGGCCCCGGGCATCTTCCGGGTTCACGGCCGCGCCGACGATGCGATGAATCTGGGTGGAATTAAGGTGAGTTCAGCCGAGATTGAGCGCGTCTTGAATGCGCTGCCGGGCGTGGTCGAGACCGCGGCGATTGCAGCACCGCCGCCGGGGGGTGGGCCGAGCCTGCTGGTGATTTTCGCGGTGCTGGAGGATGGCGACAGCCCCTTGCCAGTGATGCAGCAGGCGATTCGCCAACAACTCAATCCGCTGTTCAAAATTCACGAGGTAGTAGTGGTAGAATCGCTGCCGCGCACCGCGTCGAATAAGGTGATGCGACGGGTTTTGCGGGAGCATTGGCCTCGACCAGCCGCGCCAGCAGTTGAATAGGCCAAGCGGAATTTTATGATGAGTACAGGTTGAGAAGCTAAGCGAAAGGAGCATCCGATGCGCTGTGGCTATCTGTCTATTTTACTGCTGCTAGTGGCGTCCTATCCGGCTGAAGCTGGCCGCTACGACGAGCCGGGCTTTCTCACCAGCCACCTCGTCTCCGGTGGAGTGCCCAAAGACGGCATCCCCGCTTTGACCAACCCCACTTTCGTAGCACCCAATCAAGTCAATTACCTAGCGGAAGACGATGTGGTTATGGGGATCGTCATCAACGGCGAGCCGCGAGCGTACCCGCACAACATTGGCTGGTGGAACGAGATCATCAACGACCGCATTGGCGATAAAGCGGTCGTAGTGTCCCTGTGCCCGCTTACAGGAACCGGCCAAGTCTTCAACGCCACCGCGGGCGATGGCTCGCAAATCGAATTCGGGGTCTCCGGGCTGTTGATCAATAGCAACTTGGTCATGTACGACCGGCGCGACGGCGAAACGCTTTACCCGCAGATGATTTACACGGCCATCAACGGCCCCCAAGTCGGCGACCGCTTGGAGCTGATGCCGGTGGTCGAGACGACGTGGGCCCTGTGGCAGCGGATGTACCCGAGCACCACTGTGGTGCAAGCCACTACGGGCTGGGAGCATTACAACTCGCGACCCGCCTACAACGAAAATCAATACACCTTCTACCCTTACGGCGATTATCGCATCAGCCATGAGTACTTGATTTTCCCACCCACGACCAACGGCGGCGCATTTGACCATCGCTTTGAGACCAAGGATCTCGTGTTGGGGTTGTGCCGCAGCGATCAGACCAAAGCGTACCCCTTCGCGCTACTGCCCGACCAGGCGGTGATCAACGATCTCGTTGGCAGCGATCCGGTAGTTGTCCTATTTGACTACGCATCGCATACGGCCTTGGCCTATTTCAGCCAACTCGACGACGAGCCGTTGAGCTTTTACGGAGTGGAGGCCGCGGGGCCGCTGCCAGTGGAATTCATAGATGCGGAGACGGGTTCGCGCTGGAACATGCTCGGAGAAGCCGTCGCCGGGCCGCTCGCCGGGCGGCGGTTAGCGCAAGTCCCGGCCTATAACGCCATGTGGTTTGCTTGGACCGCCTACTGGCCCGATACCGACGTCTGGCAGCCGGGCGAGGGGATTCTCAGCCAAGAGGATATCGAGCAGATCGAGCAAGCCACAGCGGTCGTCGAATCCTTTGACGCCGCGCCTACGAGCTTTGCCCTGCGGCAAAATTTCCCCAACCCGTTCAACGCCCAGACCCTGATCCAGTACGAATTGCCAGCCGCCGGGCTAGTGCGGCTCAGCGTATTCAACGCGGTTGGGCAGCGGGTGCGCTTATTGGTGGAAGAGCACCAAGCCGCCGGGCTATACTTGCAGCCTTGGGACGGGCGCGACGACGACGGACAGCCGGTGGCCAGCGGCGCGTACCTATACCGGCTGGAAGCACCAGCGGCCGGGTTTGTCCAAGCGCGGGGCACAGCTCTGGTGCGCTGATAGCGGCGACATCGCGCTCGTTGATGTGAAGGCATGGGGGAAAGCAGTAGTGCCTAAAGTGCTCCAAGCGACCCACTTCTATGGCGGGGGTGGCGCACTTGGTAGGCATGAATCTGGAGTGGCCGCATGTTCGTCTAGGCCTGGATGGGTTGCGACCCTAAATGTCTTAACACATGCCAGTACCGCAGCGGCCGAAGTCGCGGGGGTATGGGGCAACAAAGGAGATAAACTATGGATCGTCTTCGGGAATTTTTTGCGTCTTCCAGTGGGTTGG
>RKRN01000170.1 GCA_007571365.1 Candidatus Latescibacterota bacterium
TGGCAAAATAATCAACCGCCTGCTCCAACGCCCCTTGCCGAACCGCGATCAAGCCCAGTTCATTGGCCGCCGGTGCCCGCACTTTGTCGCCGCTTAGCGCGGCTGCAAAGGCTTCGCGGGCCAGTTCCAGTTCCCCCATGCTCTTATAGACCCGTCCCAGCACCAAAAAAACCGCGGCGTCGGCCTTTGTCGCCAGCACGCGGCGGTAGTGCTCCACCGCTTGCTCGTAACGTCCCGTAGCCCGGTACAGAGCCGCCAAGTTGAGGTGCAATCCCCGATCTTTGGGTGCTTGCACCAGGGCCTGTTGATAAACCGCCTCGGCCTCGTCGTAGCGCTTCAGCACCGCCAGCGTCGCGCCCAGATTATGGCGAGCCCGCAGGTAGTTTGTATCGAGCTTCACGGCGGTCTCAAAGGAGCGCAGCGCAGCCGCATACTGCCCCTGTTGAGCTTGGACGCGCCCCAAATCAAAGTGTATTTCCGCGTCGGCCAACGGATCGGCCGGTCTCAGGCCAGCATTGGCGGCGATCCCCAGCAAGACAACCAAAGCCACCCCGCTCCCCAAGGGACGCCACTGTCGGGCCTGCCCCTGTTGCACCAGCCAAATCAGGGCGTACCCGGCAAAGAGCAGCAGCAGCGGGACCAAGGGCAGGCGATAGCGGCCGGTAATAAAAAAGAACAGCAGCGAGGTGCTGTACGCGCCGGTGCAGAGCAGCAGTAAACCCGCTTGGGGTCGGCACCGCCAAGCCAAGACCAAGCCCACAGCGGCCAAGGGCCCCAGTAGCCCAAAAGGAAAGGCAAAGTGGTGGGTTTTCCACAGCAAGACGCTCATCAGCCAAGAATAGGTGCGGGCGAAGTACACGTCTTGGTTGCGCTTGAGCTCCTCGCCCCGCGCCAACAAAAACGCCTTGTACGCCAACAGCCGCACAAAATCCCCAGGCGCACTGGCGATCCAAGCTCCAGCTTGCCGGTAGAAATAGGCCGAGCGCTCGGCGTACCCCACTTGGCCCGCCGCCATTGGCTGGGCCATTAAAGCCTCCCATTCTGGCCCCGGGCGGATTCCCACTAAGCGGTCGTAATCGGGATGGTTGCCCAAGTAGAAATTCACGCCGCCGTTCCAAGACAAGGGGATAAACTCGCCGCTGACCGCCCAATTCCTCGCCGCCACGGCACCGACTACTGCGCTGGCCGCCACCGCAAACAGCAGGCAGCAAACCAGCTTGCTCACCGCGGCACGCTCGGCGCACTTCCAGTACCACCAGCAGACACAAGGCCCCAACACGGCCGCATTAGGTACGGCGACTAGGGCCAAGCCCTGAAGGAGGCCCGCGGCTAGGGCCTGTCCCCATCCCCGGTCGGGCTGAAGCAGGACAAAGAGCAAGAGGAGCTGCAGAAAAACGGCTAGCGCAGCGGGCAGCAGCTCGCCCTCAAAATAGATGGAAGGTCCGTATAGACAGGCCATCCCCCCAGCCAAGAGACCGACTCGGATGCCAAACACCTGCCGGCCGATGCCAAAGATCAAGGCGCAGGAGACCGCTCCTAAAAGGAACTGAATAAATCGGGGCGTCCAGAACAGGTCGCTGGAAACGGCGTAGGTCAAGGCGAGAAAATAGGGATATAGCGGCGGCTGCCAAAAGGGCTTATCCCCCACCCAAGACACCTCGGCGAGCTGCTGCGCCTGCACCACATAGGAGTAGGCGTCCACGACCGGTGCCGAGAAAAAGGGATTGTCCGCGCTGTGTGCCAAATAGACCAGACGCACGACCAATGCCGCGAGCAAGAGACCGCCCGCCACCATCGGTTCGCGCCAGCGCCTTGGAGTTGCCGCGGACGGGTTATTCATACTGCACATCCCGCCCTTGCTCAATGAGCAAACTCCGGTTGGCGGGCAGATCGCGAAATACCTGCGTGGTCCCATCCGGCCATTGAACTTTTAGCCGGTCAATGCGTTCGTGCGCGTCCAAGCCGAAGTGCAGCCGTCGAGCGCCAGCCGATAAATAGCTGCTCCCGCTTCTCACTAGGCGACGCTGCTCCAGCGAACCGGTCGCCAGCCATACTTGGGCGCCCACCGCGTCGCGGTTGGCCGTTGTCGCCACCAGTTTGACTGAAGTCCAATTGCGCCCGTTGCCGTTTTGATTGCGCGCCAGCTTGGCCGGCCCGCCGCAATTGGTCACCAGCAGGTCCAAATCACCGTCGCCGTCCCAATCGCCTTGGGCCAACCCCCGGCTTATTTGCGCTTGCGCGAACCAGTTTCCCGCGCTGTCTGCCACGTCGGCGAAGCGGCAGGCGTTGTCGTTGCGAAACAACTGATGCTCTTGGGCGTAGCGCACCCCGGGTTGCAAGATATGAACGCGATCCAAAACATGACCGTTAGCCACATACAGATCGGGGTCGCCGTCGTGGTCGTAATCGAAAAACGCGGTCCCAAAGCCCAAATAGAGCCAACTCGGCCGACCCAAGCCCGAGGCCGCCGTCACATCTTTGAAGTAGGTTCCTTCATTGCGATAGAGCGTATTGGTTTCCCGCGAAAAATTGGTGACGAACAGATCCCAGTCGCCATCGCGGTCGCAATCGCCAATGTCCACCCCCATGCCAGCTTCGGCTTGGCCGCGCACATTGTAGGCCACTCCAGCTTGCAGAGCCTTGTCGCGGAAGGTGCCATCGCCGGCATTTTGGTAGAGGAAGTTGGCCACCCCGTCGTTGGCCACGTACAAATCCTGATAGCCGTCCTCGTTCCAGTCCCAAACCACCACCCCTAGCCCCTTGCCCTTGGGATTGGCGATACCAGCGGCCCTGGATACATCGCTAAAAGTACCGTCCCCCTCGTTGTGGTAGAGCACATCGGGTACGCCTCCGTACTCGCTGGGCGCACAGTACGAGCGCGTATTTTCCCCAATGGCGCGCAAGCCCGCGTCGTCGGTGCGGATGAAACCGCCACAGATTTTGTTGGTCGCTAGGGTAAAATCGAGATAATTGACCACGTACAAATCGAGTGCGCCATCGTTGTCGCGGTCGAAAAAGGCGGCGCTGGTGCTCCATTGGGGCGCCTCGGTGCCCCGGCTGCGGGTGAAGGAGGCATCCCCGCGGTTGTGATAGAGGGCGTTGGCTCCGTAGTTGGTCGCGTACAGGTCTTGGTCGCCGTCGTTGTCAGCATCGGCCACGGCTACGCCCATCCCATAACCTGAATCCGCGGCCCCACCGGCATTGGGCACTTCGACAAAAGTACCAGTCCCTTCGTTGCGGTAGAGCGCATTGCCCGCTGGTTCCACCCCAGCCGCGGGCGCGAGCGCGACCGCATAATCGGCCGGGTCCACCGAGCGATCCTCGGTGCTAGGGGCCGCTGGAGCCACCCAATAGAGGCCGGCTTCTCTACGCACCAAGTTGATCGGCGGGGCGTCCAAACCCCTTAGGTCGAAGCCGTTGACCAGATATATATCTAAGTCTCCGTCTCCGTCAAAATCGGCCAAGGCCCCGCCCGCGCCCATGGTCTCGAAGAGCAAGTACTGCCCGGCAGCGCCGTTTTCGTGGACAAAAGAAAGGCCCGCTCGATCGGTGGCGTCGGTAAAATACACGGCCGGCGACTCGCTTTGGCAGCCCATGGACCAGCCCAGCGCCAAGATCGCCGTCCATCGTTGGACTTGCCGGCCCACCCCGGTGCCTCAATACACCACGTGAACGAGTCGCATCATCTCGGTCTGCACCTGGCGGCGTGCATCCGCGGCCACCGCCACCTGCAAGAGGTAGGTCCCCGGCGGCACCGGTTCGCCTACTTCATCCACCCCCTCCCAAGTCACCGCGTATTGCCCACTCGCCCGCTGGCGCACCTGCTCTCGCTGCCAAAGGCGACGGCCAGCCAGATCGCACACCGAGACGACCACGGCCTGGGTTCCATCCAAGCGCAGTACTGCAAAGCCAATCCGTGCTGCGTCATTGATCCCATCTCCATTAGGCGTCACAACCGCTGTGTCCAGCGTCAGGTCCGCCAAACCCACCTGCCCCGAGGGCACCAGCACCCGCAGGACACCACTTTCCACCGCGGCTACGGCCTCTTGGTCGGCTTCGACCAATTGCCAAGTTCCAGAATCAGCGCGGTTGCCCACCCGGCCGGCAAAGGAAACACCGTGGCCAAACAGCGCGGTCCGTACATCGACTGCTATAACCGCGTCGCGGCCCACCGCGTCGGGCAGGCGCACCCACAGCGAGTCCGACGCGGTATCAAGTACCTCCACTACATCCAAGCCCAGCACCTGGCCGCCCCCGGTCGCTACTGCTGCTGCCGGGCCAAGGCGCACCTGTCGCAGCGACAGTGGAGTCCCCCCTGAACTGATCAACAACACCTCGTCAATACCCGGATCGCCCACCCGCCGCACAGGCCGCACAAAAAAGGTCAGCGGCGTGTCCTCGCCCGAGCGTTCCACCTGCACCGGGAATACCTCGCCCAAAGCTCTGCCGACCCAAGGTTGAGAAAACGACACCTCCAAGCGCCGCAATAGCACGGCACTTTGCGGATCGTCACTACGCAATCGCACTTGCGTCTTGAGGAAGCGGCGGGGTGATGGCGAAGTAATGACTTGGCCCGACAGCAAGTGCGGTTTGCTCCAAGGGCTCCACGTTTCCTCGTCGACGACCAATACATTGAGCGAATCTCCCCTAAGCGCGGCAATCAATTTATGGTACGCTTTTTTGTCCACCTCGGCCCCGTCACTCCGGTAGTACGTAGTGTTGACTTTGGTCTGATCGCCGGTGCGCGTAGCCACCTCAATGCGCGTAGCGGGCGGGACGTCGGCCTCCCAGTGGAGCGTGGTCAAATTCCGGCTACTGCTCAAATCGATCAACGGCGACTCCAACACCACCTCCGGCTGATAGCCCTCGCCGTAAGCCTGTAGTTCGGACCATCCGGCTCTACTCCCCCCCCTGCCCACGAGGTAGTCGAAGGCAATGTAGCGAACCTTTTGCAACGCAAAGCGCACCTCTTGAAACCGCGGCTGGCGAAAAGCCCGTCGTTCCTCGACTTGTACCCACTGCAAGCTCCCGTCCGGCGCGAGTGAACCGTCCGACAGTTTCATCCGATAATTGCCCAGCGTGCCTCCGGCGCTACGGGCCGCCGGCGGCAGAAAGTGGAATACATCCAGCCAGTATAAAGCCCCTAGGTCAAAAAGGACTTGCCGCTCGGGTTCGGCCGCTTCGCGGGTATAACTCTGCTGTAGACCGTACCAAGTGGTGTAATCCCCATCGAGGCTGCGGGTGGGGTTGAAGCCGTGCCCTTCCACCCTGCCGCCCCGCTGGATCGCCCCCAGCGATATATTCTCGCCCAAGGTCCAGACTTCGACCTCGGCGAGGCGCGGTTGTTCGCGGCGGTAATAGCGGATCGAACCCCGCTCGGACGGATCGAGCAGCGCATAGGCCCCCGCGTCGAGCAGCCACTCGCTCCCGCTGCGGCTGCGGCCAAAATACTCCACGGTCCCCTGCAAAGCCGCCGGCAAATTCTGGTAGGCCAAGCTGTCCACTTCCTCGGCCTTGCTCAAACGGCTATCCGTCATCACCACCTGCACAAAGCGCAAGGCATCGCCGGTAAAATGGGGATCGGCACTTTGAAAGGGCTGTAGCTCAAAAGAAAATTCGCGTTGCTCAACATTGGGTCGCTCAGTCTTGCCGACCAAGTGATAATCGAGATTATCGCCCACCTGGCCCTCGCCATCGGCCACCATCAGGCGGAATTGGTAAAACGGATCGCCCGCGCCTGCTTGGGCAAAGCGCAAAACAATGCGCTTGGCCGATACGATCCGTCCCAAGTCAATCGCCACCCACCACAGGTCCTGTGGATCGTCTAGGTCGGGTGCCCAGTAGGTAGCTATATGGCCATCGAGGATGTGCGCGGCTCCGGCCAGATCCGACCCAGCGGCCAAGATCCCCCCTTCCTTTTCGTCCTCGTCGGCGGCCAGCGGAAAGCGGTGTGCATTGAGGCTGGCATTGAGTTCCGACTCCACAAAGTGGGGTCTAGAACCTTCGGAGTCGATATCGACCGTACCAAAGGGGAAGATCCATTGCCGCCACTGGTCCGCCCCTTGAGTGACAATGCGGTCGCCTTGAATCGCGTACCCCTGTTGGGCCTCAGCAGCCCGACAACCGAGCGCGACGGTTAAAGCCCAGATCGCCCAATGTCTGCTCGTCATAGCAAACCTCCTACTCCAGACCGGCGTAGAACGAGACAAAGACGAGGCTGCCGGTCTTGGTTGCGGGCTGCCGATCGACGCGCTCGAACTGGTCCCGATCAAAGCGCAAGCCGCACTGCATGATTGAGCGGTAGCCCATATACGTACCGTAATTGGTCAATTGGATCGCCAAGATCGTCTGCTGGCCATCGCCCGTCCGCTCGCCCGCCGCCATCTGCTCTGCGTCCGTCGCTAGATCGGTGGTGAAAACCTGTTCAACCCCCGTCTCAATCCACGACTCCTTGAGAACCGGGAACCGCACACTCAACGACAGCAGCTGTTTCCACCACTGGCGCTCGCTTGCCCGCTCGAGATAGGGGACGTCCCAGAAGAACTCGTTTTTGAGGCGCGGTCGGATGTGTACTCGACCAATATCGCGGCCGTAATCGGCCTTGTTGACCACGCCCAAAAAGCGGCTGCGGGCACGGGCCCCGCGCTGGCTGAGCACCTGTTGCTCGTCGCGTTGGTGCAAGACCTCGTACTTGAATTTGTTCGTTACATGCAGAGATTTTAGGCCCGTGTAATCGAACCCCAGCCACAGGGTGTTGATCCAAGTGTTCTGGGCCGCCAGCGGATCTTCCACTACGGCCTGCTGATCGCCCATGGCCTGCGAGGCCGCCAAGCGGTCGTCCGCTATATGGTCGCGCACGCTCTTGACATGCTCAAAGACGCGCAGGCGACCCAAGCCAGGCCAGTCCCGCACTAAAACAAAAAGGCCGTATGCCGCTTCGCTGCGCCGCTTGGTCGACAACTGCCACTGCCGCATCTGGCCCACAGTCAGGCGCACCTCGGGTACGACATCGACGCCGCCGTACACATTGTATCCCCGCAGATTCCGATCGTAGGGATAATCCGGGTCAACATCGTCTTCAAAGCGGTCGATCCAGCCGTTGTTGTTCATGTCCATGCCAAAAAGGAATTCAGGCCGATCGACGTTGAAGCGCAAAAAGGGCTCCTCGTAATCAGCTAGGGCATTGCGGCGGGTCGGCGTATCGTTCTGATTGAAATCGGAGATAAAATCGCCGTTTTCGTCCCAACCGGGAAACACGGCCGGATCGGCCGCCCCCTCACCGGTGGAAAGAGTTTGCCCCAACCCGGATGACTGCCACCGGCGCTTTTGGTCCGGGAAGCGATCCAAATCGTCGTTGTCATCGACATAGTCGTACAAAAAGGACGCTTGATCGACGTAATCGACGCGCCCGTTGGTCTCAGTCATAAAAACGCTGGTGGTGTAATCCGGGTCCATGCTGAAGACTTCGCCGTGCAAAAAATAGGGCGTGCGTATGTGCGCTAGGTTGACCATCCACGCTTGGGTCTGTCTGGAGGATGTGCGGTGGGTCGCCAGCAGGGGGCTGGGGTACTGGGCAAAGCGGTGGTTGACGTTTAATTCGGCGTACAGGTCAAAACCCCACAGTTGGCGCACTGCCAAAGTGAGGCCAGCGATCTGATTGGCCGTGGGCAGACCGTAGTCAAAGCGCACGGTGCGCCGGTTGGAAGTATCGCCAACATTGCCCGGGGCACTCTCGACTAAGAGGAACACCGGCTGCGCCTCTATATTGGTCTGGCGATTCGAAGCGACCTCGACGCGATAATCATTGGCCAAGACCAACTCAAAGCTGACCTCGGCGAGGGAATCAACCGTAGTCGGAAGCCACGCCGGCTCGCCATCCACCTCCACCACCCGCGCCGCGGCCAAGGCTTCGAGATTGTAGCGCAGCACAATGCGGTCGCCTCCGTCGGCCACCGCGAAACCGTCGCGCAGTTCGCCGCCTGTGCGCGACGGTGCGTAACCGACCTGAGCGCCGTTCCACTGATGGCCGTTTACATCCTTTAAGAGGATGTTCTCGGCAAAGAGCACGGCCCCGTGCTCCCCATCTTCAGGTGAATCGTCGCCGAGACGCACCTCGATAAAAGTAACGGCGTTACCGGCTTGGTCGGTGGTGAGGAACCCCTTGAACATATTGCCGGCAAAGCGCTCCAAGGTGGCGCGGCTGTTGTGACTGTTGACGTACGTTCCGCCGACTGTGATGTGTTCACCCACCGCGGCGGTGAGACGCCCAGCGGTCAATTCCGTGGCGTTGGTCAGCCCCACGTCAAACGACGAGGTAGTGACCAGCGGGGCACTGATGCGCGACAACAGCACGGTGCCGGCGTAGCGGTCCCGCAGATAGTGAAACTGGACGCCGTTGAAGACGGCCTTGCGGAACGTCATCGGCGTGAGGGTCGTGGCGATCTCATCGCCTATAGTCAGCGAGAAATGGTGCTGCCCCTTGGAGTCAGAGGCAATAACTAGGTTCTGGAAATTGCCGCCGTAGGGCAGGCCCTTGAGCAAACTGTTGCCCTCTGAGGCCCGCGGCTGTTCTTTTCTCGCCTCGTAAACCAACCACCCATGCACCACGCGACGACCAAAGAGATCGTAGAAGTAATCTCCTTCGAGCGTCGCTGATAAATAGCTGCGGTAGAAATTCCTCGCATAATTGGTGTATTCCCACTGCTTTAGGCGATATTCGCTGTACAATTCCTCGGGCATGTACCACTTCTGCACCCGCGGATCAATGGCGTCGATGAGCGTACTGCGGCCGTGTGTGCGGTATTGCAGCCCGACGCCGTGCCCCTGTCCTAGGCGGTTGCCGTATTCCTCGGCGCCAAGCTCAGCTGCGCCGAGGACCAACAGGGCGAGTAGGATAATAACCGCACGTGCCACGCCTAGAGGCCCAGACCGGCGTACACCGTGATGAAAGTCGTGAAACCGGTCGAGGTGCGGTGCCCCAAGCCGAAATCAGCCGTTTTCTTTTGGACGATTTCCGCCGCCCGGCGCTCGTATTGGAAACCGAGCTGAGTAATCAGTTTATAGCCCAAATAATCGCTGATATTGGTCGCTTGGATCGCCAGAATCGTCTCTCGCTGATCCCCAGTATCCACGCCTTCGGCCCCCGTTTCAATCAAGCCCCCCTCGTCGCTTAGCAGCTCCCAGCGGTAACTTTGTTCCAAGCCCGCTTCGATTTGGGTGCGCGGCATCAGCGGCAGGCGGGTGATGAAAAACAGACTCGGAGTCCACTGCTTGCGCTCGTCTTGGGCCTGCAGAAAGGGCGAGTCAATCAGGTACTCGCTTTTGACCCGCGGCATCAGCTTGACCCCTGCTACGTCGAGGGAATACTCCGCTTTATTGATCAGCCCGAAAAAGCGCGCATCCCGCCGCGCACCCAACTCCGCCAAAAACTCATCGTCGAGTAGTTGGTGAAAAACTTCGTACTTGAGCTTGTTTTCCACGGCGAGGTTGGTCGTACCCGTGTAGTTGAAGCCCAACCACACGGTGTTGATCCAAGTGTCTCGGGCCGGCAGCACATCTTGGACAGGTAGCTGCGGCCCGCGGAAAAAGGGCAGGGGGGCAATGCGGTCGTCGACTATAGTGTCGCGCGCCCGTTTCAGATGTTCAAAAACCCGGATGCGCCCCAAGCCCGCGATGTCCTTGTCAAAGGTAAAGAGGGCGTAACTGGTCTCGCTGCGCCTAGCAGCCGAGATCAACCACTGCCGAGTCCGCCCGGCAGAAAGCCGCGTCTCCGGCGTCAGGTGAACGCCGCCGTAGGCATTGTACCCCCGATGGTCGCGCTTGTAGGGGAAGTCGGGCTCGGTGTCGTTTTCAAAGCGGTCGATCCAGCCGTTGTTGTTGAGATCAATGCCAAAGAGGAACTCGGGCCGGTCGCTGTGATAGCGCAGGAAAGGTTCTTCGTAATCGGGCAACTGGTTTTCGCGCGTGCGGTTGTCATTTTGGTTGAAGTCGTTGATGAAGTCGTTGTTCTCGTCCCAGCCCGGAAAAACCTCGATATCGGGACCGGCCTGATTGGCACGCCCCCAGTCAGGCGTGCGATCTTGGTCGTCGTTGTCCTCGACGAACTCGAAAAACCGGTTTTGAGTCGCATAGTCAATGACGCCCCGCTGGTCGCTGAGAAAAATGTGGGTCGCGTAGTCTTTGCCCATGCTAAAGGCCTCGCCATAGACAAACCACGGATAGGCGTTTTTGGCCGCATTTAGCATCCAAGCGTCGGCCCGTCGCGCAGCCACCTCGTGGTCGCCTTCTACATTGGGGTTGGGGTACTTCCTGAACTGGTGATTGACCGCGTACTCAGCATAGGTGTCAAAGCCCAAAAAGCTCGTCGTCGCCAAGTGGAAACCGAAAATTTGGTTGGCGGTGGGCAACCCGTAGGCAAAGCGCACGAGCCGCTGGTTTGAAGTATCGCGCACATTGCCGTCGGCCCGGGCGATTAGCAGGGGGTGTAATTCGCCGGTGCGGTTCAGTTGGCGGTTGGAAGCCATCGACACCTTGTAGTCGTTGGCCAGCACCAACTCAAAAGTAACCTCGACAATAGTCGACGGGTCGGGGCCCAAGTAAGCGCGGTCGGAAAAATCGTAGATGAGGCGAATGATCTCGTCCCCGTCCGCCGCCAAAAAGCCGCCCTGCCGCTGGAAACCGCCCTGGACCAGCGGCGTGAAGTTGATCTCCTTGCCCGTGACGGTTTCGCGCTCGCCGGTATTGAAGTCGCGGATCGCAGTGATGATGATATTTTGCGAAAACAGCGCCGCCCCACCCCGACCGTCGGCGGGCGAATCGTCTTCGAGCAGGATTTCAAGGCGGGTGACAGCACTGCTGTTTTGATCGACGGTCAAATCGCCTTGGGCACGACCGCCGAGAAAACTCTCCAACAGCGTATTGGACTGGTGGGCATTGATATAGGTGGTCCCCAAGGAGACGAAATCGCCCACCTGAGCGGTAAAGTGGCCGCCGAGAAAGTCGGTGGTATTCGATACGCCCGTTGGCACGGCACCGACGGCAACGCCCACTTGGTTGGGGGCACTGATGCGCGACATCAGCACCGTAGCTTGGTACTTGTCCGCGGCGAAATCGGCTTGGATGCCATTGAAGGCCGGCTTGGAAAAAGTCAGCGGCGTCAGCGTCGTGCGAATGCTGTTGCCAATGGTCACCGCGTAGTGGTGCTGGCCCTTGCTGTCGGAGGCGATCAAGACGTTGTTGAACCACTGGCCATAGCGGCTGTCCTTGAATACAGTGCTGCCGAACTCGGCCGGTTGTTGCCGGCGCATGTCGTATATCAGCCAACCTTGGGTGACAAAATTGCCGTATAGGTCGTAGAAGTAATGGCCCTCTATGGCGGTATTGACGTAGCGCTGGTAATTCTCGCGCGCGTAGTTGTTGTACTGCCAAGGCCGCCAGCGGTACTCGTTGTAGAGCTCTTGGGGCACGTACCAGCGTTTGAGGGTTGGATCGAGCGCGTCAAAGAGCACGCCCGGGCCGCGAGGTTCATACGACACCCGACCACCGCGTTGCACCCCGAGGCGAGAGCCGTAATCCTGCGCCCAGAGCCTATCTGGACTCATCAAGCTGCTGACGAGCAGGAAAACCAACCCGTATTTGCCATACATAGAAACGCCCTCCCACAGGTATCGCTTGTTCAGTACACCACGCTGACGAGACCGATTTTTGCCTCGGAGCCGACATTGGTGTCGAGCAAGACGCGGGCCAAAAAGAGGCCAGGGGCCACCACAGCACCGTTGTCATCCCGCCCATCCCAAGCGGTTGTAAAGCGGCCGCTAGCCCGGTCGTCCGCAAAAGCCGCGGCGACGAAGCGACCGCTCAGATCGCGGATCTCCACCCTAAGCGGGGCAACCACACCCAACCGCAGCACCTCGAAATGAATCGCAGCTACATCGTTGATCCCGTCGCCGTTGGGAGTAAAAACTTCGGGAGTCACTTGGAGCCGCCCCAACAGCGATCCTCTGATGGCAATGCGCACAGCCAGATTGTTGTCCACCGCGGTCAGATCCTCGCTGCCCACCGGCCGTGGATCCACATCTTCGGCCCCGAGTTGGGCTGCATTGCCCGGCACGACCCACTGCGGCAATGGCTCCTGGTCTGCCGCAGCCGGATCGACCAACCAAGCCCTACCAGCAAAGCCCTGGCCAAAGCGCAGGACTGAGGTCGCAAAAGTGATCTTGAGCAAATCGCCATCGCCGACAGGTGGAAAGCCGACGACAAAGCGACCAGACGCAGCGCTTTCAATGCTGAATTCGCCCTTGCGCAGCGGCAATTGGGCCTCGGCAAGGGCCACGTCAAAATCTTCTCCGGCGATCAACTCGTCCCGGGCGTTGAGTATTGCTAGGCGGCCGATTTTTTCAAAGATGCTCGGCGAGGATATTTCAAAGCGATTGAAACCCGTATCCTGCGGCCGGACTCCCACCCGCGCCCCATAGGTGAACTCCACCACCTCCCCGGCGGCGACATCGCGGGGGAAAATTTCGCCGACAATTTTTTCGGCTGGCACGGGTCTGGCCACATCAAAGGACAGCGTGCCGACTCCAGCTGCGGCGAGAAAATCTCGGCTGACAAAATCGATCCTGAACTGGAAGTACTGCCGGGGCCCCGGGGAGACAATGGGCGCACCAGCGGGAGTCGTGCCCTGTGGAGGATAAGGGGGCGACCAATTGCTCCAGTTGATTAGGTCGTCCCTGATAGGTGCCTTTTGCTGGAGGGGCAGACCGGCGTGATCGGCCCGGGAGAGGGTGAGGTCCTGCCGGACGGATTCGGGTTGGGAATTGTACTGAGCGAAAGCCTCGTCCACGGGCAGGTCATCGAGCAAGACGCCGTTGATGGCGGCCGACTGCTTCCAAGGCACTTCCTGTAAGTCGGCGTTGAAGCGATTGAAGACAAAGGGCGTAGTGTCGCGGCCAGAACGGGTGAAAACGCGAATGTCCGACAGCCCGGCTATACCCTCGCGCCGCTCGCTCCAGCGCAAATTGCCCCAGTTGGCCAGATCGCCTAGATCGAAGATATCCGACAGGTACTGGGCTTCGGGCACGAAGCCCGCGCCGAACACTTCCAACTCATCTACTTCAAAGCCGATATTCGACAGCGACACTAGCCGCACATAGCGCACGAACTGCAAGGGCAGGGACAAATCGACGACTGCCTCCGTGTTGTCCTCGACCCGGACGAAGGTCGTGTACTGCGGGCGACCTTCTACGGACGTCTCTTCGCTGCCATCGTTCAATTCTAGCGAATAGCCGCGCATAAAGTCGTTTTCGAACTTGAATTCCTCATTGGCGCGGACTGTGTTGCGCGGAAAAAACCGGATCCGGTTGACGCCAAAACGCGCGCCCAAATCCAAGTCCATAATAATGCCGCGGGCGATGACCACCTCCCCAGCGGCACTGGCCTTGCGCCGAAAGGCCGTTTCTGCATCCTCGTCGATCATGGCCGCCAGCGACGCCTGACTAATTGAGGGCAGGGGCGAACTCATGCCGCCCCCCCTATCGGCCGCGCCCCGCGCTAGATTTCGCCCGCTGTCGATTTGTTGTGGGAAAATCCACCCCTCAGCAAGCGCGAAGTCGATGACACCGCCCGGCGTATTGCCAACGGCCAACTCGGTATTGGACAAGCGGAACGGCGGGTCGATTTCTTCCCCACCGCCCGACCATGAACGCCCAC
>RKRN01000246.1 GCA_007571365.1 Candidatus Latescibacterota bacterium
CATAGTAATAGTGCGATGGCGTGTCTTCGCCCGGCGGATGAAACTGCGGCACGTCGGCCACCAAGTAGAAGGTGTGGTGTGGCTTAAAGGCGGCGACCTCGGTGCGGGCGTATTCGTCGAAGAGCTCAGTGCCCAAGGAAAAGGTGGGGGGCAGGCGAATGGGAGAAGGATAGTCTGGTTGGTTGTAGCCGGCCTCTATCAGGGCTATATCGACCCCTTCAAGAGCGGCGGTCAGCGGCAAGGTGGGGCGCATGTCGGCCAGCGCGAGAGCCGGGCGGAGCCGTCGGATGAGGGTACGCTCGGCTCGTATACAGCGGTCTATCCACTCGGCATTGTAATAGCCGTAGTCGGCGCGGGCTATGTATTCGTCCATGCGGCTTTGCGGCAGGGTCTCCACCGCGTACACCGGGAATCCCTCGGCGGCGATGCGGGTGGTGTGCGGCCCGACTCCAGCGAATTCTACCGGGTAGCCGCGTGCTCGCAGGGCTCGTCCTACGATCAGCGGGCGAATGGTATGAGCCAGACAGTAGCCGTGGAAAAAGATCAATATGGGATACTCGTGGCGCGGCAGGCCCTTGAACGTGCTAGTCTGTTCCAGACGGACGCTCAGATGATTCAAGCCAGCCCTTATGTGTTGGCGCAATTTTTTTAGCATGTCAGCTCCAAGTTCATGCGTCTATTCGAGTTTGACCATCTTGCCGAGGCGCGTCTGGGCACCCGCCTGCAACCGATACAAATACACTCCGGCGGCGACGACTCGTCCCTGCCTATCCCGACCATCCCAAGCCAGCTTGTGTTCGCCCGCTGCTAGCGGCCCCTTCCATACCTGCCGCACCGGCTGCCCCAACACGTTGTAGATAGTTACGTCCACCTCGCCCGCATCGGCAGGCACCGCAACGGGGATCGTCGTAGCCGGATTGAACGGATTGGGATAATTCGCACCGAGAGCAAACGCCGGCGGCGTAGCCGCCTCAGCCGCTATCGCGGTACTCAGAGTGTGCTGATTGAGAAAGACAAACGCCCCACCCGGACCGCCTTCCATACTCCGCCCTAACACCACCAAATCGTCGGCCCCATCGCCGTCCACATCGCCAGCGAGCACCTCGTCGCCCACGCCCGGCAGCGGGTAACGCCCTTCGACCACGGGCACCCCGTCGCGCTGGCCGACCAGCACCACTAGCACCGGACCCGTCGTCACGTTGATATCGAGCACAGCCATGTCCAGTAGGCCATCGCCATTGAGGTCGCTGGCAACCACCCCGCCCTCATTCGGCACCAGCACCTGCGGCCCCAGCAGCGTGTGGCGGTCCACTTCACCCGAAGCGTTCACCCGCCACAAGGCCAAGCCGTGGTAGGTGTCGCCCAAAAAATCGAAGTAGAGATTCTGCTCGGGCGTCCCGACCAACTCCACCGCCCCATCGCCATCCAGATCGGCCAGCAGGTGCAGATCATAGGAAGCGTCAAAAAACAGCGGAGGCTGATCGCTGGCCGCCCACGGCTGAGTCAGCCGCCAAGTAGGCTGGTAGCACCACACACAGCCCCACAACAGGCGCACGGCCTCGCCCAACGGCTGCCCGGCCAGCAACCAAGGCCAGAAGTCCTCGTCGGTGTCGAGAGCGAACCGATCATGGTGGACAAACCCGGCCGTGCCGTCATTGATCCACATTATCACGGTAGACCAGAGCAGGTCGTCCCGTAGGGGATCGTGCTCTATACCCAACAGGTCCACATCGCCGTCGCCATCCCCATCAGCGAGGCCTGCAAAATAAAAATCAGATAGCTGCAGGATGGTTTCAAAGCCCTGCTTACCGCGGTTGAGCCACAATTCGAGGGTCTGTTCACCTTCACTAAACGCCAGATCAAGCAGGCCATCCCCGTTGAAATCCCCCCCGGCAATTTCCATAATCGGCGCACCGCCGTCTGGGCTGGGACGAAGCCCCCGCCGGGTGGGAACCAAGTCGCCCAACCCGTCGCTGGACGCGACCGTCCAACCCGCATGGTATATCCTCTCATTAGTCTCTTCGGTTGCCCAAACGACCTTCCAGTACTGCCAGACCACCACCAGATCGGCATCGCCATCCCCGTCCATATCGCCCAACGTGCCTTGCGATATTCCGCTGCCGACCTCCTCGCCTAGCACCGAAAAACGCGGGGCGGCAAACAACGCGCCGCGGGCCCCGACCTCGGAAAGTACCCGGGGGCGACAACTCGCCTAACAGCAACTCTTCGGCCCCCGTCAGTTCAATCCAGTCCACTGCGACAAAGGCCGGATGATCGCCCAGCCCCCGGTCTGGTTCCAACCTTTGCAAATTTAGGTCGAGTTGTACGTGGAAGAGGGTGTCCTGCCAAACCACCGAGGTATCCGAGGGGTTAATGATAGTCGCCAGCGGGTCTGCTCGTCTCGCTTCCGCCGCCGCTTCCAAAGCCCGTATATCTATCGTGATGTTTTCCCATTCCGTGGGGTAAAGTTGATAAAAGCCCGTCGTAAACCCCGAAAGGTCCAGTGGTTCGTCTAATACCTCTTCTTTTGCTTCTTGTGTGCGGCGTCTAGACTCGCCATTGAACCACTGCATCAGGAGGTTCCCCTCGGTGGGGCGATCATGGACGATGCGGAGCCTTAGAGTGACTTGGTCGAACAGAGCCGAGTCTTCCCCAATCAGCGGCGAGAGCAAGCTAAGAGCCGGTCGTTGTGCGACGGGCACCGGCGCAATGCGCCAAACGCCATCTGCGACTTCGCTGTACACCGTAGTGGTCATAACCCCACCGTCGTTCCCTGAAGGACTCTCGTGGGCGGTCCAGCCCCACCTGGTGCCGTCGTCGAAATCCCACGTTAAGCCAAAGGCCCCGTGTGCCGTAGCCAATAATCCAATCGTACATAGTAAGTAGCGCATCATTGACCTCCAGTCGTGAAGGGAGACTAACCGGTCGAACGCCCTACCTGTATGCGCTCGACAGATACGTAGAGAACAGAGGCCATATAGCGGCGGTGGCACCCGGCCCTCGTATGTCACATCCGCTATATGGCTCAGTTGTACAAAACTACCTTCCTATTCGGCGACAGCCACGATATACCCAGATGGTAGATCAAGGAGTGCAGCTGCAGGAGCTTGAAGTCTTCGCACAGTGGTTTGAACCGGATGCTCTCCTGTGAGCGTAGAGGTATTCATACGTCAATAGGACCGTGCCATCGTGGTCCCAAGCGCATGGCGCGGTGGTGCAGACCCAGTCGCTACCGCCTTTAGGTATCCCGTAGCAGCCGCCGGCCTGCGTCCGCTCAGCGGAGCCGAACACCACCGCCAGCCCGGCCACCACGCTGCCCAGCCACCCCAAGGCCAAGCCCTGACGCGGCTCCACGTGCCCGCTCGTCGAGGTAGCAAACTCGACCAGTGGAGCCAGCAGCGTCGATTGCAAAACAAACGTGAAAGCGTTCATGGTTAGTTTCTCCTTATTAAGGATACAACAAATACGAGCAGCAAATCGTCCGAAATACGGCCGACGATCCAGTTATGCAAACGCGAGCACCTCCTTTCTGGGCCGTAGTGAAAAGAGACATCTTGCAAGGGCCCTTCGACAAGCTCAGGGCACTTTCATTGAGTGCATGGCCTCAAGCCCCTTCGCTCGGCGGTGCGCGGCCAAACCGCTGGACAAACGCCCAAGCCGACGGCCACCCCACCTTCAAGTCCACCACCTTCCCGGCACCATCAATCTGATAAACCGTAGGCACCCCGGGAGTTTTGTATGCCTGCGAAACGGTATCCGCCGAGTCGATCAACACCGGATACGTAAACGCATAGGTCCCGCCGATCTTTCGCGCCCCCTCCTCTCCGGTGCAGATCAACACGAGTTGTTGGCCCTCATTCAGTTCAAAGGCTTCGAGCTCCTGGTATAGCTTCTGACAATACGGACACCCCGCCGTAACAAAGGCCAACAACACAGGCTGCCCCCGCCACTCACTCAACGCCACCGTGCTGCCCTGCACAGTCGGCAAGGCAAAGTCGGGCGCGG
>RKRN01000302.1 GCA_007571365.1 Candidatus Latescibacterota bacterium
CCACACCTTCTACTTGGTGGCCGACGTGCCGCAGTTTCATCCGCCGGGCGAAGACACGCCATCGCACTATTACTATGTCGGGCCGCTAATCGAGTCGCCACCGCTCCGTCCGGTCGCGGTGTTGGACGATTGGGACGATTCGTTGCCGCTGGTCTATTTCAACTGCGGCAGCACGGGTGCTCATCCCGGCTTTCTCGACGCGGTGCTGCCCGGCATGGCCAATAAGCCCTATCGCGTCTTGGTGACCACGTCCGGTCGTTGGTCAGGACCGGTAGAAGCTCCCAACATCCGCGTCGTTGATTTCGTACCGGCGGCGTGGGTGTTGGCACGGGCGGCCCTCTTTGTGGGGTTGGGCGGCATTGGTTCCATCTATCACGCCTTGCGCCAAGGCGTGCCGGTGGTCGGTGCGCCCGAACATTTGGACCAAGAGTACCACCTCAACCGGGTGCGCGATCTTGGTTTGGGATGCAAGCTCAACTGGGACGAATTTCTCCAAGTGGAGCCTCTGCTGGCGGCCATAGACGATCTGTTGGCCTGCCGCGCCGAGTTTGCCTCGCGCTGCCGCGCCTTTGCCGCGCACATCCGGGCGTGGGATGGCAACGAAGCGGCGGCAGATGTGATCGACGCCTTTTTTGTAAAACAGCATTCCCCCCACCAGATAGAGACGGCCTATCGGATGTCTGAGCCCGAATTTATCCATCACCTCCACCTGAGCACCCCGGCCGATCTCGGCGAGGCCGAAATTCGCTCCTTGCTGGATCGCAACCTGAGTCGTGGCCTGCCGCATATCCGACAGGGCAACAGAATCTCCTTTGACCGGGCGTATTCTTGGAATTGGCTCTACGACCACGAGCCGATGTTTTTTGAAAGCGACTATCGCGCTCTTGAGGCGAAACGCCGCGATTTTTTTTCTGCGAATGGCCACCTCGTACCGCAGCGGAAGCGTCAGCGCTACCGCCTCACCTATACCTATCGGCTCTACCGCTCAACCTTGCCACCAGACACCCAAGCTC
This sequence comes from Candidatus Latescibacterota bacterium, assembly GCA_007571365.1. Lineage (GTDB taxonomy): Bacteria > Latescibacterota > UBA2968 > UBA8231 > UBA8231. Next base: position 1,014 of record RKRN01000302.1, read on the forward strand.
GGCTCTTTCTCCCCTATCCCATACCGAATCCGCATCAAGGTGCTATCGAGTTGTGCGCCTGTACGCCCGACGGCCTGCGAACTTGCTTTGTTCCACAGGCCGGTTTTTTCTACGGCTATCCCGTCCGGGTAGAGGAAGCCGATTCGGCCTCGATAGATTTTTCTTATACCTGTGAGTTGACCGTGCAGAGCCGCGTGGGGCCAACGGAGCCGACCCGGCTGTCGGCGGGCGAATCCCGCCGCTACCGGGAGATTGACCCCGAGTTAGCCCAAGCGGCCACGGTCAAAAACTTCTTTGCCGCACTGGACTTGGACAGTGTAGACGATCCCTTAGAAAAGGCACGTCGCATCTACGCTCAATTGGCCGAGACTAAGCGCTTTAAAAAAACTAAAGAACAGGCACAAGATTTGGCCTCTTGCATCCGCGTAGTGTTGAGCGAAGATGGCGGCCACTGCATAACGCTGGCCAATGCGTTTATCGCTCTGTGTCGCCTACAGGGGATCGCGGCACGGGAGGTTACTGGGGCCTTAGCGGTGTACCCCACGGGCGATGGTCGTTTGGAATTGACGACATACCAAGACCTTATCTTCGGGCACACGTGGGCAGAGGTTTTTGCTTCGGGGCGTGGTTGGCTGCCGGTGGAGTTCCACGGCATCGTCATTGGCCCGCAGGCCATGACCGAGGACAATGTCGCCGACGCTGCGTTGCGACGTCATATTGCCGCAGTCGGCGGTCGCTATGGCGATTTTTACTTTGGCCAGTTGGACTGCCACCGCGTGGTGTGCTCCAATTCGGTCAAGGCCCTACCGCAACTGTTGGCTTGGCGCGAGACGGCCGCCGGTCCGCAAGCCTATGTGCCGGAAGGCTTGCAATACGAGTGCCGGCTCGTCTTTGAGTGCATCTGAGATGGATATTTCGGTCGTCATAGCCACGCACAACCAACAGGAACGGCTGCGGCTGGTATTAGCCGGGTTGCGCGGTCAGACTATGCCGGTGGAGTGCTTTGAAGTCGTTGTAGTGGACGATGGCTGTAGCGATGGGACCGCCGCGATGCTCGACGAAGTGGGTCGCCAGATGGAGCTAACGGTGGTTCGCCTGCGGCCCAACGAGGGGCGTTGTATGGCGCGCAACCGAGGGGTAGAAGCCGCAAAGGGGGAATTTGTCGCCTTCTTGGATGGCGATGCGCTGCCGCATCCGCAATGGCTCCAGTGCCATGTCGAAGCACTAGAACAGGGTGGGCGGTCGTCCCTGCTGTGCGGGGCCGAATACAGCCTGCCCGATTTGGAGTACCTGCAAGACCCTCAACGGGGGAGCCCCATGGCCGACAAGACGCCGAGTGTAGTGCGCGAGTACCTCCGCGTCTACCGCCAAGAGGTAGTCCTGACCGAGGAGATGGTCCGCAACGCCTTTGACCGCATCGAAGCCCGTGCCGTGCTGGGTGGGTATCCCTTTCCCGAACTCAAGACCATGCAGGAACAAATAGCCGCGCTTTTTGCTCAACATCCCGCTTCCCCGATTGGTTGGCTGGGCTTTTTCCCGCACAACGGGATGGTTTCTAAAGAGGCTTTTTTGGAAGTGGGCGGTTTTGATCCCAACATGGCCTTTAGCGAAGGATGGGACTTAGCGTATCGGCTGCAACAACACGGGTGCCAGCCCCGCTTTGTTGCTGAAGCCAAGACCTATCACCTCTATCACTATCACGACTTTTCCGACCCGCTCAAGGCGCACCAAGAGAAACTGGCTCCTCAGCGAGCCATGCAGTACATGAGTCAGAAATACGGCGATGCCAAACTGCTGTTGTTCCACTTTTGGTATGCCAGCATTTGGCCAGATCCTTTTCTGCCCGAAGAGACCTTGTTGGGAGACTTGGTAGCATTTCACCATGCGTACGCACACGGATCCACCAGTCGCCTGCGCGATCTGCGGACTGTGCTGGACCATCATCCGCTGTGGGCCGAACCGAGCGGAGGGCCAATTCCATGCAGTTGCTAACGTCAGCAGTGAAACATGCTTTGCGATCCGGTGGATTGGTCGCGTTGATAGCCCTGTCGTTGCTGCACACATCGCGTCTGAGTGCTGTCACGTGGGATTTTGCACAGGACGGCGATAGCGAAGGTTGGGTGGCTTGGGAAAGTGAGGCTTCGGGTGCCGTGGTTAGAGTCCCGTTGCAGGCGGAAACAGCCGGCGGCGTCTGGCGCGTTGCGCCCCGGGATTTTGCGCCTGGTATCCGTCCTATAGTCGAATTGATCTCCCCGCCGCTGGGCTTCGATTCGGCCCTGTTCAACCGCCTGCGCGTCCGGCTGCGCATGCTGCATCCACAGCCGATCGAGAGTCAGATTACGCTCCTGTGGAAGAATGTGGCGCACGCGGCGCACCGAGGATTCTTTATTCATGCACCGCCGGGAACGGGAATTGACCATATCACTTTGCTCAAAAGCCAACGTCATACGTACACCGCGGATTGGCAGGAGGTGACGATTGATAGTGTGGCATCCAAGACCTATGTAAGCGGGGCAAAGGTCTATCGGCGCGTCTGGGAAGGTGAATTGCGCGCAATACGCCTCCGTCTGCCCTTGTGCAACTACGCGCAGGAGATAGAGGGGCCGGAAGAAATCCCCGCGGCCGTGGAGGTTGATTGGATCGAGTTGACCCATGCGGCAAGGCCCGACTCAGCGATCGCGCCGCCGAGGGGGCAAGCACCGCGTCCGGTGGGGACGCTGTTTGCCCTACCGCGCTTTTATCCTTTAGACCTGCATGGATTGGCCAGCGGACCGCGCGGCCGGCCCGTAGCCGAGTTGGGCGATGTGGATGGCGATGGTGACCTAGACTTGGCAGCAGTATGGCAAGACTGGCAGCCCCGGACTGACTCCGGCCAAGCTGGTTGGCTGTGTGCGTTTAATGCGGGGGGCCGGTTCTCTCCGCAGGTCCGCCTTGAACCCTTTCCCGAAATCGGTCCGATACCGCGGCTGGTCGGC
>RKRN01000001.1 GCA_007571365.1 Candidatus Latescibacterota bacterium
GCGGTCTGCGGCAGTTGGTTGGCATGAACCCAACTCGTGTAGAGCACGGCGACTAGGGTCGTTGCCGTTAGCGTTAGACGGTGCATGATCGTTCTCCTGAGTGGTAAGGGTGGATTACATGACGTTAAAGAGAAAGCTCTGCGGTACGCCGCGGCTGAAATAGACCTCGACATGCCGCCACATAGTCCGCTCAGAATCCCACACTAGCCGGAAGAAGGACGGGGTGCGCCCCTGCCACGACCAATCGGAGACTCCGGCCGGCTCTTCGACGATGAACATGACATCGGCAAAGACCAACTGCTCGCCCGCTCGCAGCACTTTCTCCACTTCGTCTTGTAGTTTGAGATGAAAACTCATAGTGCCTCTCGGCACCATGCCGTGCGTCTCGAGGTAGAGCTCATAACTATCGTACGCCTCCTGCATCTCAAACACTTTGAACACGCTGTCGAAAAAGGACACGTTCTCAAAGAAGTAGTCGCGTTTTGTTATGCCGAGTAGCATCTTGTGCCCGGCTGCAAATAGGTCGAAGGGCGTATCGCTTATTGGGATCTCTTGGTGTGCAAGTTGCTCCTTTAGCGTCTGTATCATGTCGGGGTTATTGACCCCCTCGCGCAGGTAAAACGCGGCGGCGAGCCTGTCGCTGCCCGAAGATGAAAAGGCGACTAAGAAGTCGTAGAGCCAGTCGCGTAGTCCGGCTTCTTGCTCTAGGTTAATGGGAGCACCCAGATCGACCGGGATCGCCTCAATGGCCTGCCGCAATGCGTCGCCGGCCTCAACCTTCATCACCTCTTGACCGTGAATGTGGTCGTAGAAGGCTTGGAGGCTGTCGGGATGGGATGAAAAGCCGCCGTACTGGCTTTTAGGATCGGCCGCCGCGCTGGAGATGGCGAACCAAGCAGCGATCAGGGCGAAAGACAGAGTGCTAATAGCTAAAGTTTTCATGGTATTCTCCTTGGTTGTTGGGTTCATCTTTTTCAATAGGTTGTTTGTCGCGGCGGCACTCTGCCAGCTACAGGAACGAAAACTGAACCGGCGCATTGTTTGGCGTGACGACCTCTGCAAGACGCCACAGAGCCTTTTCAGGGATCCAGACGAGGCGGACGAAAAACGGGTAGCGCATCGGTCCCTTTTCAAAGTCGGCGAACTCTTCAGGCTCTTCGGCGATGAACATGAACTGGGCTGCTACCCATTTTTTGCCAGCCTGTAGAGCTTCCTCGATTTCGTTTTCCAGGCGAAACGAACCCTGATAGCCCATGGGGAGCAGGGCGTGGGTCTTGATGTAATCCACATAGCTTTCGTACTCGCCTTGTACTTCAAACATGCGGTACTTGCTGTCGAAAAAGGAGGCGTTGCCGAAGAAGTAATCGCATCCCTTCGCATCGAGACTTTTTCGGTGCTGCGTTTTTAAGATGGCTAGGGGCGTATCGCCGGCATCGGAGACCGGTTCGGGAATGGGGATACTCATTGTGAGTCCCGCCGCCTTCATCATCTCTTGAGCTTTTTTTACTTCGGCGATTTCTTCGGGACTGGGCCCGCTTTCCAGTCGCTCTTTTATCCGCTGTATCTGGTCCGGGTTGTCAACGCCTTCGCGCAAGTAGAAAGTCGCGGCGAGGCTGTCGCTGCCCGAAGATGAAAAGGCGACTAAAAAGTCGTATAGCCAGTCGCGCAGGCTAGCTTCTTTATCGTCAGTGATGGCAATATCCGATTCGACCGGGATAGCATTGATGGCCTGTTGCAACTCGGCACTAGCCTCAACCGGGATCATATCCAAGCTGTGGATGTAATCGAGATAGGCTTGGTACACGTCGTCAGCGGATGCAAAGTCCCCGTACTGGGGCTGCGCTGTAGCACCGGGGACGGCGAGCAGGACTAAAGACAGGGTGAGAATGGCTAAAGGTTGCATGGTGTTCTCCTTGTTTAGGGTTGTCCTCGTTGATTTGCAGGATTCTTGGGGTTGCGGAGCTAGCCGCAACCCCAAGAATCTAGTGCATGACCTATTGGTTACGGGTAGTCAAGGCAAATGGCGACGCCGAAAATGCATCCTATGCAGATGTCTCCCTCGCACTGGTCCGTTATGTTCCCATCTTCGTAACAGGTGACTGTGCAATGGTGAACTAATGCAAGTATCGTGCCAAAGTGTGAGCAGCGGCGATAATTGCGCCGATTATTTTGGTTTTATATGACTTAAACATTTGTTAAATAGTGAGTTATAAAAATAAATAAAATATGTTATTTTTCTCTCACGTTCTCTGCGACGCGCCTCTGAGGCCCCAAAAGTGCGCGGATACATCGCACAAGTGCGTCAAATCATCGCGCTTTTCGTTTGCGTGTGCCCTTCGACCCGCTCAGGGCACCGCCTTCGACCCGCTCAGGGCACCGCCTTCGACCCGCTCAGGGCACCGCCTTCGACCCGCTCAGGGCACCGCCTTCGACCCGCTCAGGGCACAAGGGCACACTGCCGCTCATTTAGGGAGGGTTGCGCTGCCTGCTGAGGCCGCGTCTGATGCGGAAGGAGGGGTATTGAAGCAAGGGCGAGCCGAGCGGCCCGCCCTTGTAACGGACGGAGCTTGGGCTAACGTCCGTCTCACATGGCATTGAACAGGAACAAAACCGGCGCGTCATTAGACGCGAAGGCTTCGACAAGACGCCACATATTCTTCTCTGGATTCCAGACAAGTCGGGCGAAAAACGGATGGCGTATCGTTCCCTCGAAGCTTGCGAACTCTTCGGGCTCTTCGGCAATAAACATGAACTGGGCAAAAACCGCCCCTGTCGGTATGACTTCCTCAATCTCTTTTCTCAGCTTGGGAGACCACTCGATAGCACCTAGCGGAAGCAGGCCATGAGTCTTGGCGTAGTCTCTATAGCTTTCATACTCGCCTTGCGGCTCGAACACGCTATACTTGCTGGCCAAAAAGGAGATGTTGCCAAAGAAGTGGGTACGTCCCTGCATGGCGAGGCCGAATTTGTGCATGGCTTGAAAGAGAGCGAAAGGCGTATCGTCAACAGGCTGCTCGGGCATTTCAATCCCCATTGACTTTAGTTGGGCGGCTGCCGGGCCGCTTTCAAAGGCTGCAAATTGCTTTTTTATTTCTTTAATCCCTGTGGGATTGTTGACGCCCTCGCGGAGGTAAAACACCGCGGCGAGGCTGTCGCTGCCGGAAGCGGAAAAGGCGATGAGGAAGTCGTAGAGCCAGTCGCGCAGACCGGCTTCTTGCGTGGAAGTAAGGACGATGTCTGACTCGACGGGGATGGCCTTGATAGCCTGCTGCAATTCGACACCGGCTTCGACCGGAATCGTCTCTAGGCCGTGGAGGTAGTCGAGATAGGCTTGGTGCCCGGCGGCATCGGACGCAAAACCGCCGTACTGGGACTTAGGCGCGGCGGTAGGGCTGGAGTCGCCTTCCTGTGCTATGCCCGCAGATTGAACGAACCAAATGGCGACTAGGGCGAAATGCAGGGCTTGAATGGCTAGAGGTTTCATGGTGTGGTGTTCTCCTTGTTTTTGAGTGTTGTTAAACTTGCTCGATATAGTGGTCTCGGCGGAATTCGTAGGAGCCGCCGACAACACTGAGGACGTTGAGCACCATCAGCCAAGCTGAAGCGCAGGCTGAGGAGGTGGTCGATGAATTCGCGTTTTACAATGGCTGCTAGCATCAGAAATCTCTCCTTCTTTTAGTAATTGCTCATATCGCGTCGTAGCGGGCAAAGAGCCGGTTGGCCAAGACAAAGAGCCCGGCTGCGTACAGTGCCAGCGCGGTCAGGGCTGGCAAGGCATGGCGCAGGCTGTCGGCGACCGTCCAGGGTTGCTCGTGAAAGCGCGGCAGGTCGCGCAAGTCGGCGCGGAAGCCGTCGTCATCGTTGAACCACTCGCGGGAGCCGAAGGCATCGCGGTCTTGGAGGAAGGTGATGATCTGCTGGCGATAGGTGCGGACTTGGCCGATGAAGTCGTCGTATTCGCGTCGGTGGGTGCCGGCGATCAGG
>RKRN01000135.1 GCA_007571365.1 Candidatus Latescibacterota bacterium
ACATCTTTGACTTCGGGCGCGATGTCGGCGTCGCCAGTGGTAGTATATTCGATCGCAACGACCTCCTACTGGCCTTGCAGGAGTTGCTCAGTGGTGAAGAAGGAGGCGAAAAAAAGGCGTTTGAGCGCAAGAATTTCAACGCGCTGGGTACGCTGGTCATCCTCAACTTGGGCGGGCGTTTTGGCGTCAATCGCATCCGCTTCTATCCGCGCAATACCGTACATAAATCTCCCACTACGCCCTTTCACAACGACTTCTTGCGGGCCTTCGAGCTTTTCACCAACGACGGAATCAGCCTGACTAACGACGGCAGTTTGATCTGGGACCCACTGCTGTTGCAGGTCGACAATGAAAATCCCGTTGTCGATGTGATCATAGAGCCGCCTAGTTACGTCCAGTTTGTGCGCCTGCGAGCCACCTCTACGGTCAACTTTGAGATCGACGAATTTGAGGTGTACGGCACGGGTTTCCTCTCCGAGGCTCAGTACATTTCGGATATATTTGACGCCGGCCAGCCCGCGCTCTGGGGCGATATGCGGTGGATAGAAGAAGCCATCGGTCCCGAGGTGTTTTCCCGTCTGCAGATCCGCACCCGCACGGCCGGTGACGCCACGCCCTTTGTTTTCACTCGGCTGCTAGCAGCTCAGCGCGACGCCGAGGAGATTTCGTTCTCTTTGGAGGACCCAACCCGGGAAATGGAACTAGCTGAGTACGAGACGCTGCCCAAGGCCGACGCCCTTGGCCGCCAGTGGAACCCCGGCCGCATCAAGGACGATCTAATCAACTGGAGTCCCTTCAGCACGCCCTATCCCGCGAGTGCGGCCAATGGCCTTGGGATTCCAATCGCCTCTCCCAGTCCGAATCGCTACTTCCAGTTTCAAGTCTTTTTTCAGAGCGATGATCTGGAGGCAGCTCGGGGGCTGAAATCCCTGAGTTTTGATGTGCTGACGCCGCCCTTCGCCGACGAAGTCATCGGCGAGATTTTCCCGCGCGAGGTTCGCATCGCCGAAAACACGAATTTTACGTACGCCGTGCGCCCGGTTTTGGAGACGGCCAACCTGCGCGGTTTTGACACCATAGAGATATTCACCCCCACCCGAGTAGAAAGCATAGATCGCCTGGAGTTGGTGGATGAAACCGGACAACTCGTCGCCGAGCGCGTCTTTGCCGGGCTTGAGGACACGACCGGCGGTGGCGGAGCCCAAATTCTCGCGGTAGAAGACGACAAGTTTTCGGTGCGGATTCCCTTTCTGCAAGCAGGCAGCACACTCGTAAAAATCCATTTTCAGACCGAGGTGCTGACTTATAGCACCAACTTTACCGCGGCGGTCCGGCTTTCCGACGAAGAGGGGGGGATATCGCAGGCCATCATTTCGGGCGATGCAGCAACACTGGCCACAGACGACGATGCCGATCTATCCGGTACTACCGTATTGAGCCCCGCGGTGCTGCGCGGAGGTCGTTTGCTAGACCAAATGGAGATTGTGCCCACGGTCTTCACTCCTAATGGGGATCGGGTCAACGATGTGGCTAGAGTGTACTATAACTTGCTCGCGTTGGATGTTGCTCGCCCAGTAAAGATCGCCGTTTACGATCTGAGTGGCCGATTGATTCGCCGCATTCACGACGCTCCCGAACGCAACGGACGCTACGAAGACAAGACGTGGGCGGGACTCGATGCCCAGGGACAGCTAGTCCCGCCGGGGCTCTATATCGTGCGGTTGGCGATAGAAGGGGATGCCCAACAAGACGGTCAGTCCCGGCTAGTGGGTGTGGCCTATTGAATGCGGATACTATCGCGGTCCGAGTATTTTCTGCACCAGTTCTAAATTCTTTTCTACTTCTGCCATTGCCTGGTCCTGCAAGTGCCGTTTCCGCTTGAGCCGGTCGTATTCAGCAAAGTGTTGCTGCGCTTCGGCTGTTCTGCCGAGACGCTCGTAAAGATTGCCCAGACAGGCGTGTGCTTGCGGATCCTGCGGCACGAGTTCGGCAATTTTCTCAAAAGATGTTAGTGCTTCGGGATAGCGGTTCTGGCGAGCCAAGAGTAACCCCATGCTCCAATAGCCTTCGACTCGGCTTGGTGCTAGATCGATAGCTTGGCGCAAAAGGGCCTCTGCTCTTTGAGTCTGGAGCGTCTGTTCCAACATCGCGGTCGCTTGCCCATCGCTTGCTTCTGCGACGAGCAGATCGGCGAGGCGGATGCGGTACTCGGGTTCGGCCGGGGCTTGCTCCAGCAGTGTGCGGTATTCAGCGGCAGCGGCCTGTAACTGGCCTTGTGTTTCGTAGAGCCGAGCCAACTGGTAGCGCACCACCGTGGAGTCGGGGCGCAGCGTTAGGGTGCGGCGATAGGCATCGGCTGCTGGCCCGAGTTGGCCGGCCATGGCGTGAGCGTAGCCGATTCGGCCGTGAATGGCCGCCCAGTTGGGGCGTTTTTCGGCGACCTGCGCGTAAGTGGCGATGGCGTCTTTGTAGCGACGCATGTGCAATAGGGCATTGCCGAGGAAGTAGCGAACTCGGTCGGCATCGGGGTAGAACTCCAGATATTGCCTGTAGAGATCGATGGCCTTGCGATATTCCTTTTCGTCGACGTAGAGAGCTGCTAGGCGCAAGAGTGCATCATCGTGGTCGGGAAGTTGGTTGAGGACCCACTTGTATTCGCGCATCGCATTAGCCGGCATACCGTTGCGCTCGTACGCATAGCCTAGCCAGAAGTGCTGCTGCGGTTCGCCCTCCGCGTCCATAGCTCCAGCACCGACATTGGCCATGAGCAACAGCACGGCCAAAGCCACTAGAGCCTTTCTGCGGTACTGTGCTTCTTGCCATAGTGAATACAGCCCGAAGCCGGCGTAGAGTAAAAGCAAGGGCACGACAGATAGCCGGTAGCGTGCGGTAACGAAGAAGAGCACCACCGAGACCATGTACGTCAGAGTGAATAGCAAAAAGAGACGCCCCTGCTCAGTCTTGCCCGCTGAGTTACGCGCAAAAAGCACTAGACCTAAGAGGGCGAATGGGGCTACTAATCCGAAGGGAAAAGCGACGCCCTTTTTCCACAGGAGGGCGGACAAAAGCACCGAATCGCGGCGGGCGAAATACGGATCGATATTGCGCTTTATTTCGTCGCCATGCCAAAACAGATAGAGCTTGTAAAGCTGTAGCCACGCATAGTCGAGTGGATTGGCGGCGGCGAAATCCCAAATACGGACAAAAAAGAAATGGGATTTAGCCGATGGGCGTTCAATGCCGGCTTCGCGTTTGGGCATTTCTGCTAGTTCGAGCCAAGCCCTGCCAGGACGAATGTCGACCGTGCGCTGGTAGTCGGGGTTATTGCCAATATAAAAATTGATGCCGGCGTTGTGCGAGATGAGTACCCAGTCGTCGCCAACTAGGTAATTGCGCAGCGCAACCGGGGCGATGACCAGCGCGATGCCGAGCAGCAACAAGGCACTCCGCTGGACAAAGTTGCCTTGGGAAAACCAGAGCCAAGCGAGCAACGCCGGCGCGAAGAGGAGAATATTGGATACCGCCAGGGCGGCCAGCCCCAGCCCCAGCCCGGCGAGCAGCCACGGCCAGCGCTGCTTTAAGGGAGCGGTGAGTAGCAAGAGAAGCAGAGCCAAGTCGAGGAGGAGTGCCGGGATGGTGGGCAACAGTTCGCCGCCAAAATAAATCAGCGGGCCATAGCAGGAAGCGGCTAGCCCCGCACCAAGTGCCACGGCCGGCGGAAAGAGGCGGAGGCCGAGCAAATAGGTACACCCACAGATGAGCGCACCGAATAGGGCTTGGAGCAGACGGGGCAGGTAATAGTTTTCGCCGCTCAGAGAAAAGAGGAGGCCGAGCAGATAGGGATAGAGCGGCGGCTGCCAAAAGGGCGTCGGCCGACCGGCCCAAGAGACCTCGCTGAGATAGCGGGCATCATCGACATAGGTCCGGGCATCGACGACCGGAACGGAGAAAAGCGGGCTGGTGGAGAGTTCACTCAGGTAAAAGAGACGCAGGCCCAAGGCCAATAGGGTAATGAGGGTGCCGGTCCAAAGTTCGCGGCGACCGATCTGCAAGCTCGGTACCATAGGGCCAAACTTATTGTAGGCCAGCGTAAACGGCGATGAAGCTTTCGGTGATGGTCTCGGATTCGTCGCCCTTGGGGTTGCGGCGGTCTATCCGCATGCCCATCTGCGTGGTGAGCTTGTACCCCAGATAGTCGGATACATTAGTAAACTGAGCGGCTCCGACGACGCTGTTGAAGTCGTTGAGATCGCGCTCGAAATCATTGACGAAGGTCAACTCTAGGCCGAGTTGCAGGGTCGTGTGCTGGAGCATGGGAAAGCCCAGCAGGAATCCGCCGATCTCGGCAAGTTCGGTCCGTCTTTCTTGCGAAAGCAAGTCAATGGTCTGTTTGCGGTACTCACTCTTCCAACGCGGCTCGACCCAGAGTTGGCCTAGGTTGAGGCGGTAGCTCACCTTGTTGATGAAGCCAAAGAAAAAGTCGCGCTGGCGCAGGCCCAAAGGGGCGAGTTGGTCCTCGTTGAGGCGCTGGTGATACGTGTCGTATTTGAGAAAGTTTTTGGTGATAAAGCCGCCCCGCTGATAATCGTGGCCCACCCACAGGGCGTTGATATAGGTGTCGGGAGCGATGAGGGGGTCCTCAATTTTGGTGGACTCGCCGGTGCGGATATTGGCGTTGGGCAACCACTGCTGGAGGTCGTCGGGAATGTCGTCTTCGACGGACTTGAGCATTTCAAAGAAGCGAAAGCGGCCCCAGTTAGGCGTGGACTTATCGACGGTGAAAAGCACGTAGTCAACGCGGTTTGCTTGATTCGAAGAGATGAGATCCTCGCGCAGCACTCCGGCCATCAGCCGGACTTCTGGCGTCAAGTGTATACCGCCATATAGGTTGAAACCCCGGTGGTCCTTCTTGTAGGGGTAGTCGGGGGCCTCGTCGTTTTCAAAGCGATCAATCCAAACGTTGTTGTTGAGATCAATGCCGAAGAGAAACTCGGGGCGATCGACGTTGTGGCGGAGGAAAGGCTCTTCGTAGTCGGGTACGGAGTTGGAGAGGAAGCGATTGTCGTTTTGGTTGAAGTCGGAGATGAAGTCGTTGTTCTCGTCCCAGCCGGGATAAACTTCTTGGTCGCCGGCCCGCCAGTCCTTGCGCACGGTGTCGGGGTAGCGGTCTTGGTCATCGTTGTCCTCGACTAACTCGACTACGTGGACGCGCTCATCCTCATAGTCAATGAAGCCAGAACTTAGCGTGGTGAAGGTCCTGGTGTTGTAGCGCGGATCCATGCTGTAGGCCTCGCCGAAGGCGAACCAAGGATACGTGTTGCGCGAGAAGTTGATCATCCAAGCGGGTGCGGCCCGGTCGCCGCGCAGGCCCGAAGAGGTCGCGTGGCTTCTGCGCAGCACATTGGGGTACTGGACATACGAGTAGCTCAAGTCGTATTCGCCGTAGAAGTTGAAGCCGAGAATTTCTTCTAATTCGAGGGTGGCCCCCCAGATTTGGGTCGCCGTAGGCAACCCGTACTCGAAGCTGACGACCTGCAAGTTGGTGTTGTCTTGGACATTGCCCTCGGCTTGGGCGACTAATAAAAGCACCGAGACATCCGAGGTGTTGAGTTGATTGTTTGAGGAGATCCAGACTTGGTAGTCATTGCCCAGCACGAGGCGGAACTCGACTTTTTTGATTTCCTCCTTGGCCCCCGATGAGCGATTGACGAAAGCCGGGCTGTCAAAGTCGTAGCGCAGGCGGATCTCTTCGGTGCCATCGGCCGAGAGGAAGCCTTGGCGGATAAAGCCGCCTTCGATGATCGGAGCGAAGCGGATATCCTTGCCGCGGTCCACCGTACCGTCGTTGTAGGTAATGATGATATCGGAGCCAGTGGGGAAGAAAGCAGCGCCGCCGACTTGGTCTTCGGGCGAGTCGTCGCGCAGCACGATTTCGATGAAGGAGATCGTCTGGTTCTGGTCGAGCGTGAGTTTGCCGGTGACGGGGTTGCCTCTGAAGCCACTGATCAGGGTGTTAGACTGATGGGCGTTAACGGCCGTCAAGCCTAAAGTGGCGAAGTCGCCCACCTGCAAGGTGCCGCGTCCGCCGACCATGGAGGTGGCATTGGTAGCGAGGACTTCCAGGTCGTTGGTGGTGCTGCCACCGGGTTGGCTGAGGCGCGAGTAGATGAGCGTACCTTGGTACTTGTCGGCGGCGTAATCAAACTGGATGCCGTCCCAGCGGGGCTTGGAAAAGGTCATAGGCGTAAGCGTGGTGCGGATATTGTCGCCGATGGTCACCGAGTAGTGGTGCTGGCCCTTGGCGTCGGCCGAGACCAACAATCCACTGAACCAACCTTGGAATCTGTTGCCTTTGAGAACCGAGGAACCGAACTGCTTGGGCTGAGATTGGGAATTGTTAAAAATGAGCCACCCGCGGGTGACGAAGTTGCCGTAGAGGTCGTAGTAGGAATCGCCTTCGTTGGTTATGCTGACGTAGCGCTCGTAGTGTTGGCGCGCGTAGTTCGAGTACTCCCATTGGCTCCACTGGTACTCGTTGTAGAGCTCTTGCGGCACGTACCACCGCCGCTTGGCCGGATCGAGGGCGCCGAAGAGGACGCCAGGCCCTTGGGGTTCAAAGGAAACCTTGCCGCTTGATTGGAGGGTGCCCAGACGAGCACCGTATTCTTGGGCTATGCCAAGCTGAGGGAGCGACAGGAGACAACACGGTATCAGAACAGTCAGCACAAACGAGCGAGTGCTTTGCGTCCTCTTCACGACGACCTCCTCGGATCAGTGGTACTTATGCACAACTACCGATACCCCACGACCAAACTAAGTATGGCAAAACCGCTTGTCTGTCAAACAATTCTAGTAGGCGATAGACAATAGGCGCGTCCGCGTCGCCGAGCGGCTTTCGCGATCGGTGTCGAGATTCACTTGGCAAATGTATAGCCCCGGCGGTACCTGGCGGCCGTTGAGGTCTGACCCATCCCAGAACATGCGGACGCGGCCACTTTGCAAAACTTGGGCATGCTCCCAAATTGGGCGACCTGCCAGCGTGTAAATCCTCACTTGGGCCTGTCGCGGAGCGGTGAGCTTGAAAACCGAGAAGAGGATTTCAGTTTCGTCGTTGATGGCGTCGCCGTTGGGGGTAAATGGATTGGGGACGATGCGAAACTCGTCAACTGCCTTGGCGTCGAGCGGTAGGTTGATCGAGAGCGCATTGCTACCTATCAGTGCTGTCGCGTCGCCCGCTTCGACGCTTTGCCAAGGCGCGGCCATATTGGCTCCGCCAGCGGTGTTGCGCACGGCCACTTCCACGGTGGTGCCGTTGACGAAGACAGGGGCGGCAAAGCGCAGCCGCATTAGAGCACCCTCGGCGACCACGGTGCCCCGAGCGGAGAAAGATAGGCGGTTGTAGGCCGCCGCATCAAGCGAGTCGCCCGCTACATCAAAGGGGAACTGAGCCCCAGTGCCGCGCAGGATGCGGAAGTAGCGAATTGGCCCTTGCTGGTCGGCTTCTAGGTCGCGGTAGGCGGCTTCGGAAACCTCGGACAGTGTGCTCTCGCCATCTGCGATGCGGCGGAAATAGCGGACATCGCCCTGTTCTTCCACCTCGAGCAGGCCATAAGCGGCGTCCGTTAGCGGCAGGCCGTCGGCGGTTACGGGCACTTGCTCGCCCTCGGAGGTGAGGCGGTTGTAAACGCGGGAAGCGTCCACCTGCGCGTTGAGGGACTCAGGTAGGCGCACCCAGAGCGAATCGGAGTTAGAATTCAGCAGTTTGAGTTGGCTGCCGGCCCCATCGACAAAAACGGTAGGATCGCCCGAAGGCGAGAAGATCCGCTCCGCGCCAACGGCTTGGTCTTGGATGCCCACTTCGAGGAGTTGCAGATATTGGGAGGGGGGCATGACGAGGAGAATTTCGTCGAAGCCGACGCTGCGCGAGGAGACGGGCGCCTCTATAAACTGGGGCTGGACAAAGACCGCGAAGGTCTCGGTCTGTCCCGGCACCGTTGCTTCAGGTGGCCATAGCTCGGCCACTATGTTGGAGGCTACCGGGTTGACCAGTTCGATGTCTATGGAGTTAATCGCTGCGGCGATATTGCGATCGGTGGTCTCCATTTTGACTTGGATCTGCAAGAACTGGCGCAACCCCGGCGAAGTGACGCGATCACCCGACTGCTGATAGGTTCGGCTATAGGGGCTCCAGCCACTGGCAGGCACGAAAGAGGTGTCGATCGGCCCTTTGTAGCTGCTGAGCAAACCGTCCCAAGCATCAAAGGTGATTTCGGTGCCGGATTTGTCGAAGTAGCGGATGGTTTTGCCTAGTAGATCGCCAGAACGGGTGCGAATTTCGAGGTTGGTCCCGGGGGGAACCTCGCTGTCGTAGGTGATGCGACCGAAGTTGCGAATGGCTGGCAATTCGATCAGGTCCGAGGTCAGCACTACCTCGGCGGGGTAGCCTTGGGAAAAGATTTGGTATTCGCCGATATCGGCTCCCGTATTGTAGCCGCCGCGGCGGCGAGGATCCACGGAGACAACCGTCATTTCTAAAAAGCGGAGTTCGATCCCATCATACGTGTCAAGGAGGTGCTCGTAGCGGTCAACGCTGTTATCTTCGCGCACTCGCGGGCTGATGCGGTGCCACTTCAAGCGGCCGGAAGAATCCCGCGAGCCATCCGAGCCGCGCATGATATAGCCGTCGATGAAGCGCCGCCGTCCCGAAGTCGAAACTGCGATGGCATCTAAAAAGAAAGAAGCACCCATATCGACGGTCAGCACACCGCGCTCGATGAGCGGGGACCAGACCAAGTGCAAGAAGTTGGTATTGTAGTCGCCGTCGAAGCCCGGGCCGGGCGAGAAGTTTTCTCCTGAGAGAAAGAGGCTGCCGCCGCCTGCGACGATCCCCGGGCTGATGTTGTCGCCAAAGCCCCAAATCTCGATATCGGCCAGGCGAGGCCTCTCGCGGATGAAGAATTTCTTCTCCCCCCGCCTTTCGGGCGGCAGGTTGTCGTAGAACGTTTCTACCGGCTCTTGGAGGCGGCTCTGGTCTAAGCGTTCTTCAAGGCCCTGCTGGTCCTTGATAAAGTAGAGGATATCGCCCCGGTCTGACCGGTTGAGGGCTAACCACTGCTCTTCATTGACCTCGGTGCCGCGGCCGGCGCGGGTATCGGTGACGACGATGCGGATGGTCTGCACTATCTGCCCGCGCCAACTAGGCGAGCTCTTCTCTTGCTTCAGTGCGAAGCTGAAGTCGCGTTGGTCTCGGTTGGGTGCCTGGGTGCCGCCAACGCGGACCAGTTCCACTTCGTCGGCATCTTCGAGGATAGCTTCTTGGTCGGGTGCTATTAGGACCCTAAAGCCGAGGAACGGGTCGCCGAGCTCTTCGCCTGCGAAGTGCAACAAAATCTCATCGACGGCTACGGCCCGGCCCAAGTCCACCTCAATCCACCAGTCGTCGAGGGGATCGTCGCGGTCTGGTTCCCAGTAGGTGTTCGGATCGCCATCGAGGATATTTTTCGCTGCTCGTGGATTGGAGCCTACGCGGCTGATGCCCGGCCGGGCGAAGTAGGTAAAGAGCGGATTGTCTTTTCTATCGGTAATGATGTTGCCCTTCACGTCGAGCGTGAAGGTGCTGTCGATGTTGAGAATGGCGTGCTGGTTTTTCTTGCGCCTGAAATCGGGCAGCGGGCGGGTAAAGGTAGCTTGGTCGTCGAGGATATTGTAGCGCTGGCGCGAATAGTGGGGCCGAACCCCGCCCTCGGGTAGCACGTCAACGGCATGGACGGGTAGTTGCCAGTTGCGCCAGTGCTCGGCGGTCCTGACGACGATGCTGTTGTTGGTAACCCGATATCCTTTGTTGCGCTGAGCGAGTGCCTCGCGCCCGTCAACGAGAAGGCCGAGGCAAAAAACCAAGGCGCATAAGAGCAACGACGGCTGGACGAATCGTTTGCTGGAATGTCCCATAGCTACCTCCTAAGTTGGGTAGGCGGCAGGTCTCCACTCGACCGGCCGGGTGGGCGCGGCCCGTCAACTTTGTGTGTAGAATACTAATTTGGTAGGGCTGGGTAAAGGGATTTAGAAGCTAGCTATCAGCTCAGCGGCGCAGGAGACTGTCGGGCACGGCTTCGCGCAGGCGAGCTTGGTTGATCTTGAGCTGGGCGGCGTACTTTTCGCGCACTTTCTCCAACAAGGCTTGCAGATGCCAGTGCTCCCGCTCGCGGCGCAGCAGCTCAGCGGCCCTCCTCCGAACCTGTTCGTAGGGTTCGATGGAGGCCTCCTCATGGTTGAGGACGCGAAAGAGGGAAAAGCCTCCCTCGACAGCCACCGGCCCGATGAGTTCGCCCTCGGGTGCATCCTCGAGTGCCGCCATCAGCTTGGGATAGACGGTTTTCTCCAGCGAATGGAAGTGGAATTGATTGGCATTTGCGGTAGCGTCTGAGCGCAGACTTGCGCCCGCTAGGTCGGCGAAGGGAGTACCACCTTCTAACAGTGCTCTCTTTTTTTGTGCCTCGTCGGCACTGGGCAGGAGTAGTTCCTCAACCCATATAGCAGGCTGGTGGCTAAATATGTCGGGGTGGCTGTCGTAGTAGTGGCGCACGTCCTCGTCGGATATGTCTAGGTTTTGGGTTATGGTCTTTTTGAGGCCATTGAGCAAGGCTTCCTCTTCTTTGGTCTTTGTCAGTCGCTGGATTGCGGGTTTTTGGTAGTAGCCCGCTCGCCGTGCAGCTTCTTTGATGAGGAAGGGATTCAGGACGATGCGCTTGAGCGTGGAGGCTGCTTGCACGCTGTCGGCGAATCCGGAGCCGATGTTTTGTTCTTGCAAAACCTTCACCGCTGCTGCCACGGCGATCTCGCCCTCGTCAAACGTATATAGGGCAAGCGGTTCCGCAGTCAGTGCGGAGAGATTCTGCCGCCGATAGGCACGTACTAGCAGCGGCAGAGCCTCGGAGTGCAGCCGCACGGCAAAGGAGTGTTGGAGCAATTCGAGATGTTCCCTCGTGGCTTGGGCCGATCGCTCGGCAAAAAGCTGCCTGCGAATGGAGTCCCGATACTGGTCGTAGGCAGCCGGACGCTCTTCGGTAAAGCGCACGATGTTCCAGTACTTGCCCGTGTACATAGGTTCCGAAGTTTCGCCGAGAGGTAGAGTGCGAAAAACTTCGGGTGGAATGTGGATCCGCGGTGCCATGTCGCGCCCTATGAACCCCAACTCGCCGCCTTGGCGGGCCGAGCGCGTATCTATAGAGTGAGCGGCCGCTACTTCGGCGAAGGGCCGCCCGGCCCGCAACAGGGCCAAAACCGAATCCGCCTCAGTTTGGCTTTCTACCAGTATGCCGCTGACTTTGCGCTCTAGGCCATAGCCCGCATCGTCGAAGTAGGTGCGAATCTCGTCTTCGGGGATTGCGATGGCATCCGTGATCTCGCGGGCCCGATAGAGGGCACTGACTCGGTTGGCGATTGCATTTTGTACCGTCAACCGCACGGCCTGCGTGGTATCGATTCCGCGGGAACGGGCTTCTAGCAGCAACAGACGGGCGTCGATCATGGTCTGCAGATAGTGCTGCCGGGCTTGGTCGTCGGTCTGTGCAGCAGGTCTGCGGCCAGACCATTCGGCGACAAAACTCCGCAGCGCAGCAGCGGTGATTTGGTACGGCCCTACGGTTGCTACGGGCGGTTCCGACAAGCGGTCACAGCCACTTGCGCTGCCCAAGCAGGCGAGCCACAGGTAGCGCACGAATCGTTGGTAGAGCATCATCGGACGAGCAGTAGCGGGATAGTTTTACTGCGGATTTTTCTTTTTGCCACGGTGATCTTTTTGCAAAAAGGCGTTGGCCCAAGCACTCGTCCCCTGTAAGGCCGCGTCCTTGATGACGGCCGCGTCGCCGAGCATCTGTTCCTCTTCGCCATAGGCCTTGAGGCGGTCGTAGGCACGCGCCCAGATACAGTCCTTGTCGCCGACTTCGCACTGGCCTTGGCGCGTACCCCCGCAGGGGCCATTGCGTTGGTTTTTGACGCACTGCGATTCCGGGCACAAGTAGGCGATGTCCGGCAGCGAGCAGTCGCCGCAGTCGCGGCAGTCAAACGCGGCGATCTTGAGCGCGTGCTCGGCCGCGTGGAAGAGCTTGGTGGCCTTGGGGTACTCGGTTAGAGCCTCAGCGAGCTGAGCACCGGTGCGAAACCCTGTGCTCTCAGGCGCAAAGACTTGGTCGTGGATGAGGCGGTTTAGCTTGTAGCTCAGCGGCAGGCGACCACGTGCTTGGCGGAGGGCCGCTTGCTCCTTAGAGGCGAGGTACGCGCGGTTGATGGTCGTCGAGCTGAGACCGGTGTCGCCTTGGGGTTCAAAAAAGTAGAATTCGTCGGCAAAGGAGAAGCAGAGCTCCTTGGCAAAATCGCGCCAGTCGTCTTCCGAGTATGTCGCTGCGAGCGCGAGGATTTTTTCGTAGTCGCCGTATTGCAGGTGCCCACCCAGATAGGCCCCCCGGTAGCCGAGGCCCTTGGCGAGGGCGCACTGCTTGGCGGCCAACTCCAAGAAGAAAGCCCGGCCCTTGTCGTTGGCCTGGGCCTGCTTTTCGACGACGGCCATCAGCTCGTCGGTGACTTCAACCCCGGGAATGTGGCCCTTGTGGAAGAAGCGCGCCGCCGGCCGCGAGAGCACGTACACGTTGGCGATGACCGGGACCGCGAGGCCGCACCAGGCCATGTATTTGAGTAACTCGTCCTGCTTGCGTGCGTCGTAGCCGATCTGGCTGATGACAAACGCCGCGCCGACGTGGATTTTTTTGGCTAGCTTGAAGTATTGGGGCATGACCTCGCGCTCGTAGCGCTTGTGGTTGTTGACTACGGCTCCTAAATAAAAATCCGTGGCCTCCATGCGCTGAGTCCGCTTGCCCTTTTTCATTTTTAGGCCCGCGTTCATGGCGGCGAACATTGCGAGCAGGCCGACCGAGTCGAGATCGAAGACCCCACCGGCCGTGCCTTGATAGCCGCTGATGGGGTAGTCGCCAGATAGGGCGAGGATATTGTTGAAGCCCTCGCTGGCGAGTTGCCAAGCGCGGCCTTGCAGCGCGTTGCGGTTCCAGTCCTTGCAGGAGAGGTGGATGATGACGTCTTGGCCGCGCGAGATCAGGTCGGTGCCGAGGGTGTCCGGGTTGATCATGGCGTTGCCCCCGGGGTTGTCGGTGATGCTCAGCGCGTGGAATTGCGGGTGCTCGGCGAGGCGGCGGGCGAGGGCGAGTACTTTGCGGCCGTCGCGCTCGGTAATTAAACCCCGCGAGGTCACCAACTCGACGATGTGGACGAAGGTGTCGGTGGTTTCGAGCAGATGGCGCAGGGGTTTCTTCTGCCAAGCACCCGAGTAGCGGGCAGGTGGATGGAGCGTGGTCAGCGACATGGCTAAAGTGCGGCGGGCATGGGTTTGAATTGGCAGCCCTCGACGAAGAGTTCAAAAAAGTCGGGGGTCGTCTCCAGTTCGACGTGCTCAATGCGCTTGGCCAGTGCCTCGATGCGGGCGCGTTTGTGGGCCGAAAGGAGTACTTCGCGTGCCCCTTGGACGGCGGCGTTGCCCACTTTGGCGATGCGGGCTGGAGGCACTGGGGCCAAAAAGCCGATGTCGATGGCAGCTTGGACATCGACGTAGTTGGCAAAGCCACCGGCGAGGTAGAGCTGCTGCACGTCGCCCGGGTTTAGGCCCAAGGTCCGCAAGACGATGTACTGGCCGCAGAAATTGGCCGCTTTGGCTTGGGCGAGGTTGGACGCATCGAGACGCGAGAAGGTAATGCCGCGCTCGGGCACGAGCTCAAACTGGTGCTTTTTGCCGGCGAAGACGCCCTTGGGCGTCATCAAGTTGTGGCGGCGCAACTCGGCGAGCAGGTCGATGAGGCCGGAGCCACACAGGCCCGCTGGCGCGATGTCGCCGATGGTTTCCCACTGCCAGCGCGTACCGTCCCAGCGCATGGATTCAATGGCCCCGTCGCAGCCGGGCATACCATAGGTGATGCCGCCGCCCTCAAAAGCCGGACCGGCCGGGCAAGAGGCGACGACGAGGCGGCCTTGGTGAGCGACCACCACTTCGGTGTTGGTACCCACATCAACTAGCATCGCGCTCTCGCTGGCCAGGTCCATATCGACGGCGACTAAGTCGGCAGCCACATCCGCACCGACGTGGCTGGCGATCAGCGGCAGCGAGTACGCGCGCGCTTTGGGATTGGCCTTCAGGCCGAGGCGGCGGGTCTTTTGGACTAGGCTGGTCGCGGTGCGTATGCCGCTTAGGTATTCGTGCTCAATGCGCGATTTGTAGGGCTTTTGGCCGATGCTCTGCACGTCGAGGCGGAAGAGGATGTCGCGCATCGTCGAGTTGCCGGCGACCGCGATCTCGTAAATCTCCTGCCGCACAAAGCCGCCGCGCTGGCATAGGTTGGCGATCTCGTGGTTGAGGGCTTTGACTAGGGCTTGGCGCAGCTCGCCAGGGTGTTGCCCGTCGTAGGAAATGCGGTGCATGATGTCGCTGCCGCCAAAGCGCTGCGGGTTTTCAAAGGCACTCAAATGTACGCTCTCGCCCGTCTCTAGATCGACTAGGTCGAGGACAATGGTGGTGGTGCCCAAGTCGATGGCTAGGCCGTAGAGGTGGCCGCGGTATTGGTCGATTTCTTCGTCGCCGTAGTAGATGGCTTGCCCGCGCCGCTGGACTACCGGGTTGACCTCAGCGGGTCGCTCGACGGTCTGGGTCAGTATGCGGGGCGTGCGAAAAAGCGGGGCAAACTCGATGTCGACATCGGCGTCTTCGACTTTAGCTTGACAGGCGAGCCGGAACTCGCCGCCGAGGAAGTCCTCGGCTGGCGTGGGTGCGCTGAGGGCTTGTGCGCCGCTGGCGACCTCGACGATGCACTCGTGGCAGTGGCCGGTGCGTCCGCAGGAGGTGGGCACTCGGGCCCCGAGCTGATCGGCGTAGTCGAAGAGGGTGCCGCCGGTCGATAGCGGATAGGAGGTGCCGTCGCAGCAAATTTGCCCGCGCCCGAGCGCGGCCGGTCGTTGCTCTGATTCCCAAGCCGAGCGGTAGTCGAGTTGGTCGTCGCTGCCGCATTGGAGCAGCCCGCCCGGCTTTTGTGGCTTGCGTTGGTTGCGGCAGCCGAAGTGGGCCGTGCATTGGTCGAAGCGGTTCTTGTACGGGCAGCGAAAGGTAGCCTGCACGTCGGCATGGGTGGCGATGCCCGACAGGATGCCCGACAGGCGATCGAGGCGCTTTTGGTACTCTTGGGGGTCAATTGGGGTCATGGAGCGTCATTATTGCTCAGCAACATACCGGGGCAGCGGCTCGATCTGAGCCAATTCGTCTCGATGTTGTTGCTCTAATTGCCAAATATCTCTGGTGTGTTGGGCCTTTAGCCAAAATTCAGGAGAGTTCTCGAATAAACGGGATAGCTTCAAGGCCATGATGGACGAAATAGCGCGTGCTCTTGCAGGAGTTCACGGACGGTCTGCCGAGACTCGCCCAACTCGTCAGCCAAAGAGTCCGCTGTCAATGCGTAGTCGGGAAGAAAACCTTCTCTTAGCATAGTCCCAGGATGCGGGGGCGGGATGGTGCGTTTTTGATCATTCGCGATAGCCATTATAGCACCTCTTTAATGACAAAGCGAAAGCAGATACGCCACTGATTGTTGATAGATATGGAGTGCTGACCTTGGCGATTCCCCTTTAAGGAATGTAGGCGATTGCTGGGCGGTACGCGCAAGTCGTTTGAGGTTTGAGCAAGATCAATGTACTCTAATCGCCTCATGGCTTTTTGAATTAGATCGGGCGGTAAACGTCTTAGACCTTTTGGGTTTCTCCACCGGCGAATGGTCCTTAGAGCGTCTCACTGCTCATTCAGCAGGTCCTTGGCCAAAGCCACGCAAGCCAGCGCATCTTTCCCGTAGCCATCGGCTCCCATGTCGTCGGCAAATTCTTGGGTTACTGGCGCGCCGCCGACCATGATTTTGACGTCGTCGCGCAAGTCGGTGTCGATGAAGGCCTCGATGGTTTTGCCCATGTTGGGCATGGTGGTGGTCAACAGGGCCGACATGCCCAAGAGCGGGGCTTGGTGCTCTTCGACCGCGTCGATGAACTCATCTTCGGAGGTATCTACCCCTAGATCGTGGACGACGAAACCGGCCCCGCGCAGCATCATAATGCACAAGTTTTTGCCGATGTCGTGAAGGTCGCCCTTGACTGTGCCCATGATGACCGTGCCAATGGGTTCCACACCCGAGGCCGAGAGGATCGGCTCGATGTGGGCCATGCCGGCCTTCATGGCGCGGGCGCAAGCCAACACTTCGGGAACGAAGATGAAGTTTTCGCGGAATTTGATGCCGACGATGGCCATGCCGGCGATCAGCCCATCGTCCATGACTTCGAGGGCCTCAATGCCCGCGGCAATGGCTTGGCTGGTCAGCTCATCGACTGTTTGGTGATCGCCGTCGATGAGCGCCGCGGCGATGTCTTGCATCTGCTCGCTGGCCTGGGCGAAGAGACCAGTGATGCGCTCGCGCTCTTCGTCGCGCTCGATAAACTCTTCGATCTCGTCGCGGATAAATTCGTTGGCGATGTCGGTAAGGTCTGCCATAGGATCTCTTCTTTTAGGTGCGAGCTTGGTCGCGGTGCCACTCGAGTACCGTGCGGGGAATGGTCTTGAGGTTTTCGATCGAGGTCTGCAAGGGGATGGCGCACTCTGGGCCGATGAGCTGGACGCCGGCTTCGAGGTTGCGCACGACTTCCGCGCCGACAACTTCCGGCCCTTTGGCAAAAAGGGTCTCGGGGTTGTTGATGTTGCCTACTAACGAGATGCGGTCGCGCACGATTTGGGTGGATTCCTCGGGCGTGTTCTTGGAGTCGAAGTGAAAGGCTGCCATGCCGGTTTGGGCGATGTACTCCATGCGGTCCACGGTGCGGCCGCAAATGTGGAGGATGATGGGCACCGAAAGCCGCTCGGCAAATTCGATGTGCAAATCGCGTAGATAGCGCTTGTAGTACTCGCCGCTGACGAGATCGCCGGTGGCGTGGTCGGGCAGGGTCAGCGCGTCGGCACCGGCTTCGATCTGCGCTTGCCCGAACTCAATGGTGATCTCTTTCATGCGGTCGAGGCAGAGCTTGGTCTGGCCGGGGTCGTCGAGCGACAGCAGCAGAAAAGGCTCGACCCCAAAGCAGTGGTAGCCCAGCGACCAAGGCCCCATGGTCTTGCCGACAATGGCGACTTCGTCGCCGTATTCTCGGCGCAGAATTTTGATCGCCTCGGTGACGCAGGCCGTGTCGGGGTGGGTGCAGAGATCGGCGGGGACTTTGATGTCGTCTGGCCCGTGCCAGATGGGCTCGCTCATGCGGACGGTGGGCCAGTTGTCTTTTTGCTCCCACTGGATTTTGCAGCCGAGGGCTGAGGACTCTTGGATGATGGTGAAGACCGGCATGATGGTGTCAAAGCCCAGTTCGGTGTAGCCGGTGGCGGCTAACCGCGCCATGCGCTCGGGCTCGCGGTTGGCCGCCGGGAAAGGGGCATCGACGAGATCCATCAATTCGACGGTGGCCACCGAGGTCGGGTTGCAGAGCGGGGTGCGGTCCACAGGCTCGCGGGCGAGAGCGGCGAGGACGCGCTCGCGGCTGGTCATCGAAGAGGGCATGATAGACTTCCTTTACTCTTGGTTGCTGGGGGCTGAGAGCACGCCGCGGCTGGCCATGGCTTCGGCCTCGCGCACGGCGGCACGCACGTTGGGGGCGCGGACGAGCAACAGGCCGATTAGGGCGTCGTGGGAGTAGCCGCAGCCGAAGCGAACTTGGTTGGGGTTATCGGAGACTTCTTCCATTTCGCCGAGGCGGATTAGGCCGCGGGCGATGGTGGCGACGCGGCGTTCCGCGCCGGGGGCCTGTTGGGTGGCGCGGACCTCGTACAGGCCCTGCCCGAGGCTGGCGACAGCGATGGTGGTGTTGGCCTTTTTGTCGAAAATGTGCAGAGGACGCGGCTCTATGGGTTGGGCTGGCGGCAGTTTGCAGGCTTCTAAGAAAAGACGCTTGACGGCGAACATATGCGCCTGGCCGCAGGGGAAGCCGAGCAGATCGTCGCTGGTTTGCTCCATGCCGCCGAGTATCTGCATGGCTTCGGCGACCCTGGCGATGCGCTCGGCCGCTCCGGGGAGGTGGCTGTAGGTGTGGACTTTGTAGGCGGCCGGGGCGTTATCCGGACCGGGGCGATAGAGGGCGATGGAGATGTCGTGGAAGTGGGGATCCATGGAGACCAACTCTATGCGCGGGCCGAGGTCCAAAACCTGTGTCATCTGCATTTCCTCTTGACAGCAAAACGTTGCGTTGAGTACTGTTAGACAAAATAGCTAATGGTCAGACCATCGGCAAATATTTTTCCACCATCCGCGATTGAACACCTTGGCCCACTCTGCTAAAAAAGCCGCGGCCGCGGCCATACGCCCGGTGCAGCGCACATCCGTCAGCGACGCGATTATCGCGCAGATAACCGACTTAATCGAACGCAATGTGCTCAAGCCCGGCGACCGACTGCCGTCGGAGCGGGAGTTGTGCAAGCGTTTTCAGGTGGGCCGGTCCTCACTGCGCGAGGCCCTGCGCTCGCTGGTAATGCTGGGCCTGCTCGATGGCCGCGTCGGCGCGGGCACATTTGTCTGCGACAACAGCCAACACGTAGATCGGGCGTTGCAGTGGGGGTTTTTGCTCGACGGCAAAAAGCTGCAAGACCTGAGCGAGACGCGGATGATGCTCGAGTCGCAAAACGCTTATTTGGCGGCCGAGCGGGCCACGGCTGACGATTTAGCAGAAATTGCCGCTACATTGGCCGGCATGGCCGAAGGGTTGGCGGACGCGGGCCGTTTCCTCGCCAGCGATTTGCAGTTCCACCTGCTCATCGCCCGGGCCACGCACAATTCCATCCTCTACAGCTTGCTCGAAACCACGCGTAACTATCTCCAAGAATGGATCAAGGAAAGTTTGGCGGAGCCGTCGCTGGCCGGCCCTCGAGCCGAGCTGTCGCTGGCGGAGCATCAGCAGATCCTAGAGGCACTAAAGCGGCGAGATGCGGAAGCGGCGCGGCAGGCGATGGCCGCGCACATTCGGTCTAGTAGCGGGGATTTGCAGCGGACTAGCCGTCGATCAGGGTTCGGTTGACGAATTCGGTGACTTCCTCGATGCGCCCCAATCCCGTTAAAATCAAGCTCTGGGCAATGCGCCGCGATAACCCGACGATGCGCTCGTCTTTGAGTGCGACTGGCTGGCGGCCATCGGTCGCGCTCAGTAGCAGGCAGCCGAGATCGCGCACGGCTTGGTGTTTGACTTCCTCGACCTGCTCGTAGTTCGCATTCTGAAAATAGCTATTCCAGAAGACATTGACGGCCTCTAAATAGGCGGCTTTTTGGGCGGTGTTCTGCATGGCCTTGATGCACATATCGGCCGTGTAGAAGGCGAGGTCAAAGGTGGGGTAGCCATAGTGGGCAGTGGCAAAATCGACCCAGTAGGGATGGCCGTTGGCAACCCATATATTGCGGGGCCGCAAGTCGCCCAAGACTAGGCAAAACCCCTCGTTGAGCAGAAAATTGGTGTGGACGGCAATGGCCTTTTTGAGGTCGGGATAGGCGTTGGCAATGTAGTTGTAGTGCGGGTCAATGCGCAGTTGCTCAAATGCTTTAGTGGATGCAAACTCGTCGGCGACCTCGGCCGAGCCGGCGGTCTCGCTGTGGACTGTGGCTAGCAGTTCGCCGCACTGAACGGCGATTTGCAGGTCGATGCGGCCATTGACCAAGTCGCCCTCCCACGACAGGGCGTTGTGCGGCGGTGGAGTTGTCACGAGGATGAAGTTCGTGCGGTCTTCGAGCAGGACTTCCGGCAATATCTCGGGCGCGAGGAATTGCGTCAAGCGCATGATGCAGCTTTTCTCGGCGAAGATGCGCCGCCGATCGATCCACCAGCGCTCCTTGATTTGGACGCGCGAGTGCGCTTGCTTGACGATCCAAGCCTGCTTGGCAGCCTCTACGTAGTACACCCGGTTTTTCAGCTCGTCACTAAAGCTCTGGACGCGGATCGGGCCTTCGTCGGCGAGCAGTTTTTTGCGTTTCAGGTACTCGGATATAGCCTGTTTCTCTAGGTTCATGGGCTTCTTTCAGGAGGTAGTGGGGGTGGCAGTCCGCACCTGTTCGACTTGGCTGGCGGCATGGTACGAGCTGCGCACCAACGGGCCAGACTCGACGTGGCGAAAGCCCAACCCGAGGGCAACGCGCCGCCACTCGGCGAATTCGTCGGGGTGGACGAAGCGCGCTACGGGCACATGGTGGGCGGACGGGCTTAGGTATTGGCCCAAAGTCAGGATGGCGCAGCCGACATCCGCTAGGTCTTGGATGCTCTGGGCTATTTCTTTTTTTGTTTCGCCGGCCCCTAGCATCATGCCAGACTTCGTGGGGGCCGGACTCATCTTGCGGGCTCGGTCGAGGAGCTCCAGCGAGCGCCCGTAGCGGGCTTGTGGGCGCATGGTGGGGTAGAGGCGCGGCGGCGTTTCGATGTTGTGATTGAGAATGTCCGGGCCGGCTTCAAGGACGGTCGCTAGGGCCTGCCAATCGCCCTTAAAGTCCGGGATCAGGACTTCAACGCTCGTTGCGGGACAAAGGTGATGTACTGCCGCGATCGTCCGGGCGAAGATACGCGCCCCACCGTCTGGTAGTTCGTCGCGATTGACCGAGGTAATCACCGCGTGCTCTAGCTCGAGGCGGGCAATAGCAGCGGCAACGCGCTCAGGCTCGCCTTCGTCGAGCCATTGCGGGCGCCCGGTCTTGATCGCGCAGAATCCGCAACTGCGAGTGCAGACATCCCCCAAAATCATAAAGGTCGCCGTGCGTTGGCTCCAGCACTCGCCGATGTTGGGGCAGTGTGCACTCTCACACACCGTGTTGAGCTGGAGGTCGGCGAGCAGGTTTTTTAGGGCGATGTAATTGGGGTGGCCTGGGGCTTTGGCCTTGAGCCAGGGTGGGAGTCGGCGCTTGGAATTAGATGCCATAGGACTGACGAGGAAAACTAAAAAATAACTGATGTTACGCAGCTTTTGTCATGCCTGTCTAGAAAGGCCGCGTTTGCGGCCTTGGGGCAGCCTGGATTCCCGCTCCGTCGGGGTACGGGGTGACGTTCTTGCGCGGAATGACGACGGAAGGGGCCGGAAGCGTCAGACCCAGATTGATTAAGAGTGCGTAACATCAGAAAATAAAATATAATACGACTCCAGTACGCTAATATCAAGACTTGGTGGGTGTTGCGGCTAAACAAGTGCGGCACAGTCCGTACCACAGATAGCCGAGGGGAAGGAGTTTAGTGCTGCGATAGGCGATGGAAGTGACCGTCCCCCAGACGCGCTCAGGGTCAATAGGCCCATAGACCCCCGGCTCGAGATCGAAGCAGACAAAGGGCGTCGGCAGAGCGATAAGAGCAAATATCCACAAGAACTTAGGAGAGCCTGAGTGCGCGTACAAAACCACGAGTACGGGCTGGAGAAAAACGTAGTGATGTTCCCAAACGTCTTTGTATACGAGAAAAAAGGTACACATCCACAGCGCGAGCAGCGGCAGGGCATCGCGGCTGCGCCAAGTGGCCACTAAGGCCGCGACGAAGATCGCGGCTTGCGAGCAATAGATGACTGCTCGGCCTGCGAAAGGGAGGTCGGCGAGGGTTGTTAGCTCGGCTAGGGGTCGCCCAGCTAGTTGGGCCACGACGCTGACCAGCGCACCTTGCAGCCCGAGATTGCCCGCATGGGTGAGGCCCCCTTGGACGGGAGCACCGTAGATATTGACGGTTAAAAAAGCGGCCAAGCTATCTGGATGCAGAAAAAAGTAAGGCAGCGACGTAAGCAAGCCGACTAGCAAGCCCAAAGCAAGGACGCGCCAAGCGCGAAGCCGCAAAAGCGCGGGCGCGAGGATCAAGGCGTTGGGTTTGACCAAGAGAGCACCCGCCCAACAGAAGCTGGCCCTCCATCTCTGGCCGCTGTGGAGGCCGACGATGAGCCAAAAGAGCAGCGACGAAGCCCAGAAGCTGACCTGCCCCATGTAGAGTTCGAGAAAGTAAGGCGAGAACGCCAGCCACATAAACAAAGCCAAGCCCCGGCGCGGCTCTGCGACCCACCGCCAAGTCAGATAGAGGTTGGCCGCGAGGAAAAGCTCGGTGCAGCACAGATGCAGCAGGTATGCAGTCAGGGGTTGAAAGTGCGCGAAAAGACGGGCGACCCAGGCAAAGGCCGGCAGATAGCGGAAGCCGAAGGCTCCCGACACCGAGTAGATGTCGCGGCCTTCGGCTAGGGCTTGGCCCGCTAAGTAGAAAACCCCAAAATCAAAGCCGCGGCGGGTGTGGGAGGCGTCGTTGAAGAGGGGTCGGAGGAGGTCGGTGCCGAGGGCGACGAGGAAAACGACGTGTATTAAAAGGCCCGCTATGAGGTAGGGAACAGGCCCTCTAAAGCGCTTCATACCGCCGCTAAAATCAAGCTCCTACTGGAGATCGCCGCTGCTGTCTTCTTGGGCGATGGAGTCCTCGGCCGGAGAGCCTATTTCCCCCTTGTCGAACCACATCTGGTACTCGCTCGAATCGGCGATAATGCGGCGCGCCTCCAGTACTTGGGGATCCACAGTTATATTGTACGCTTCGGCCACTGGCTCCCCGAATGCTTTTTCGAGGATGTCGAAGGTGAGCCGCCAAGCGATGAGCTCTTCGGTTTCCTGCCAGTGTTGTTCCTCGATTTTGTCGATCTCGTCGGTCAGGTTGCTGAGCGGCTTGGCGAGTTGGTTGTACTCTTCGCCTTCGGCGACTTGGTCCAATTCCTCGACTCGGGCTTCGAGTTCGCTGATGTAGTTGAACCCGCGGTTTTCGGCAAAGGTGCGGAAGGCCGCTAGATCCGCTGGGCTGGCGACGAAGTCTGGCGTCAGATCTGGGTACTTGAGCCGGTGCTCGCGGGCATAGTAGAAGAATTGGTTGTTGAGGCTGTAGATGCCGCTGAGCTGTGCGTAGAGGCGGCTGCCACGGCGCCCAGATACCTCAATGTCTGGGGTAATGCCGCCACTGCCGCGGACGATGCGCTCGAGCCGGAGGGTCTTGAACTCCTCGTCGTACCCGCGGACGAGGGTGGAATCCTTGCGCATGCGCTTGTCGATGGAGCGGCCCGAAGGCGTGTGCCAAGCAGCCATGGTCAGCTTGAGCTCGGCGCGGTCGTCAATGGGGACGATCTGCTGAACGGAGCCCTTGCCCACGGTCGTAGTTCCCAGCACCAGCCCGCGGTCCCAGTCTTGGAGGGCACCGGCGACGATCTCGGACGCCGAAGCGGACAGGTTGTTGACCATGACGATGAGCGGTGTGTCGCGCAGCAGGGCGTCCTCGCTGGTTTCGTACCGGGCCGTGTCTTTGAAGGCGCGGCCCGCAGTAAAGACCACGAGGCGGTCGCGGGGCAGGAAGAGGTCGGCGATTTGCACGGCTTCTTCGAGGTACCCACCGCCGTTGCCGCGCAGGTCGAAAATCAGCCGCTCCATGCCCTGTTCTTCTAGCTCGACAATCGCGTTGAACACCTCCCGGCTCGACCCCTTTTGGAAGCTGTCGAGCTTGATGTAGCCGGTGTCGCCGGGAAAAAGGGTGGCGAGCGGGACGCTGTTCATCTGCACTTCTCGGCGCTCGATCGTCAGGTCGAAGGGGGTGGGGTGATCGGCGCGCGTTAGGGTTAGGGTTACCGAGGTGCCAGGCTCGCCGCGCATGCTGTCGGCGGCCACGACAGCCGACATGCCCTTGGTAGAAGTGCTATTGATCGCGGTGATTAGATCGCCCGACTTGACGCCGGCTAGGGCCGCTGGCGTCTGGTCGTGTACGAGGCGCCACACGGCAATCGCGCTGTCGGGATAGACCACTTGGATGCGGAAGCCCAGCCCCCCGTATTTGCCTTGGGTCTGGATGTTGAAGTTGTCGAGATTATGCCTTTCCAAAAATACCGAGTAAGGGTCGAGAATTTCCATCATCCCGGCGATGCCAAAGCGGATTAGCGTATCCGCAGCGACCGGATAAAAGGCATTTTCGTCGATGGCTTGAGCCATGTGCATGAGGGTGTAGAAGCGGTGGTTTAGCAGCCTTGCCGCGTCCTCGCTATTGAGTTGGGCACGGGCGTTGAGCGTGTATTCCGAGGCTGGATCTAAGGCATTGAATATCCCTCGCGCCGCCGCCTGCGCTAGAGAATCGGGATGTACTTCTTCAACGTAGTACTGGTGAATGGTTTGGGCCGTCTTCCACAACAGGGCTTTGTATTCGTCTTCAACCGAGCGCTCAGCCCGCAAGCCGGAGGCGGATGCGCCGAGGGAAAACAGCAGCGAAATGAGCAAAATAGACAAGCGACACTCCTTGGTCAGTAGGGCGGGTTGAGATATTACATAATACGTTACCAACGCACCTGTACCGCGTCAAGCAGTTCGTTGCCGGTACGCGCCGGCTAAACCGCGCAATACGAGGTCTGGGTCGCACGTGTGAAACGCGGCGATATGAGGGTGGAGCAGCGGGCTGTCGCCGCCGGTGAGGAAGACGGCAACCGGGGTATCTAAGGCCGCGGCCATGCGCGTACAAAGGCCCTCGACGAGCGCGGCCGCCCCATGCAGGGCCCCCGAGCGCAGGCCGTCCGCGGTGTTTTTGCCCAGCAACGGCGTTGTGGCCGCTAGCTCGACTTGGGGTAAGCAGTTGGTGCCCGCGCTGAGGGCCTTTAATCCGAGGCGCAGCCCCGGGGCGATGACACCGCCGCGGAAGGAGCCTGCGGCGTCAATGGCATCAACCGTTAGCGCAGTACCGGCATCGACGACCACAACGGCTTGGCCGACCGGGGCGGCGCGATGGGCGGCTGAGGCGGCCGCGAGGCGGTCGACGCCAAGCCGCACGGGGTCGTCGTAGTCAACTTGTAGTGCCCAATCCCACCGGCTGTGCGCTTGGAGGACGGGGCCGGAGGAGAAGCTGCGACAGGCTGCTGCGTACGCAGCCCCCAATTCCGCGACGACCGACCCGATGACGGCGCCAATCGGCGGTATGGCAAGCGCGGCCAGCCGGCGTTGTAGGTTGGCCGCGGCCGGGGGAGCTGTGGGGAATTTGTGGCGACAAAAGATCGCATCGCCGGCCAAAAGCCCGATGTCGATGCAGGTGTTGCCAATGTCGATGGCCAAGAGCATGGGGAAATTTGGCGATTGGCTTTTCATTGACTTTCCATCGTGGTATCTATACTATATTAAATTTAAGTCGAATAATATCCAATACATATCTAGTTGAAGAATATTTCGTCCTCGTGCCTCAAAATTTGCTATCAGCCTAGCAGAGAGGAATATAGGCGGTATGAATAAAGGTAAGCGTAAGCGCAGAACTTTTATCGTCATTTCCCCGCGTGACGGTCAGATTCGCGAGTACGGTTTTTCCCCTCGCATCTTAGGGCTAATTCTGCTGGGCGCGTTGGGTTTGGTAGGGGGGCTTGGTTATTATGCCTACACACAGGGCTTTCATCAGCTAAGGCTAAGCGATCAGAAAGCCCTGCTGGCCTTAAAAAAAGAAAACAGAAATCTTTTGCGCAGCTTAGAGCAGACCCGCGAGGAAGTACAGCAACTCGGGGAGGCCATGGATCAACTCAGGGCGACGGAAGATAGATTGCGCGCCCACCACGCTATGGAGCCACTCGCTGCGAGTGGGGAATTGGGCGGCATCGGCGGCGTGGAAGATTTGTCCGAGGAATTCGCGTCCTTGCCGCCGCAAAAGCACTTGATGGTGGGCAAGCTGAGCATGCGCATCGACTACCTAAAGCGGATGGTCAACCTACAGGCCGAAAGCTTTGAGGAAATCGAGCGCAAATTCGAAGAAGCGGAGATCCAATACTTGCCCACGATTTTACCCGTCCCCGAGCAGCAGACGTGGCTGTCGTCCTCCTTTGGCTGGCGCATTGATCCCTTTACTGGGCGTCGGGCCTTCCACCGTGGCGTCGACTTCGCTGGCCGCAAAGGGACGCCGATCTATGCGACAGCGGATGGTTTTGTAAGCTATGCTGGGAAGGATAGATACCTCGGCAGTACGATTATTATTGCCCACCGAAAAAAGGAACGCGACGAGCAGGGCCAGCCTTATGTGCGCCAGGGCGGCTACCAGACCGAATACGGCCACTTAGACAGAATTATGGTCGAGCAAGGTCAACAGATAAAGCGTGGGCAGCAGATCGGGACGATGGGTAATTCGGGCCGCTCAACCGGCCCACACCTACACTACGCGGTGCGCTTGCAGGATCAGCAGTTGAGCAAACACCGAGGATACCAAAACCCAGAAAACTTTATTTTCGACAACGGGGAGGACTATCTGTGGGCCGCGAGCGAATGATTCGAACTACTGCTAAGTATCTAGAGACCGGTCCAGCCAATGCGGGCCGGTCTTTTTTTGAGAGTACAGCCGTATGAGCACGCCTATTGAAGGCAAGGTAGCCGCCATTATCGACGACACAACGCTGGTCCTCAACGTCGGTAGCGAGCAGGGTGTCCAAGAGGGCATGGCCTTTGCCATTTTCGCCTTGCACGGGGAGATCGCAGACCCAGACAGCGGACAGCCGCTGGGCCGCTGGGAAGCAGTCAAGGCGCGGGTAGTCGCCACCCATGTGCAACCTCGCATGTGTACGGTGCGTGCTCCGGTCGTAGGCGAAGTGCCGGTGGTGGGCGATACCCGGCCTTTGAGCGCGATGATGGTCGAGCACTCGGTGGCGCGTGGCCGCGGCCAAGAGCAGTGGCAGCGGCTGGAGGTGCGAGGGGCCGATGTACGGGGGCGGCTCCAGAATCAGCCCATTGCCGTAGGCGACGGAGCGCGGTCGCTGGCGGCGGCTGAAGACGACGGGAGCAAGCCCGCCGCAGAGGGCGATGCGAGCAAGTCAGACGATTAGCACTGCGTTGGCCGCGCTCTACATTGGCGGATGCGCTTATTACTCGACCTCCGGCGGCCTGTTGGGCGGCATCCGCAGCATTGGCATCCCCGTGGCCAACAACCAAACCTCGGAGTTTGCCGTAGCCGAGCGGCTGACTGAACGCGCCATTGATGTCTACGCCGAGGATGGCCAGTTGCGGGTCGTGGACGAAGAAAGTGCCGATGCCCTCCTGCAGCTCGACGTAGTTTCAATTGAAGACCGTCCCTTTACCTATACGACAGCCGAGCAGACCGAGCAGTACCGATTTGCGGTTTTGGTAGCGGCCGAACTGGTGCGAGTGGCGGATGGGGAGGTACTGTTGGCGTTGTCCGAGCTAGAGGGTTGGGGAACCTATGACGCCGCGCTGGCCGAGGAAGAGGAGCGAGATCGAGCCGTGGAGCGGGCGCTGGACATGCTGCTAGAGGAACTGGTGGATCGGACGACGGCGGGGTGGTAAGCGAGTTCAATCGGCATCCGTTTTTTTTCCTACTACAAAGATCGCTGCGACAATCAGGCCTAGCCCCACGACCAAGCCAGTGGTCGGCGACCACAGCAGGGTGCTGCCTAAGTAGCCGCATAGCCCGGCAATGGTCATCGTCGTCAGGGCATAGGGTATCTGGGTGCGCACGTGGGCTAAATGGTCGCAGGCCGCGGCAATGCTAGAGAGGACAGTGGTGTCGCTGATGGGGGAGCAATGATCGCCGAAGATCGCGCCGTCTAATACCGCGGCAGCGACGAGGACCGTCAGGGCCAGACCGCCCAAGTCGTAGGCCACCGGGATCATAGTCGGCAAGAGGACGGCCATCGTCGTCCACGAGGAGCCGATAGAAAAGGCAACCACGGCGGCAAGCAGGAAGACGAGGAAGGGCAGGAAGTGCGGGTCGAGAAAGCCGGAGAGCACACCGACGATATAGGCCGAAGTCTCGACAGCTTCGCAGGTTTCCTTAATCGCCCAAGCCAAAATCAATATCACCAGCCCATAGGAAAAGCCCGTAATGCCGCTCGCCCAGGTCTTGCCGACCGCCACTAGGCCGAGCGGGCGTCTAGGGCTTGCTTGCTCGCGGCGGGTCAGGGCCAAGACCGCGGCCAGTACCGAGCCAGCTAAGGCGGAGAGGAACATTACTTTGGGCCCATCGGCGTGGGAGAAAACTTGCGTCCAGTAGAGCCGAGCGAAAAAGCCGTGTTCGGCGCGGGCCGCCACCACGGCTGGTGCTTGGCTGGCGTCTAAGTGCATTCCGCCGAGTACGCCGGCGACGACGAGGAGGACGGGACCGGCCGCCACGGCCCAATGGGCGCGGAGGCCGGGGTGCTCGGGGAGTTGGGATGCACCGCCGGTCGTGGGGCGGTGGCCCGGCGCGAGGACGTGGCCCGTGCGGCGGGTGCGCTGCTCGGCTTTGAGCATGGGGCCAAAATCGCGGCCAGCGACGGTGGAACACAGCACAAAGGCGAGAGTTAGCAGGCAGTAGAAGCGGGCCGGCAAGGCGCGGAAGAACAGTTCGTAGCCGGAAACCCCCGCGCCGACTTGCTCCATCGCGCTGTCGAACAGCCCCACCTCAAAGCCGATCCAAGTGCTGACGATGGCGATACCGGCCACGGGGGCAGCGGTGGAATCGACGAGAAAGGCCAGCTTTTCGCGCGAGATGCGGAAGCGGTCGGCGATGGGGCGCATGGTGGTGCCGACGACGAGCGTGTTGGCGTAATCGTCGAAGAAGACCGCTAATCCCAACAGCGCGGTGGCCAGCCGGGCCGAGCGCACGCCGGCGGCCCGGGCAACTAACAAGTCGGCAATGCCACGGGTGCCCCCGGCCAGCGAGATGACGCGCACCATGCCGATGAGCGAGGCGGTGAAGCCGAGAATGAAGAGCTGAAAGGAGTCGCGCAGCGGGGTCCAGACAAAGCCCAGGAGCGCACGCTCTAAGCCGCGAAACGGAATGGCGTAAAAAGGGATGTCGGCGGGTAGAGAAATAAACGCACCGCCGACGATGGCCACTCCGAGTCCCAAAATCAGGTGGCCGGTGGCGACGGCGACTAGAATGGCCGCGGCGGGCGGGAAAAGGCTTAGCCCGCTCGT
The DNA here is from genome assembly GCA_007571365.1 of Candidatus Latescibacterota bacterium. Taxonomy (GTDB): domain Bacteria; phylum Latescibacterota; class UBA2968; order UBA8231; family UBA8231. The sequence continues at coordinate 29,001 of RKRN01000135.1, forward strand.
CGCCCCCTGATCGGGCAAGAGCAGCGCACCGAGCAGGGCTGCGCCGAGCGCGAGCACTAGGCGGAAAAATGGAAAGGCGGTGGACGTTTTATCTTGACAACGCATAAATGTCCGTCCAAGTACCCTGACGACCCCGACTTGAGTTGCAAAAGTCAGCCTATTTCACATGCGACCGCCGTAACGGCGTGCTTGCAGGGCGGGGCTTCGGGCGGGGGTGGGCTGGTAATTTTTATTCGTCGGTCATCTCATCAACCAAGCGCGTGAACTCGGTTAGTTGATCCACCTGTATGGCAGCGCGCAGCAAGACTTGCAGTTGGGCTACCTGCTCAACAGCCGCCAAGCGATCGGCCACTGCCCGCACAGCATCCTCCGCAAACCGAATCGCCAAGGCTTCTTGGATACTTTGCCGAAGCCCTTGCTCAATGCCTTGCTCAATGCCTTGCTCAATGCCTTGCTCAATGCCTTGCTCAATGCCTTGCTCAATGCCTTGCTCCAGCCCCTGCTTTAGCCCCTGCTCCAACGCTCGCTTGCGCAGTGACTCAAGTAACGGAAACTCAGTCATAATCTCCTCCGATATAAGAGAAAAAACAGTCGATTCCTCGCACACTAACGAACTCAACACTCCCATGTGAGCCAACACACTGTGCTTAACCGCACGAGATACCCCTAACTCCTCGGTCGTCTCCACACACCGCCGCAACCACGAGGCCACCCCCACCTCCTCCGGCCGCCCCATCAAGGGCGTAAACGGCAGCACCCCCACATTGCCCGACGACAAGTACGCCGCCCCATCCAACGCGATCAAACGGATCACCTTATAGCGCAGCACCACCTCATGGCCGCTGACCTCTTGCACGTAACACCCCGGATCGCCCCGGCCAGCGTCGGGACGCAAGTAGATTACATAGGACAACAAGCGCAAGCCATACTCGGCAATGCAGCGTCCCATATAGCCAGCCATCCGCCGCGGCATGGGCACTTGGGTGCTGTCGGTGGTTTGAAATTCGCAGTGAACTAAGGCTTCTTCCCCGTCGAGCCGGACGCGGAGCAAGCTGTCCATCATCTGCGTCTCGACGGTGGGCTGCTCCGGGTTAAGCGTCTCGATCCACTGTACGTCCGCATGCGCTAGTAGAAAGGCCAAAAAGTCCTGTGGATGGGTGCTCAGCAGGGACTTGGAAACACTATCAAATTCAGCCATCCGTGCCTTTCGGCTAAGGGGGGATGCGAAAAAAAGAAATATATCCGCTGGACATCCCAAGACAAAAGGCATAGCCGCCCGCGGATTGCCCCATCGCGCTTGGGCACTGCCGTCCAGATCGCCGCTGCGTCAATCGAACGGCGGCAGGCCCCTCAGTCGTCTTGCGGCCGGGATTCGACTTTGCGGGTGGGGACGGTGGACATTTCCAGCTTAAAGGCCAACAAGTACATCATAAAACAGCCGACGATCCACCAAGCAATCTGCCAGACCCACAGCGTGGGGATCCCCAGAGGCCAATGGGCGGGGTCGGTCTGATTGCCTAACACGGCCAAGGGGCCGATGGCGCAGAGGAACCAAACTACCGTCAGAATCCAGACCGGCGTTTTCCACTTCCTTTTGGCCTCGGGCAGGGCCGTGTGCTCTTGGAGGAAGTGGTGGTAGCGCTCGCGGTGGGCTAGGTGGCTGGCTTCTTTGGGCTGGGTGAACAAACTGACGACAAAGACAGTGCCCATGTTAAAGAGGATGCCCCAACCGGCGCTGTGGAGGGTGAGCGGATAGCGGCCAATGCCGATGAGGCCGCCTAGTTCGGTTATGTAGGTGAAGGTAACGGCGATGAGCCCGGCGATGAGCCCGGCGACGATGGCCTTGGGGGTGAAGAAGCGGATGTAGCAGATGCCCAACAGCGCCGGCCACATCTGGAAGCCATAAGAAACGGCCAGCCCCCCCAACAAGACGAGCAGGTCGCCGGAAGCGAGTCCGACTAGCAAGGCGAGGCTGACGACGACCGCCACGCTCAAGCGACCGACAAAGACTTGGGCCGAATGCGATGCCTCTTTGTTGAAGAAATGGCGGTAGAGGTCGCGGGTGATAATGCCGCTGGCCGTTGACATATAGGCGGCCCCGGTTGACTGCATCGCGGCTAGCGCACACACAGCCAAAAGCCCCAAGAGCAGGGGGAAGCTGTCGGCTAAGGTGTCGATCAGGTAGGGAACCAAGTGGTCGGATGTGGGCAGGCCGAGCGGTTTAGTCCCTAAGACCAGTTCCATATCAAGCAGCCGACCGCCCAGCCCTTGAAAGGCGGTAAAAAAGAACAAGATGCCGCCGATGACCAACGAAGAGGCAAAAACCTGTTGCCAGGGAAAAGGCCGCGGGTTGCGGTTGGCAAAAGCCCACATCGAAAAGGCCGGAGCCGACTGGATGCCCATCAAGGCGAACATATAGGTCAAGATCATCAGGCCGGTCCAAGGGCCGCCTTGAGCGTCGAAAAACAGGGTGCCAGTGCGCTCTAGCCAAGAGTCTGACTCGGGTCGGGTCGGAATGGCGACCATGTCGGGTTTTTGCTCGGCAAGGGCGGCCAACCCCCCCTTGAAGGCCGTCCAGCCGCCGACCAAGTCGAGGGCAATAAAGCCGAGCACGACGATGCCGAGCGCCAAGAGGATGCACTGGGCGCAGTCCACGTAAGCGACCGAACGCAAGCCGCCGGATGCTACGTAGATAAACACTACTACCGAAAGCACAATGGCCCCACCCTCGACCGAGCCGATGAAGCTGCCCTCCAGCGGCGTGCCTGTCGTCAGGCGGTTGAACAGCAAGCCCGATGCCTTGAGCTGGATTCCGAGATAAGGCACGCTGAAGACGAGCGCGACGATGACGGTGAGGAAGCGCATCGCATCTGTGCGGTAGTAGTCGCTGAACATCTCACCCGGCGTGATATAGCCAAAGCGCTGGCCCAAAAGCCACTGGCGTTTGAGGAACAACACCCCGGTGAAGGGGATCGTGATGGCGTAGAAGGAAGCAAAAGCGTAGGGCAGGCCGACGTTGTAGATGGTGCCGGGGTGGCCGACGAAGGTCCAGCCGCTAAAGGAGGTAGCGGTGGCGGCCAGCACGAAGACCCACAGGCCGATGCCGCGGCCGGCGATAAAGTAATCCGAGGCCGTCTTAGCTCGGCGGGCACCTTTGACCCCCCAGAAGACGCAGTACGACCAGTAGCCGACGGTAAACAGCAGTAGCCAGACCAGTTTTTCCATGAGTTAGTCGGAAAGTTCCAGCCCCAAGTCGAAGACCATGTTGGTGATCTTCCACGAGCCGGAGCGGCGGCTCAACGTCCAGAACACATAGCGTTCCTTGTGGTGTTTGGCCGGCCCTTGGACGTGCTTGACGGCCACTTTTTCGCGCGTGACCGCCAAGGCTTCGTCGCCGGCCGGACCAAGGGCTGTGTGAAGTACTTTGCGGTCGAGGTCGTACTGCACGTAGGGCAACCGCTTGTCGAGCCACTTTTCTAGTTCCTCACTGCCGCTGAAGGCAATTTTGTAGGAGGCCGGCTTGAAAGCACCCAGGGCCTCGTAGCCGGTGAAGTCTGCGTCGAAGAAGCTGAGGATGCCGCTGCCGGCTTCCCACGCTTGGCTTTCGCGCTGCAACAACTCGGCGATCTCACCGTTGGCGGGGGTACCGGCCGCGGGCAAGAGCGTGTCGCCCACATCCGCGACCATGCCCGTAGCCAGCCAGTCGTCCTCTTCCTTGCGGAAGGTCCAGAAGCGGTGGACGACAATCGGCGTGGCTTCGCTGGTCTGGCGATCGACGACGCGCCCGGAATCCACGCTGGTGGCAATGGCGTGGGTGGTGCGCACTGCGATAAAGGGAACCGTGCGCGTGACCTCATAGCGCTGAGCACTGAGCACTGCGGCTAGCTGGCTGGCGAACGCATCGCGGTTTTCGTGCAGGATCGTCCAGGCGCGAGGGTCGCCATTGGCGTGGCCCTCATAGGCGACGAAGCGCGAGTGATACGCCTTGAGGGCTAGCTCGGCATCGGCGCGGCGATACCCGGAGATGTCGTTGGCGAGGGCTTGGCGAATGAGGAGGGTCTCGGGCGTTTCTCCGGCGTGGCCAGGCGCGGCAAGCGGCGGCAGGGCCAAGAGGACGAATAGCAGGCAGATTGCATTTTGCATGGCGCGAAAAGGGGGGTTGGGGTCAACTCGATCCGAGCTGACCTAAGGCCCACTCGGCGTAGTAGGAAACAGTGGCGTTGCGGTCGTGGCGCAATTTTTCGAGCTGGGCGCGGCTTTGGTCGCCGCCGATCTGGCCGAGGGCAATAGCGGCATTGGTGCGCACGTCGGCGACTTCGTCCGCGGCGGCCGCCAGCAGGGCGCTGAGGGCCGATTGTACGCGCGCTTGCCCCAAGACTTGCGCCGCCCCCGCACGGGCGAGCGCATCCTCATGGCTGAGCGCAGCGATGAGTTGCCCTTCGACTGCGCCGGATTGTTGCTGGACGTTGATGAGAAACTTGACGGCATTGGCGCGGAGGATGGAGTCGGTGTTGCGCAGGGCTTCAAAGAGAAACTCGATGCCTTGGCGGCGCCCCATGGTGGCCAAGGCGGCGGCCGTGCTGAAGCGCACCTGATTGCTAGGATCTTCCAGCAGGTCGGCTAGCGCGGCCGCGGTGCTTTCGTCGCCGATGTAGCCGAGTGCTTGGGCGGCGCGCTGGCGGTGGACGGGCTCTTCGGCTTCTAGCTGAATGACGAGTTGGTCTTTGACCTTGGCCATCACCGAGCGCAGGGCGGCTTGGTGCGGACCGGCGCGGCCGCTCAGTTCCGCCAGTAGCGGGACGCCGAAGTAGCCGGATTCTTCTAGCCCTTGTAGGGCGGCTTGGGCCAACTCCGAGTCGCTGCTGGCTAGGGCCGCTTCGATTTCACTGGTCCCGAGTTCGTCGTCCATTTTGATTAGGGCAATGGCCGCATGGATGCGGATGATGGGGTCGTCGTCGTCGAGCTGGACTTTGGCTGCATCCACGCCCGCTTGGACGTAGCCGACTTCGCCCATGGCCCACAGACAGGCGATGCGCTCGCGGTCTGTATAAGCGGTGGTGATTCGGTCCTTGAGCGCACCCGTGGCGCCGCGCGGCTTGATGTGGCCCAGTGCTAGGGCGCAGCCGATGCGGAGCTTTTCTTGTTCGGCGCGGAACTCGCGATAGTTCTCGCCGAGGTACAAGTCGGGGTTGAGGTGGGCGATGAGTTGGCGGGCGGCCGGCCGACCAATGGCGGCCAAGTCGTCGACGGCTTGCTGATAAGCCGGCGAATCGACTGGATTGGCGGCGAGCTGTTCTAGGAGTTCGACGACCTGCTCTTCGGTGGTGCTACAGGCGCTGAGGCCCAGCAGAAGCAGGCCGATTAGGTACTTGGCGATCATGGTCTATGGCGGGTTAGGGGTGGCCAAATGCCGATAAGGTAAGCCGTGAGACGCTATAAATCAATTCTTGGGTGCTGTATCTGCATCGTTGGCTCGGCGCCCTTCGGCTACGACGAATACTTGAGGCGTCGTCCAAGGCACCGCGTGGTCGGCCAAGTGCTGCTCAAAGAACTGGCGTACCCGCCGTAGCTCGTCGGCGTCGAGATGCTGAGTCAGATAGTGGGCATACGTGTGCCGCTTCTCGCCGCCGGGATTGAACCAATGCGCGAGATGGCGCGGCTCAATGTGCCGCTGCGACTGGACCTTTTCCACCCGCACTTGCACGGCGCTAAAGCCCGCGGCCGCGAACATCTGTTCGAGGTCTGCGGCGTCCCAGTTGACTCGCGGGTTGTCGGGCGCGGCGTAGATGGCCTCTTCGGCAGCGACGAGGTGCTCGCCGAGCTCGCCGAGCTGCTGTACGTCGAGCAACCGGTACAGGCGCTGCGACCGGCGCGAGAGCGTCTCGACCAAGCTGACGCGGCCCGGTGGGGCGAGGTAGCGATAAAGAGCCGCGATGACTTCGGCCTTGTGGGCTAGTGCGCCGAGGGCGTTGCGCCCTACGATGGCGTCAAAGAGGATGTCGGGATTGTGCGCGGCGAGTTGGTCGGCGAGGGTGGCGAGCGGGCCTTGTAGGACTTGGGGGCGCTCAACCGCGGCTAAGTGGGCAGCGGTTTCGTGCAGGCCTACGGCCGCGATCTTGTCGCTGGTGTGGGCCCAGACGCCGCCTTCGGGTACGCGCCGCAGGGCCTCCCAAGTGAGCAGCCCGGTGCCGGCTTCCAAGTCGAGGACGAGGTGATGCCGCGCCAGCGCCAGCGGGGCGAAAAGGCGTTGGCGCGTGTGCGCTAGCGGGGGGCCAACATCGCCGCTGGCGCGCTTGAGCCATTGGTCGCGCCCTAGGTCGGGTGGGGACAAGGACAGCACCTCGCCCGCAGCGGACTCTGCTTCGCGCATGGCGGCGAGCTGGAGCTCGCGGCGTTGGCGGACGCGATCGCCCAAGTCTTTTTCGCGGCCTTGGTCCGAGGGCTGGTAGAAGATGCGGCCCTGCAGACCGGCGGGCAGGTACTGCTGGGCAACCCAGTGCTCGCGGTAGGCGTGGGGGTAGAGATAACCCGCTCCGTGGCCAAAGCCCTCGCTGTCGCGGCTGGCGTCTTTGAGGTGATTGGGCACTTCGCCGGTGCGCTCTTTTTCGACAACCGCTAGCGCGTCGAAGAAGGCCATGGTCGAATTGCTCTTGGGCGCGGTGGCCAAATACAGGGCGGCATGGGCTAGGGGAAAGCGCCCTTCGGGCAGGCCGATGCGGTCGAAAGATTCAGCCGCGGCCGCGACGACCTGGACGGCACGCTCGTCGGCGAGGCCGATGTCCTCGCTGGCAAAGATGAGCATGCGGCGGAAGATAAAGCGCGGGTCCTCGCCGGCGTACACCATCCGCGCCAGCCAGTAGAGGGTGGCGTCTGGATCGGAGCCGCGCATGGATTTGATAAAGGCACTGATGGCGTCGAAGTGGTAGTCGCCCTCTTTGTCGTAGAGCAAGGCCCGTCGCTGGATGGACTCCTCGGCCACGGCTAGGTCAATGGCGATTCGTCCTTGGGTGTCTGGAGCGGTGGTTTCGACCGCCAGTTCTAGGGCGTTGAGCAGGGCGCGAGCGTCGCCGTTGGCCACGTCGATTAGGTGAGCGAGGGCGTCGGGGTGCAAGACGACGCGGAGATGGCCGTAGCCGCGCGAGTCGGTGAGGGCCTGCTGGGCGATGCGGGCGAGGGCGTCGGGGCTGAGGCTTTGCAACTGAAAAACCCGGCTGCGCGAAAGCAAGGGGCGGTTGACCGAGAAGTAGGGATTCTCGGTGGTCGCGCCGATGAGGATGACGGTGCCGTTTTCAACCCAAGGCAGAAGCGCGTCTTGTTGGGCCTTGTTGAAGCGGTGGACCTCGTCGATGAAGAGAGTGGTTTTGCGATTGTGCAGCTTGCGCAACTGGCCGGCCTCATCAACTGCTCGGCGAATGTCGGCGACCCCGGCCAAGACGGCGTTGATAGCCATAAAATGGGCGCGGGTGGTGTGGGCGATGACCGCGGCAAGCGTGGTTTTGCCCGTGCCGGGCGGGCCGTAGAAAATCAGCGAGGAGAGTTGATCGGCCTCAATAGCGCGCCGCAGCAGGCGGCCCGGGCCGAGAATGTGGCCTTGGCCGACGTATTCGTCTAGGTGGCGCGGGCGCAAGCGGGCGGCTAGGGGTTGATCGGCTGCTTGGCGATCTCGTAGTCCGGCGTCGAAGAGATCCATGCTTTCACCTCCGGGCAAAGAACATAACGACTCCGTTGAACCGCGTGAACCCCTCGGCACGTAGCGGCTAGGCCGTCTCTTCTTTATGTTTTTGCAGACGCAGTTTTGCGCTGGAGAAGTTAGATGAAAGTTACTCGTTTAGAGCTACACTCGGTGGCGGCGTCGCACCGCGGCCATTGGCTCTTCGTGCAAATTCACACGGACGCCGGGCTGAGCGGGTTAGGCGAAGCGAGCCAGAGCGGCAACGACGGCTTGGTGGTAGCCGCGCTGGAGCAATTGGGGCCGCGCTTGGTAGGCGCAGACCCGACCCAAGTAGAGGTGTTGTGGGAGCAGATGGCGCGGGGATCGGCGGTTTTTTCGGGCGACAGCGGTCGCGTCGGGGCTACGGCGCGGAGCGCAGTTGATCAAGCCCTATGGGATTTGGCTGGCAAGGCACTCGGGGTGCCAGCTTGGCGTCTGCTCGGGGGCAAGCGGCGCGACTCGGTGCGCTTGTACGCCAATCTCAATCGCGGTACCCGCGATCGCAGCCCCCAAGGGTTTGCCGATGCGGCGCGCCGAGCGGTCGATGCCGGCTTTGATGCCGTCAAGAGCACGCCCTTTGACGAGGTGCATTGGCGGCGGTTGGATCGCAGTGGGGTCGAGCGCGCTGCGGACCAAGGGATCGCCCGGCTTGCGGCGACGCGCCAGGCCATTGGCGACGAAATCGAACTGCTGGTCGATTGCCATCAGCGCTTTGACTTGGCCTTGGCTTTTAAGGTGGCCGAAAAGGTGCGGCCGCTCAATCTGTACTGGTTTGAAGAGCCCGTGACGCGCGGCCAAGTCGATGCGTTGCGCCAGTTGCGGCTGCATTCGGGCCAGACCATTGCCGGCGGCGAGGCCCTCGTCGGTCGCGAGGGTTTTTGGCCCTACATTGCCCAAGGAGCCGTGGATGTGCTGATGCCGGATGTCAAACACGCGGGCGGCATTACCGAATGCCGCCGCATTGCCGCGCTGGCCGAAGTGGCGCAGATGCCGATTGCGCCCCATAGCCCGGCTGGTCCGGTATCGACGATGGCCGGGGTACACTTGGCAGCGACGATCGCCAACTTTACGGTGCTCGAATACGCGTTTGGCGAAGTGGATTGGCGCGGCGAGTTGGTGCGTCCGGCAGAAACCACAACTGACGGTCGCATCCGGGTCCCTGACGCACCCGGTTTGGGCATTGAACTCGACGAAGCGGTGCTCATGGCGCACCAGGTGCCGTAAATGTTTTGTCAGCTAGCCGAAGCGATTGCGGATTTTCGCGCCGGGAAGTTTTTGGTCTTAGTCGATGCACAGGAGCGCGAAGACGAGGGAGACCTGATCTTGGCTGCCGCGCGCGTTTCTACCACCAAAGTAAATCGGATGCTGCAAGAAGCGCGCGGGCTGCTGCACTTGGCTACGACCGAAGCCCATCTGGCGCGGCTCGGCGTCGGGCTGATTGAACCGCACAATGCCGATTGGACGACTCCGCGCTTTGGCCTGCCGTTTGATGCTCGCGAGGGGATTGAAACGGGCGTTTCGGCTGCCGATCGCGCTGTGTCCATTCAGCGGGCTCTCGACCCGGATACCGGCCCGGAGGACATCGTCATTCCCGGACACGTATTTCCATTGGCCGCTCGCCCGGAGGGGTTGCTCAGCCGCCAAGGACACACCGAAGGGGCCGTGGAGTTAGCGCGCCAAGCCGGGCTTTTTCCGGCGGCGGTCATGTCCGAGGTGATGACCGCGGATGGCGCGATGGCCAAAGGTCAGCAGCTCGTGGATTTTGCCGCTCGCTTCGGCTGCCGCCTAATCGACGTGGAGCAGCTCCACCAAGCCGTGTTGGGCCGATAATCGTCGTATCCTGCAACGAGCCCAGCCACCTTAGTACACGCCCCCTACGCTGCGTAGGCGTTTTCTACTAGGTCCCTGGGAGTGCGGGCCTCTGGCCCGCAATGCGGGCGGGACGCCCGCACTCCCGGCTAAGACCTTAGTGTCGTGTACTACAACGTCCCTTTAGCTTTCCTTTGAGGCTCCCATGTACAATCTCATCCTGCTTATCAGCTTGGTACTCTGCCGCTGGCTCAATGCCGACGATCATCCGCTACAGGCCAGATTTTTGGCCGATGTAGATGCCGTGGTGCCCGGCCAGTCCTTGCGACTGGGGATTGAGCTGCGGATGGCAGAGGGATGGCACACCTACTGGATTTTTAGCGGCGACGCTGGCTTGCCCATCGAAGTTGAGTGGCAGCTGCCTGGGGGTGTTGTGGCCGGGCCGCTGCAATGGCCCTTGCCCAACAAATTTGTGGAACAGGGGGAGTTGGTGGTCTATGGATATGCCGACGAAGTGCTGCTCATGGCCGAGGCTACCGCGCCCACTGCGTTGGCAGCCGGGGATACACTGCACCTTGCAGCTAAGGTCTCTTGGCTGGTGTGCCGCGAGCTGTGCATCCCCGGGGAGGCGTCGCTGGCGTTGGCGTTGCCGGTGGCGGCTGTCGGCAAGCCGAGTGCCCAGCAAGCGCAGTTTGACCGCTATGCCGCGAGCGTGCCGGGCGCGTTGGACGAGCGCGTTGCGGTCGAATTGGCCGTGCGGGGCGCGGGGGCTATGGAGGTCGATGTGCGCCTGGCCCACCGGGATCAGGTTTTTGACCAAGGTGAACAGGTGCCGGACTTCTATCCGCTGGTGGCCGACGATTTTGCGCTTTCCACTCAGCGGCTAGCCGCCGATCACCTCGTGTTGACTGTCGAACCCTATGGCACCGCCGCAGTTGATACGTTGCGCGGAGTGCTGGTCTATGGGCTAGATGGCGAGGTGCAAGCCGGGACGCTGGTGCTGGATTTGCGCACTGCACCGCGCCAAGGGGGGGGCATCTTGGCGCGGGATTACCGCGCCGCCAGCGGGGAGGTTTCGCGGTCGCTGTGGGTTTATATCGCCTTTGCGGCGTTGGGTGGGTTGGTGCTCAATTTGATGCCCTGCGTGTTGCCGGTCATCTCGCTTAAAGTGCTCGGCTTTGTCAAGCAAGCCGGCGAGGAGACCAAGCGGGTGCAGCAACTAGGATGGGCATTTTGCGCTGGTATTGTGGCTACCTTTTTGGCACTGGCACTAGCGGTGCTGTTGGTCAAAAGCAGCGGTGAGCAGATCGGCTGGGGTTTTCAGTTTCAGTACCCGGGTTTTGTGGTGGCGATGAGTGCCTTGGTTTTTGCGTTGGCTTTAAGTCTTTTTGGCGTCTATGAAATCCTGCTGCCGGGGACCAGCAGCTTAGG
>RKRN01000221.1 GCA_007571365.1 Candidatus Latescibacterota bacterium
CTTGGCGAATCCACCACACTGCATAGGTGATGAACTTAAAACCGCGCGTCTCGTCGAAGCGCTGGACCGCCTCCAGCAGCCCGAGGTTGCCCTCAGAAATCAGCTCTATCAACGAAAGACCACGGTCGTGGTACTCGCGGGCGACGCGAACCACGAAGCGCAAATTGGCCTGCACCAGTGCCTGACGCGCCTTTTCGTCCCCGGCTTTGGCGCGCTTGAAGAGGGCCGTTTCTTCCTCGCGGCTGAGCGGCTCGGCGTTTTTTATGTCGCGCCAGTAAAGATCGGTCGCCGAGTATATTGCTTCTCTGTTGTATGCTTTCATTTGAATTAGTCCTCAACATTTTCAGAGATAAACTTTTACGTTCACGTTAAGGTTTATCATAGAACACTAAGTGAACATGTGCAAATACTCATCTTTCTTTTGACGCACCAATAAGGCCAAACGTTCAATCCAAAAGCGTTTGGCGGTTCTTTTTTTTTGCGGAATGACGCCGCTTGCTGTCGAGGCGACGCGCTTGGGCGGCGCGGCTGGGCTTGGTTTTTTTGCGTTTGGGCTGTGTCTTGAGCGCCTCAGCGAGCAGGGCGGCTAGCTTGTCGAGGCAGTCGGCGCGATTGCGTCCCTGGGTGCGAAAGCGCGCCGACTGGACCGACAGCGCACCTATGCTATTCAGCCGTGCGGCGAGCTTTTCGGCAATCCGCTGGCACTGCGCGTCGCTGAGCACCGCACTGCGGACAAAGTCAAACTGTAGCTCAACGGAGGTATTGAGCTTGTTGACATTTTGTCCTCCCGGCCCCGGACTGCGGCGAAACTTGAAACGCAGCTCGGAAAGCGGGATGGAAAGAGCAGGCGAAACGTATAAGGTTTCCATAATTAACGGTCCCTTCTCAGCCTACAGGCTCGGTTGGTACGGCCTGCGGACTTGAAGATAACCTAATGCCTATTCTTTATTATGTCCCAAATAGTACACCCGCTATCACGTTTTCGCCAAGGAGATATCCTCTATGAAACGCTATACCGCGGCAATCGTCGGCTGTGGCTCCATCGGCAACGCCCACATGGAAGGCTACAATCTCGTGGACGAAGTTGAGGTAATCGCCGTCGCCGACCCGGTCCCCATGGCTCGCAAAACCTACGTGGACCAATACGGCATCCCGCAGGAATTTGAAACGGTCGAAGAAATGATGGAAAAGGCCCGGCCCGACATTGTCAGCGTCTGTACTTGGCATCTCTTGCATCCGGCACCCACCATAGCCGCAGCCGCCGGCGGAGCCCGCGCCGTCATCTGCGAAAAGCCCATGGCCATCGGCATGGCCGCAGCCGACTCCATGGTCGATGCCTGCAAAGCATCCGGCACCCAATTGGTCATCAGCCATCAGCGCCGCTTTACTCCGGGTTGGGAAAAGGCCAAAGCACTAGTCGAAGAGGGCGCGATTGGCGAGCCGATCTTTGTCACCAACAAGGTCGCCGACGGGCTAACTAACTGGGGCACACACTCCATTGACGGCTCGCGCTTCGTGCTCGGCGACCCCCGGGCCCAGTGGGTCATGGGTGCGGTCGAGCGCCGCACCGACCGCTACGAGCGCGACACCATGATCGAAGATGCCTGCATGGGCTTGGTCCACTTCGCCGATGACCTCCAACTCTTCATTCAGTCCGACCTCATGCGCGAGGGCGCTGGTGCCGGCTGCTTTGAAATCCGCGGCAACGAAGGACTCTTATCGGTGAGCGAGACCCGGCTCCAGATTATGAATGCCTCCTCGGGCGGCTGGCGGGAAGTCAATCTCGCGCTCACCGAAGGCACCAAGGCCATTGGCGGCAACACCAACGCCGCTCAAGTCCGCGAACTTCTCGCCTGTCTCAAGGGCCATAAGACCGAGCACCGCAACGCCGGGGCCACAGCCCGCGACACCGTGGAAATTATGATGGCTCTCTACGAATCGGCGCGCCGCAACCGCGTGATCCACCTGCCGTTACAAGAAAAGGGCTATCCCCTCCAGCTCATGGTCGAGGCGGGCGACCTACCTGTGGAAGTCGAGGGCCGCTACGACATTCGCGGTTTTCTCAAGCGCGACGGCATTGACGAGGCCCAGTACAAAAAGCTCCAGGACAAGGGCATGGGGCACCACCAGATCATGCGCCAACTCCACGACGAAATGAACCCGCGTTAACACAGGAGGGACCGGGGCAATATATTGACATTCCCCGGCCCCTCCTGTACTTTTTGTCCTTTTCAACTTGTGTGCCCGCTCAGGCGGGTGCCTTAAAAAGGAGCGTCATCATCGCCAAGTTCCGCAGCACGCGCCGCGAGGCCGTCGCCAAACTCAAGTCCGAAGACATCGATTACAAGCGCCTCGATGTGCTAGTCAAGTTTATCACGCCGACCGGCAAGATCGAATCGGCTCGGCGCACCGGTGCCACGCGCAAGCAGCAGACGCACGTCGTTCGCGCCATCAAGCGCGCCCGCTATTTAGCACTCGTCCCCCATACCATCAACGACACTCGTTGACCCAGCCAAGCGCACCCAATGGCTGCGGCTGCCATAAGGTCGGCTGAGACCCGCTCAGATCAAGGCCCGCCAAGTTTCGCGGGCTAACCTCCGCGAGCTGCGCCGCGTCTCAGCACCAGACACTTAAACCATACGAGGTCTCAGTGGACAACTTGTGGAACAATCTCGTCAAAGGGCTGCAAGAAGGCGCGACGGCCGCCGCCGACAAAGCCGGCGATCTGACCCGTCTGGCGCGTGCCCGGCTCGACATCGCCGCTGCCAAAAACCAGCTCCACCGCACCCAAGCGGATCTGGGAGCACGAGTCCACCAGCTTCTTGAAGCCGGAGACGATCCAGTGGCTGACGATCAAGTACAAGCACTGAACCAACAGATCAAGGAACAAAGTGCTGCCCTCGCCGATTGCGAGGCGGCCTATGATGCGCTGCAGAGCGCGTTGCGTGCGGATAGAGAGCGCAACGCCGATCAATAGCCTATCGGCAGTAGCGTCTGTGGGGAGTCGAGCGGTGCGGTAGGCCAGTGCGCCGCAAAACAGCCGTTTGGTTCTTCGCTATACCGAGCCACCAGCGTCATGCCGTTGGGCTCGCTGGCAATTCCCGTAACTTCGTTTAACAGCAAGTCCTGTTCCTGAGCCGTCATTACCGGAAATCTGTAGTGGCGGTTTTCGTACTTTAACGGGCCGCTCTCTGCCGTGCGCGTGGCCACCCACTCCGCGTGGCGAGCCAGCCGGGCGCGGTTGTACTTGTTGGCCGCCGCCGGTGTAGAGCACAGCAGATTTTGCACGACTGGCCCCAACGTCTCATCGATCTCCACGCCGACCGAGTTTCTTCCCGCAGTTAGGGCGGCGGCTAGCGTCGTTCCAGTCCCGGCAAACGGATCGAGCACCACGTCTTCTTTGACGGAAAACATGCAGATGAGCCGGTAGGCCAGCTCAAAGGGAAAAGCCGCACTGCGCTCGCGGGTCGTTGCGTCAACCAGCCCTTGCGAAGTTCCCTTCACGTCAATCCACACGTCCGAAAACCAGACATTGCGCTCTTCCCAAAAGAAGGCACTCTCGCGACGCTTAGCTTTTTCTTTGGCGGTTGTGAATGTTCGCCGGCGCCCTTTTCTAAATACGAGGACATACTCGTGCTCGTAGGTCACATACGCCCCTACGGGCAGCATCCCAGACCCCATAAACTTGTTGGGAGCGTTGGTTTGTTTGCGCCAGAGTATATCGGGCAAAGCGGCAAAACCTTGGTCGAGAAAGCTGCTGAGGATGCGGGAGTGATTGGAGTATAACTGGAAGTCGCCTGCCAAGGTGCGGGTGGCGTCGCCGATGTTGATGCAGGCAAGGCCCCCCGGCTTTAGGACGCGGTTGCACTCTAGCCAAACCGCATCAAGCAACTCGTGCATGAGCGCAAAAGCGGCCCGTCCGTTGCCGCACGACAGTTGCTCGCCGATGCGATCGTCTTGAAGCGCGAAAACCTCGTCCCACATTGCCACCATCGGATAGGGCGGCGAGGTGACGATCAAATCGACCGATTCATCGGCGATTTCCGCCATGGACTGGGCCGGGCTGCATATCAGCTTAGCGGTGGTTTGCATTAGAGGCTGTAATTTCTGTGAAAACGCTACTGCCGCGCCGTTACATATCCTCGGCAAAATAGTTCTCGTCCAGCTTTTTCACATCGTATGTTATTTCGGAGACCACGCCTGCCACCGTTGATTGCGGTTGCTCAATGCCGTATCCTTTCGGCAGCACCCCTGCACAAGGAGGACCATCATGGCACCCCGCATTGACGACCGCGACTGGTCGGCCCTCACCACTGGCCAGCGCATCCACCAACTCGAAGTCGAAGGCTACCTCGTCTTGCCCGACCTGCTCGACGCCGACCACATCGCCGGCCTCAAAGCCATCACCGCCACCTTTGAGACCAAAGCCGTCGATTACAGCGAACGCCAGCGCGGCCGCAGCAACATCCAATTCGACGGCGGCGCAATCACCGCCCTGCTCGGCCACCCGCCGACGCTCGCGTTCCTGCGCGAACTTTTGGGCGACGAAGTGATCTTCATGCACTATGGCTATGCTCGCTCCGAACCTGGCCATCCCGGTATCAGCCTCCACGCCGATGGCCAGCCCTACGGCTCCCAAATTTTCGGCTTTGAAGGCTCTTGTCCGGTGTTGATACGAGTGCTCTACTATCTCGACGACCTCACGCCCGAAGTTTCGCCTTTCCGCGTGGTGCCGCGCTCGCACCTGTGCCTGCACGCCGATGCCAATCCCTATACGCGCTACGAATCCCATCCCGAAGAAGTCATGGTCCCCTGCAAGGCCGGTTCGGCCGTGCTCATCCACCACCGCGTCTTCCATGGCAACTTCCCCAACGTCGGCACCTACCCACGCGAAATGCTGGCCATCGCCTACCGACCCGCTTGGGCCGGGCCGGTTGACGAAATCAGCCCGTGGAGCGAGGCAGACCTTCAGACCTTACCCGACGAAATCCGCCCGCTTTTCGCCGACCGCAACACGCGCCACTGGGACTACCACGGTGGCAACAAGCCCCCGAACATGGCCTCCGAGGCCCCGGGCATGGCCCCCAGCCGTTGGGAGCGCACCTGACTGACGCTACCGAGTAAACACGGTCCCCCGCACGTAAGACCCTTCCTCAGAAGCCAAAAACGCCAGCACCCTTGCCACTCCCATCGGGTCTCCCAGCACGGCGTTCCGCTTGGCTTCTTCTGGGTCGCGGCCTGCGGCCTTGGCCCCCTGCGCTATATTCTCCAGCTTCAGCGGCGTTGCAATCCCCCCAGGGCAAACCACGTGCAAGCGCACCCCCTGCGGCCCTAACTCACCTTCGAGCTTGTAGTGCAACCCGTGCTGGCCAGCCTTGCTCGCGGCATAGGCATAGGACGAAGAACCGCCGCGCACACCCGCTCCAGAAGCGATAATTAACAGCACGGACTTGCCGGCTGCCGCCAAGAGCGGCGTCGCGTATTTGGCCGCGAGAAAGGTGCCCTTCAGGTTGGTGTCGAGCGTCGCGTCCCAATCCTCCTCCTCCAACTCCTCAATGGTCTTGTACGCCCCTTTCAAGACCCCGGCCGCAAAAACCGCCACATCAAGTCGGGCTGTGCGCTCTCTGAGCTGCGCGACCGCCGCGGCCACGCTCTCTTCCATGCGCACGTCCGCGGCGTAGAAATGCGCTTGGCCCCCTGCAGCCTCAATTTGTTCCACAGCGGCTCGGCCCTCCGACTCGTTGTAGTCCATGATGTGGACGCACGCACCTTCTTGAGCGAATAGCTCGGTAGCAGCCCGGCCAATGCCGGTAGATCCGCCGGTTATCAACGCATCTTTGTTTGTTAGCTTCACACATACCTCCTTCTAGCGCACGAGACGACGCGGCAAAAGTTGCCTATATATCGCCATAGCGTATTTTCTAAAAGTGATTTGTTCAAACCCCGCCACATGACCACCAAGCACCAACTCGCCATCTGGCTTTTCGCTGTCTCGGCTCTCATCGTCGTCCTCGTAGTGTACGGGGGCTGGGTGCGTCTGACCCGTTCGGGCTTATCTATTGTCGAGTGGAACGTGGTCACCGGCGTCGTTCCGCCGCTTAGTGCTGCGGCTTGGGAAAGCGAATTCGCCAAGTACCGGCAGACGCCCGAATACCAACTCGTCAACTATGGCATGGAGCTAGACAAATTCAAGTTTATCTACTACATGGAATTCGGCCACCGCTTGCTCGGCCGGCTGGCCGGGTTGCTCTTTGTGATGCCCCTGCTCTATTTCCTCTGGTGCCGATCCATTCCCCGCACCCACATACCCGCCTATCTGGGCATTGGCCTGCTCTTCGCCCTCCAAGGCTTGGTGGGCTGGCTAATGGTCAAAAGCGGTCTAGACGACCGGCCCCAAGTAAGTCACTTGCGCTTGACCTTGCACCTTTGTTGCGCCCTAGCCCTTTTGGCCGCTTGCCTCTGGCAGGCCCTCGGCTATCTGTCAACGGCGGCCGGGGCTCGGCCGGGGCCTCGCACGGTGCGCCGCCTCTGTATTTGGCTGTTTGTCGCCGTCTGCCTCCAGATCGCCGCTGGCGGCCTCGTCGCCGGACTCAAGGCCGGCTACTTGTCGGACACCTTCCCCAAAATGTTCGGAGTTTGGGTTCCGGCCGGCTTGTGGTCTATGCAGCCACTGCTCGTAAACCTGCTCGACAACCCCATCACCGTCCACTTCCAACACCGCTTCTTTGCCTTTGCAGTCCTCGCGCTAGCACTAGCACTGTGGGCAGTCGCCCGCCACACAGCTCTGAAAACCGGGGCTGGCCTAATCCTCTGCTTGGTAGCGGTACAGATCGGCTTGGGGATCGGCACGGTCGTCGCGCACGTACCTTTGGCCTTAGCCTCGCTCCATCAGGCAGTGGCAGTGGCTCTGTTCGCTGCCGCGCTTTTTCTTTGCCACCGCACGTACAGAGGTTAGCCCACCTCATAGCGGTTGATGATCTCGGTTCCGACCGCGCCGTCGGCCGCGATGCGGCGCATTGCAAGCGAGATCCGATGCTCGGGGTTTAGAGTTTCCCAGAGGCAGGCAGGCGCGTCGACGAGGGGCAACAGGTAGGGAACTCCAGAAAACGAAGGCAGCGGATCGCCATCTGAGTCGTACGTGGTGATGGCATAACCGTAACCCGGCTCAATGCAGTCGAAGCGGAAGAAGTGGCGTTCGCTGCGCTCGGGGTCAAAAGGGCTAGCCTTGAGTATGGCGAGCCAAGCCTCATCGGCTTCCAAATCGACATAACCCGCTATGCGCGGCGTGTAGTTAGGCGGGTCCGGCTCGTGTAGCCAGCCAGCCAAGCTCTCGGCAAAATTGCGGCCAGCAGCAAAACCCTCGTATATGGCGTCGGTATGAGCCCCATTAGAGACAATACTGCGCCGCGCACAAACGCGCATGGCGTTGTAAATAATGAGCGTAGGGTCGCTCAACTTCGCCGGATCGGCCGCTTCGGTTCGCAGCACGTCGCCCTCGGCGACGAAGATGCGGTTGCGGCTGTTGGCACTGCGCCCTGAGATCCAATAAACCTGCATCCAAGTCCCCGCCGCCGCCCGGCCAATGACAATGCCGCGGCCTACGTAGGAATTTTCGGCCAGTCGCTGCTGCAAGTTGGCCTCAGCCTGTGCCCTTACCGTTTTTGGCATCATGCCCATAGTATAGGACAACGCTACGCTCGGCAAAAGCGCGACCGTAGCCCCTTTTCGGCACAAAAAAGACCGGTTCCTTTTCCCTACGGGGAATGCAAAAAAAGAACCGGTCTGAACGAGGTGTGCAGCCGAGGCGGCTTACTTACTGCGCTTTAGCACGGGTAGGCCGTTTTTGCTCTCAGACACCTCATAGCCGCCCGGCACTGCATCGAGAGCACCTTCTTTTTTGGTTTTAGAAAAGAAGTAAATCGTCTGCGAGTTCCCATTTTTGAGAGTCGTGATCCGGGAATGCAGAATGTAAGCGACCCCCTTGGAATTCGTATGCGAAAAAGCCATGGCATCTCCTTACGTGCGAGATAGAGGAAGTATAGAAATTGAGCGACGAAGCACGACTTCTCTCTGAGTAGGGGAGTCTTTTTCCAAAAAAAGGCTATCTGTCCAAAATCGCAACTACTTTTATAGCTCTCCGTCTTGGGCTAGCATGGCCGGCAAGACGGCTCTTGACTAAGAGCAACCCATAGCGTAGAATATATTTTTCTTACCTAGGAACTTAAAAGCCAAGGGTTAGGAGTAGCCTATGAGCAATTTCAGCGTCGAGGTCAGATCGGACGAACCCTTTGAAAAGGCGCTACGGCGCTTTACGTCCAAAACCCGCAAAGCCGGCTTGTTGCGCGACTTAAAGAAGCGGCGTTTCTATACCAAACCCTCGGTCCAGAAAAAGAT
This sequence comes from Candidatus Latescibacterota bacterium, assembly GCA_007571365.1. GTDB lineage: Bacteria > Latescibacterota > UBA2968 > UBA8231 > UBA8231. The sequence goes on from RKRN01000221.1 coordinate 8,395, forward strand.
CAACCGCCAAAAGAGCATCCGTCGACAGCAAAAGGCTATTCGCATGGCCGAGACTGGCTTTATCCGCGGCGCACGTAGCCCTAGCCGGAGCACTGGCAGGCGCAGTTCGCGCTAGGTCTTTTCTCTCGGCGTCCCAAAGACTTGCTTGGAACGCTCAGCTCAACGCAATTAGCAATCGAAGGGAGGCAATCTTCATCATGTCCGAACGTCAAAGTGGATCCGTCAAATGGTTCGATAGCTCCAAGGGGTTTGGTTTTATTCAGCGCGAAGGACAAGACGACGTCTTCGTCCACTATAGTGCGATTCGCGGCGATGGTTTCCGCTCCTTAGAAGAGGGTCAGCAGGTGGAATTTGAAACGGTCGCTAGCCCCAAGGGCCTGCAAGCACGAGACGTGGTCGTCACCGGCTCGGCCCCCGCAACTCCGCAATAATTCCTCCACACAAACGCGAAAAGCGCAGGCCCTTGGGGCCTGCGCTTTTTTTGTTTAGCCTAGTGAGTCTGGAAAAACTCCACGACTTCGCCGTTGGGGCCTTTAAAAAAAGCAATCGTCACGTTCAGCCTGTCCAGCGTCAGCTCCTTGGGTTCGACCGTGATCTCGCACCCGGCCGCTCGCACCCGCTCGGTGGCAGCGTACGCGTCTGTAACCGCCAAGGCAAAATGCGTCACCGGATCATTGGCACTTTCGGCCCCAGGTGCGGGCGACTCGGCCGTGGGGGCGAAAATTTCAAGGTGGCTTCCGTCGCCTGCATCCAAGAGTGCGATCTTGCGCTCAGGAGAACCAAATTCGGCGACCACTTCCATGCCCAGCACATCTCGATAAAAGCTCAGCGACGTTTCCCAATCGCGCGCCTGCACGGCCACGTGATGCATTCCACAACCGGCGATTATAGCGTTTTTGTCTCCTATAGGCATTGACGTTCTTCCCTTTTTTGCTCTGAAACTACTAAGTGCGCGAAACGCACGATCGCCTCCTCTAAGTCAAATCCCCCAGACAAACTCTTTCAACGGCGTCTGGCGGTGCGAATTCAAACCCCAAGGCATCTCCTCGCGGATGCGCGATTGCACCCACCCTGCGGGGCCGACGGTTAAAGCAGATAAAAGAGGATGTAAGCCGCCAGTCCAGTGCCAACTATGGCACCGCCGTAGCAGAAGTAGTGAATGGGCAGAATCAACTTCCGCAGCCCAAATTCGTGGAGCATGAAGCGGATGCGGTGCGCCGCGTGGTAGAGAGGCAGGACGGCCACGACAAAAAACAACACCCTGGCCAGCGGGTGGCTGAGCAACTTGCTCATGGCCTCGTATCGACTCACTTCTGCGCCGATCAAGCCCAGCGGCTCGGCCAGTCCGGCGAAATAGATCAGCACGGGGATCAACATGGCGGCCACCACGCCGCCAGCGGAAAACAAGCCCCACCAGAAAGGTTCGGTTTTGTCTTGTTTGTAGCTCATAGTTATAGCGCGTACAGGAAAACGCAGCCGACGGCCGCCGACACGAGGAAAAACCCGACGAAGGCACCAGCCGTTACCAACTTGGGCGGCACGGTAAACGCGCCCAGCCGCACCACCTGAACCCGGCCCATTACCCCCAGCCAAGTGATCGTGTGGTAGAGCGCAAAGACAAACGCCACCGCGTAAAAGACCACAAATGCCGGCGTCGTTAGGGCGGAGCGGCAAGCCGCATACGCTTCCGGCCCCTCAGCCAGTGCAAGGAGCTGATATAGCAAGAGGAGGACGAAGGCGGCGACGAAGACGCTGCTCAACTCGCGCATCATAAACAGAAAGTAGTTGCGACTTTTCAGCCACCAAGTCGGCGATAGCTTTGGCTTGTACGCTTCGTACGACGGGCTCATTTGTTCCCCCAAGGCATGAGAAAGGATTTGAACCAGTTAGTCGTGGTCTCGACCTTGGTGCGCTGGATGGCGGCGGCTGGGTCCACATCCTTGGGACATACTACCGAGCATTCACCGATAAAAGTGCATTCCCAGATGCCCTCACTACTAGCAGCGACGACCGTGCGCTGGGCGTAGCCTTCGTCGCGCGAGTCGAGGTTGTAGCGGTAGGACAGCGCGAGGGCCGCGGGGCCGACGAAGACGTCTTCCAGCCCATAGACGGGACAAGCCGCGTAGCACAACAGGCAGTTGATGCACTGGCTAAATTGCTTGAACTCCTTTAGTTCCGCAGGCGACTGCAAGTACTCGCCTTCGGCAACCGGCTTTTCTTCTTCGCGAATGATCCACGGCTGGACCGCCTTGAGCTTGGCCATGAAATCGTCTATATCGACGACCAAGTCGCGGATGATAGGGAAGTGGGCGAGGGGTTGGACCACCAACTCGTTTGGATAGTAGTCCTTGAGAAAAGCCGCGCAGGTCAACTTAGGCTCGCCGTTGACCATCATACCGCAAGAGCCGCACACACCCATGCGGCACGACCAGCGGTACGAAAGGGTGCCGTCGATGTGGTCTTTGATGTGGTTGAGCGCGTCGAGGACGACCCAGTCCTCCTGATAGGGAACCTCGTAAACCTGCTCGGTGGGTGCGTCCTCCTGCTCGGGTCGGAAGCGGGTCACCCGGATGCCAATGGTCTTGTCGCTCATAGCTCCTCTCAATCAGTAGGTGCGCTCTTGAGGCTGCCAGCGGGTGATGACGACATCTTGATATTCGATGCGCGGCTCGCCATCGGTGCGATACGCCAAGGAGTGGCAGAGAAAGTTTTCGTCGTCGCGCTCTTGGTAGTCCATGCGCGAATGCGAGCCGCGCGACTCCCGGCGCAACAGGGCCGAATGGGCTACGGTCTCGGCCACGTCGAGTAGCGAGCCCAGTTCCAACGCGGCCGTCAGTTCAGTATTAAAGACCGACGAGCTGTCGTCAACCTCGACGCGAGCGTAGCGCTCCTTGAGCTTGGGCAGCTCGGCGCAGGTCGCTGCTAGGCTCTCTTGTTCGCGGTAGATGCCCGCCCCTTGCTCCATCGTCTTCTGCAGATCCGAGCGAATGTCGGCGATGCGCTCGCGGCCTTCGTTTTTGAAAAACGCCTGTTCAATCCGCTGCCACTCATCGGCCGCCATCTTCTCCAAGCTGTCGGACGATGGTGAATTGACCTCGGCCGCGTAATCGGCCGCATAGCGACCGGCCCGAGCACCAAATACCAAAAGCTCGGACAGCGAGTTGGAGCCGAGGCGATTGGCTCCGTTGATGGTGACACAGGCCGTTTCCCCGGCCGCGTATAGACCCGGAATCGGCGTCGCCGTAGTAATGTCAGTGTCAATGCCGCCCATCATGTAGTGAACCACCGGGCGCACCGGCACCGGCTCGTACACAGGATCAATGCCCACGTAGTTTTTGGTCAACTCGCGCACGAAGGGGATGCGCTCGTCGATTTTCTGTTCGCCCAAGTGCCGCAAGTCGAGATGGACGTAGGTGCCGTACGGGCCGGAAAAGACCCGCCCGGTGCGCTCCTCGTGAACGAACGCCCGCGAAACCATGTCGCGCGGACCTAACTCCATCTTGTCGGGCAGGTATTCGCTGAGGTAGCGATCTCCCTTGTTGTTGATCAGGTAGCCCCCCTCGCCGCGCGATGCCTCGGTCATCAGGATGCCCGTGCCCGGCAGTCCGGTGGGATGATACTGGACAAATTCCATGTCCTTGAGTGGGCAACCCGCTCGGTAGGCCATAGACATACCGTCGCCGGTCTTGATAGCGGCATTGGTCGTAAAGGGAAAAATGCGCCCGCCGCCGCCCGTGCAGATTATCACGGCCTTGGCGGGAACCGCCTGCATGGCCCCTGAGCGCACATTGATCGCGGCCACGCCGCAGGCCGCGCCGTTGTCGTCGAGCAGCAACCGCGTCCCAAACCACTCGTCGTAGCGATGGATGCGGTCGTATTTGAGCGAAGTCTGGAAAAGAGCGTGCAGCATGTGGAAGCCGGTCTTGTCGGCCGCGTACAGGGTGCGCTTGACCGACATGCCGCCGAAAGCGCGTACGCTAATCCGGCCATCGTCGTCGCGGCTCCAAGGACAGCCCCAATGCTCCAATTGAATCAACTCGTCGCGGGCCTCCTTGACGAAGATCTCGACCGCGTCTTGATCAGCGAGAAAGTCGCTGCCCTTGATGGTATCGAAAGCATGGGAGTCAAAGCTATCGTCTTCGTCGCGTATCACCGCTGCGGAGCCGCCCTCGGCTGACACCGTGTGGCTGCGCATCGGGTACACTTTGGACACTAAGCCGACGCTGAGGTTCGGATCAAGCTCAACAGCGGCAATCGCCGCCCGCAGACCCGCACCACCGCCGCCTACGATCAGTATATCGTGATTAGGTACATTCATAGGAAAAGTTGCCTAAATAAGTATTACGCATCGCCGCCAAACCGATGGGTGCAAGGGCTCCTCTTGTAGGAGCGCATTCAGCCAACCGACCCCAAGGGGGCGGCTTCGACCGCTCGGCTAAATGGACCTGCCGGTGTAGTCCGTGATGCACGATTCACGTATTCGCTCCATAAATATAGCATTTTCAGCGCAGTAGGGTAATTTCTCGCACGATAATTTGGCCTTGCCGCGTCCACCGCAGCAAGTACACACCCGAAGCGACCGGATGCCCGTGCTCGTCGCGGCTATCCCAATGTACAACATGGCTGCCTACTGGCAAAAAGCCCCGTCCAGCAGCGTCCGCACCGGCTGGCCAGCGAGGTTATAGACCACTAGTGAGACCGGCCCCACCTCCGGCAGCTCAAGAGGATTCTCTTAGAAGCTGTTGAGTTATTCTGAATGCCCTAATGAAAAGGGCTAATTTCGGCGATACAAGCCTCTTTTTTTGTTTATCAGGTGCTAAAGTCGCCCTAAAATCGACAGCTTATGACCGATAGTTCGTTTCGACTCAACAGCTTCTTATCTGGGCAGCACTTGGAGCTGAAAGAACTATGCCGAAAAAAATGATGATTGGGACGCTTGGTTTCACGGCAGGTCTCCTATTTGTACCTCCGATTTGATATGCCCCCACGATTGATATAGGACAGATGTAGCACACGGTTGATTTTGGTATGATGCGAACGTAACAGATTTAATAGCGGGTAGATAGATAATTGTATTTAATGATGTCTCTTCCACATAGGGTAATTCCCCATATGCTTTTGCAATACGCAATATATTCGATTCGTCTGGAAAATAAAGCGTAAAGAGCCGTCTCCGATAATGAGAAAAGAAACGAGAATCAGGCGACAAGGAACACAACGATTCAGGAAAGTCGTCAAATTCTTCAAA
>RKRN01000018.1 GCA_007571365.1 Candidatus Latescibacterota bacterium
AAAATGGCCGCCGACAACCTCGACAGCCTCTACCGCCGCCGCCTAATCCGGGACGTGATGTACAAGCACGACGCCTCGTGGAATTACCCGACAGCCTTCGATCCGCGACGAGGGGCACTCGATCAGTATCGCCGTTAGGGCTATTGGTGGCTACCTAGAGTCAGAAATCTTCATTGTAGAGGAGCGATAATGCTGAAGAAACTGGCGACGCCTCAGCTCAAGATAGAGGCCGCCGCGTTCGCGGTCCAAGAATCTACCCATGCGGAATCGTCTCTCTTTGGCGTGACCGATGGCAAGGCAGTCGGAACCTATTTAGAGCAAAAATTTCAAGCATATCTCCACAAAAAGTATGATTACAGTGAAGGGTCTTCAGCCAAGGGAATTGATTTTCCCGAGTTGAATGTGGACATCAAAGTCACCAGTATTAAGCAGCCTCAATCTTCCTGTCCTTTCAGATCAGCTCGACAGAAAATTTATGGTCTTGGATACAACCTACTTGTATTCGTATATGAAAAATCTGACGACGAACAGACAAAGACCGGCTGCCTAAATATCCACCACACACTTTTTGTCGATGAGTGGCGCACCGCAGATTTTCAGACGACAAGTGGCATATTGAGAATCATCGAGAATGAGGGAAATTTCGACGATATACTCGCTTTTTTTGCTGAGAGAATGCTTCCACTAGACGATGTTCAAGCACAGGCACTTGCGGAGGAGGTGCTAGCCAATCCTCCGCAAATCGGATACCTGACTATCTCTAATGCGCTTCAGTGGCGGCTTCAATATAGCCGTGTGATTCAGCAAGCAGGAACAGTTAGCGGAGTCGAAGTACTATGAATAAAAAGAAAGAATTTGGCGACTTTCAGACTCCTAAAAAATTAGCAATGAGAATAACAGCCTTAATCGCTGATATTTACGGCAATCCCGAATTGGTCGTTGAACCAACAGCAGGGATCGGTGCATTCCTAAATGCCGCAAATGATCAGTGGGGAAATTCGTGTCAGTACGAGGGCTATGAAATTAACCGAGATTATGTAGCCCAATCATCCGCGGCTCTAAAGACGTCCGGAATTAAAATTTTTCATCGAGACTTTTTTGCCTTGGATTGGAAACAAGTGCTCAATCGTACAACATCGGGCAGGGTCTTGGTCATTGGCAATCCGCCTTGGGTTACAAACTCTGAACTTGGAATTTTAGGTAGCCAAAACCGCCCCAAGAGAACCAATTTTCAGCGATTACGCGGCTTGGATGCCCGAATGGGGAAATCTAATTTTGACATTGCAGAATGGATGCTTATCCAATTGATTGACGCAATACCACCCAATGGCGCCGTCGCCATGTTGTGCAAGACAATGACGGCTCGGAAGGTCCTGCGACATTTTTGGAAGACAGATGGCAGCCGGAAAGGAGCTTATCTCTTTCGGATAGATGCTAGGGCATCTTTTGCTGCTGACGTTGATGCTTGTCTTTTGTTTCTTACTGGTGTGCGAACAGACGAGCGAGTTGCAACAATCTATGATGGTCTATGTCTAAAATCTTCTACGAGACAGTTTGGCTTTATTGACGGCGATTTGGTTTCTGACATCGGCACGTATAGAAAATTTAGAGAATTTGGCAGTGGGTCACTCGCTTATACTTGGCGATCTGGAATCAAGCACGACGCAGCTAAGGTCATGGAATTTACTCGCGAGGATGGATTGTACCGCAATGGATTGGGCGAGGCAGTCGAGTTGGAAGAGCACTATCTCTATCCATTACTAAAATCGTCGGACCTTGGTAACGGCCGCACTATGCCACGTAAGTCTGTTTTAGTTCCTCAGCAGCATATAGGTGATGACACATCAATAATCGAAAACGAAGCTCCTAAGACGTGGCAATATCTGCTAGACCACGCAGCAGCTCTCGATGGTCGCAAAAGTTCGATTTACAAAAATCGTCCTCGTTTCTCCATATTCGGTATAGGTAAGTATTCCTTTGCTTCGTGGAAAGTTGCTACTTCGGGCTTGTACAAGTCTTTCTCGTTCTCGGTCGTCCCACCATTAGCAAGTCGCCCAGTTATGGTGGACGACACTTGTTATTCGCTTTCGTGTAATACGGAGGCCGAAGCGTACTTGCTTTGCGATTTGCTCTCGTCGGGGCCGGCACTCACCTTTCTGCGATCGTTAGTATTCGCGGATGCTAAGCGACCGATCACTATCGACATATTGCGACGTATCTCACTCATTTCTGTGGCACGGCGGCTTGGCAGGCTAGAAGAATTGGAACAATTCATCCAGTCGCAAAGACCCAGCTTCTCAGCGGAGCGACAAATGCCCTTGCTCATGGAGCCCAAGACAAACTACCAGTGAGAAACCGCAACTCGCCGCTATCCCCCCAACCCCTGTAGCTGCGCTGGCTCATTGAGCGGCACCACGGGATTTTCCAAGACCCCGATCCCGCCGGAAAACTCCAACTGCATCACGTCTCCGTCCACCAGCCCGGCCGCCAAGTCCGCCTCGGCGAAGACGATGGGCGTCCCCCAATAAAACGCCAGCAGGGTGCGCGGTGCTAGGGGCAGCCGCCGGAAAAGGTGGCACTCTAAGTGCAGGAGCCGCCCGGGCATGTTCAGATTGTCTTGGCCGGTTGCGCCTTTTTTGTAGGCGATGGATTGTCCAGCGCGCAAGATGCGGCACGAGACCTCGACCTCAGCGTCGTCGTACTCGTCGGCTGTAACCAATACCGGGCCTAGAGAGGCGCAGCCACCGGCCCAGTTTTTGGCTTGGGGCAAGTTGAGGGGATTGGCCGCCTCAATGCCGTTGTCAGTGGCGTCGTTGCCGCCGGTGTAGCCGAGCCGTTCTAAGCGGCCTTGGTGCGTCAGGCCATAGACCGACACGAGTTCGGTCTCCGGCACTAAGCGCAGGGTGTCGCCGGGCCGGGTGATGGGTTGGCCGGGCCCGACGACGGCGTCTGGATCGCCCTTGGCGAACAGCTCGGGCCGCCCGCCGCTGGATACTTCGCGGTACTTCTGGTCGTACACGTTGATGGGCTCGCCAGTGGCTTGCTGCGCTTCGATCTCGCGCAACTTGGCACTGACTTCGTGGGTGACGCCGGCCAGCCACACGCGCAGGGCATAGGGATGGCCGGGTGGGCCGCTAACTGGCTTGGTGAGGTGCGGATCGCGGGTGCTGCGGTTGGCCAACAGCGCGTCGAGCGGCAAGCGGCGCGTAGCTCGTTTTTGCAGGTTCTGAGCCGCTGCTACTAGCCCGATTCTGTCGCCGCCGCCGTCGTAGTAGAGCTGATGCACGGTGCGCGGACCTTGGTCTGCGCCCGTCAGGTCTAAAACCTCGTCTCCGGCGACTAAACCCAAGCGCATGCCGTCGCCCGGTTCGATGAATTGCACTAGTTTCACGTGTATTACTCCTTGGCAGTCGTTTAAGCAATAAAGAGCGGCGCATCGGACTTAGGCGCGATGCCGGCCTGCTCGGCTCGCTCAATTAGATCGAATATGGCGGCCTCGCCATCGGCTCCGTAGTCGAGCGTGTGCTGGTTGACATACAGATTGATGTGCGCCTGCATGACGCTTTCGTCCATTTCTTGGGCGTACTGGCGGATGTAGCCCTGCACGGCGTCCGGGTGGGCATAGGCATACTCCACGCTCTGCACGAGCGCCCGGTCGAGCTGGCCAATGAGTTCGGCTCCAAGGCTGCGCCGGGCGAGGATGCCGCCGAGGGGGATCGGATGCCCGGTGCTTTCCTCCCACCACTGGCCGAGGTCGATGATCGCGGCTAGCCCGCGTTGGGCGTAGGTGAAGCGGCTCTCGTGGATGATGACGCCCGCATCGACGACCCCTTGTGCAGTCGCGCCTACAATCTGGTCGAAAGGCAGGACCACTAGCTGCTCAATACTGGGGTCAAAAAGCCGCAGCAGCAGGGCTGCGGTGGTCAGCCGCCCGGGAATGGCGATTCGCTGGTGCTTGAGGTCTTCCAGCGCTAGCTG
>RKRN01000105.1 GCA_007571365.1 Candidatus Latescibacterota bacterium
GCGGGCGTTTTTTGCAGACGATCCAAATGGATGAAGCAAGAGCAGCAGATGTTTGTGCTCGCATCCGAGCGGCCTGTTCTGTTTGAACTGGCCAACTTCCATCGACGACAAAGCCGGCGCGTATGACAGCAGAAACAAGCGTTTCCCAAGCCTCGGGATTTTTGTTTGCAAAAACGATCACCAATCGACCGTTCTCACTCAGACTTTCCAAGCAGTGCCGAAATGCCTCAGCCATGCCTCGCTCATAACTCTCCTTCGATGCAGATTGATCACCGTTGAACCGACCGGCATCATCAATTAGTTCGCCATCGGAAAGTTCATGATTCCACTTTGGGCCAAGACGTTCAGAGAAAGCTCTTCTGAATTCACTGGACATATCGCCAATCGTTCTCATAGCCCAGATATAGAAGTAGTCCATTAAGTCCGAGTATGGAATGGCGTCGTAGTATGGGGGATCAGTTAAGATCACATCAAAGGTTTGGGAGTGCTTTGTAGAGGAAGCACTTCCAATAATTACGCTGGGGACGGGATTGAGTTGGTGTGTAGCTTCTGTCGCCGTTTCCAACGCATTGCAGACAGCCTCAACGCACATCTTCCACCCACCGCGAACATCATTGGCTGGAGCGGTTTCAGAGTAATCCCAACACATTGGTAAAGCATACCGGACGAAGACGTGCCCTATTGCCTCGACGCTTGTGATCCAAGACAGTATGGTCGCGTTAAAGTCGAGCATTCGGTCAAAGCCACAAGTCAGAATACTGAGCAGAGCTTCCTCCCAATCCGTGCTGTGATAGTGCTTATGTATAGCTGGTCCTGTTTCGCGTATTGTGCTGACAAACTGGCCAAGACTAAGAAGCTGCCGATTCGTAAATAGCTTCCGCCACGTGTCGAAGCCATAACCGTCCACCGAAAAAGCACGCGACGCCCCAACTCCCGCCTTGGGCGTCTGTTCCTCCGGCAACCCAAACGGAATATCCGCGTACAGCGCCTGAAGCTGTTGCTCGGTCACTTCCGCCACCGCCCGCTCGTGGTCTGTCGGCAAGCGATATTCCTTGCCCTTCGGCCCATCCACCACCACCGCCGTCATCACCGCCCCCAGCCGCCCAGCGCGGCCTTCCAACCGGATGTCCTCCATGGTCGCAATCGCGCCGCAGCAAGGGCAGGTTGCGCCGGTGCGCGACATAGTGCCCGCTCCAATGCGCTTGTCGTGCTCCCGCCGCTGCGCCGCGTTGCCGCCGTTGTGCGGCACATCGCTCTGCACACCAAAGGCGACACCGGTCTGATCGGCCTTGGGCTCCATCGTCAGCAGTACGCGCTTGCGCTCTTTCTTGCACAGCCAGCGCGTCTTGAGCAGCGGCAGAGTGGCGCGACACTGTTTGCAGCTCACGGTCCGCGCCCAGAGATAGGCCACCGTTGGCTTGGCGATCCAGCGCGGGTGGCGCGGGTCTTTGAGATAGGCGTCGGCGAACTCGGCGTTGAGCGGCTCGACCTGCGGCACTCCCTCATCATCAACCGCTAAAAGCCGCAGGGGACGCGGCTCGTACTTGGCGTCTAGCCTGGGTGGCTCAAACTCGGCATACGTCGGATAGTACGCAGCCAACTCCGGGCGCGCCTTGGCCAGCACCCACCGGCCCCAAGCCCGCACGTGCCAAGCGAGATCGGCCTCCAGTATGGGGTTATCCTGCTGCAAGAGCTCGAGCTGGATTCCGCCGCTGTTGCCGTGGACGAGCCGCTGCAACAAGGTCCGCAAGTTGGCCCCCTTAAACCCCTTCGCCTTCAGGAACGCCTCCATAAATTCGCCGTCCTCCAGCGCGAACTCGGGCAGCGGGCGGGTCTGACCGGCGAGCTTCTGCGGGTATTCGAGGGTACACTTGAGGATGAACCAAGCCACCGGATTGATGTCCATGGCGGTCACGTCGCAGCCGAGGCGCATGGCTTCGAGCGGAATGGCCCCGCCGCCGGCGAACGGGTCCAGCACCTTGGGGGCGCGCCCGCCGTATGCCTTGCGAATCTCTTGGCGGAACCACGCCAGATCCGGGTCATTCTCGCGCCCCCAATGGAGAATGCCGCCGGCCGTCGTCTCCTTTACTTTCTCGACCACGCGCCCGCCCACCCGCTTGCGCTCAATTTTCTCGACCACGCGCCCGGCCATGCGCTTCAGAATCTCCTGCCGCTGCTTGGGATTGCCGGGATCGGTCAGCAATGTCGCAATCAGGGCCGCCCGCGACGCAGCCAGTGGTCGCCGCGCCGGCCAGATATGCAGCGTCGAGATATGGCCATGCCGCACGTTTTTCTCGTGGACCGAGTCGAGAGAAACCTGCTTGAGGGGGAAGGCGACTTCGATGAGGCGTTTTTGGTTGGGGGTCATCTCGTTAGTCATATCGCTATTGTCCCTCTATCAGATGTAGAATCTGAAAGTGGGTTGCCGGTTGGTCACGGTCGGGTTGCTCACCAGAATCTCGCCCACCGCATCAGAGAACTTGACAGTAACTGGCTGGATCGGCTGCAGCCACTTCCACTGTGCGATCCTGCCCGTTCCACAACACTGTTCCAATGTACTCGTCGAATACGTATAAGCTGCCGTCGGCGATTAGTGCCTGACCACGACCTTTCCAAGACAGGTTATGCCGACGGATCAACGATGTTGGAAGGGCCAGATAACCAGTGAAGCTAGTATCAATGATGGCCTCGATTTCCCGGCCCTCCCTAACAACGCCGCGAAGGGTCAGGCGGACGGTTGCCTCGAAATTCTCGTTTACTGTACCCTCAATCATGTTGAGCTACTGGCATTGAGGCCCCAAACCGATATAGTGCCCGGTGGCCGATACGCACCAACCACGGCTGTGCATCTGGACAACGCGCAAAGAGTTGGTCAGAGGCGGCAAGGGGATCGTCCCCCACCTCAAACTCGCCCGTCTCAATATCAATCGCCACGATCCGGTCGATATTGCCTTCTTCCACCTGCGCTCTGACTCGTTGCTCGTAGAGTGCCTGACCGCGCCGAGCGAACTCCTCTTTGCTGTAACGTGGCTGTTGCATTTTCATGCTGTTCCTCCTTTTTCAAATTCATCGAACGTTCCATCAACCTTCTCCCAGATCACTTTTATAGTCCTCGACGAAGAGCGCGATCTCACGCATCAAAGTCCCCTCTTAAGATGCGCTCAGATACGGGGAGTGCCTCCTGTCGATCCGAGAATACCTGCTCGATATCACTGCGCCGTCCCAATGGCCCCCAAGTAGAAAACGAGTCGATGCGGGTTTTCCCAACCAAACGGCGCACCGCGAATAAGGAAGAGGCGGCCAGTAGATCGGGCAAGATCGGCGAGTGGGTAGTAATGATGTGCTGGGTCCGGTTCAAGGTCTCTTGCGTTTTTAGCAATTCTGCGATCAACTGAATTCGCCGCGGATGAACGCCGTTTTCAGGTTCCTCAAGCCCGACTAGGGCCGGGGCGTGGTCAACGCCGGTCAGAGCGAGAAGCCCAAGCATCCGCAACGTGCCTTCAGAGAGTACGCGAGCCGGTATGGCCACGCCGCCTTCTCTGAGACGCAGTTCGACTTCACCAAGATCGCTTATCTCCACCTCGATACCGTCAATGTTCGGCATCAGCGCATGCAACGCCTTCTCGACCCCCCTGAACTGTTTTTCATCGGTTGCCTTCATGGTGTTGAGGAAGGCGGCAAGTTCCTCGCCCATCAGGCCGATATGGCGCACTTCCTTTACGGGATTGGCGGCGTGCATGCGTTCACGCGGCTCAAAATAGAAAAACAGCCAACTCTCTAATTCGCACCGAGCCGCCGCCAAGTGGGGATAGTGCGGCGGATAATGCGGCATGGAGAGGATGCTGTGGTCTAGATAACGGTCGTAATAGGTGGGATGCGCCTGTCCTTCGTGCCGCAAGTGCATTCTCTCGCCTTGCCGTTCGAGAAAGGGTTTGCGCTTACCCGTAGGATCCCCTTTGCTGTTCAAGGCGGCCAAGTATTCATCGGCCACGCGCAAGACGCCCGAGCGGGGCAGCATCTCCACCTCAATGCGGTAGCGGAGGTCGCGTTCTCGGACGCGGACCGGCAGCTTGCTTTTCTTAGATTCGACCGCACCGGGCGGACGGCGCATTTCTAGTATCTGGCGATTGACCGTCTCGACGACCGCGTCTGACAAGTTTAGGTCGGCTTCAACCGAGAACGACAGCCTCTCCTGTTTGAGCAGCCCCTTGATGCCTTTTTGCCCGATGGTAAAGGACTCGAGAGGCTTGCCGCGATACGGCGGATCAAATGCCTCTTTGAGTGTCCGGCTCGTCCCCAGCTTCGACAGCAGTTGCAGCGCATCGAGCAAATTGCTCTTACCTGCCGCGTTCGGTCCGAATAAAACCACAAGCCGGGATAGAAGCACTTCGACATCTGCAAGAGATTTATACCCGCGAATGTGGATGCGCTTCAGCATATTGGTGCCTCCATTGCAACGGCCTTACTTCGGCAAACGGGTCGCTCACCCTGTCCTTTTATTATAGTGTTTGTCGAATTCTTGAAGGATATTGGAATTATAGAAACGTTTCTTTGAACTTTTGAGATTAGCGGGATCTAGAAGACGTTCAACGGAGTACTTCTTCTCATTATATAGTGCCTTACGCAGCGTGTGAAATTTTTTATTTTCTAAAAAATCATCGTATCGCTTTCTCATTTTGTTCACAAGGTTGCGATACGTCATCGGATAGTTCTTCAGGACATCTTCTTCACGGATGTTTATTACTGGTGCGTTTGGATCGTCCGTCCAACGAAACTCAACAGCCGATGCGTCTTTATCTCTTACCAGAGATGTTTCAAATTTAAGTGTTACGTATTGCTGACTATCTTGTTCCGATTCTTTTTCTTCTAGAGAATCTATAAATTCAAGCAGTCTCTTTGTCTGATCTGTATAAAGAGTTGTAGAGACAGGTTTTATAGTCTCAAAAGCATGAAAAAAGGAAATTGGTATGATATAGAAGTTATAATGAGACAGATCCATCTGAAACCACTTTCTTACAAGCAGAAGATAATTACTAAGCGACGCAGTCCCGACCTCTAAAAGACGGCGAGCCAAGTACAAATCCTTATGAAGAAAATGAGCTGCGTTGTCGCGAATCTCTATAAGTGCGAATATGTTGTCACGGCAACCTATTTCTAGTCCTGACTTTTTGTTTTTGAATAGCTCTTTTACAAGGTAGATTATGCTATGCGTTATAGGATTTCCACTCCGATTCTTTTTAGTAATTTTCTTACCAACACTACTATCAACTAGTTCGTATAGTGACTTCTCTTCGTCTGCGTGATTGAGCACCCATTTCGCCTTTAACAGCAACTCCCACGCATTTGTCATCAGTATAGCAAACGATTCCTCTCTATAAGAAAAGTTTGGCTTATTGTATATCTCGATCGCCGCAATTGCTGCTTGGACAGACTTTTCGGCCAAGTTGGTACTAAGAGATTTCTGAATTTCGCTGCCAGCTTCTATAGTCCGACGTCGTGCGCGCTTGGCCGCTCTCATCATCGCCGCTTCAGCACCAACAATATCTGGGTCACGCGGTTTAGCGGTCGGTTTCTGATTCTGCAAATTCATTTTGTTTTTCCTCCACTAGTAACTCTGGGAACCTACCTGAATTATCGTAAACAACCCACTCATCTACAAGCTCTCGATAGATTGACTCAAAATTGCGCCAGCCTGCTAAAAATCGACGACGTATTACAGGCTCCGACACGTCGTGCCCTCCTTCTAGCACTCGCTTCTTGACTCGGCTGATCGCCGCTTCTGGAGTCGGCAATCGCAAAAAGAACAGTTTCACCCGGTAGCCCTGTTGCTGCCAGCGTGGGATCCAACGTGCATAACCGCGCCCACTCAAGGTCGTCTCAAAGGCAAAACTGTCTCCCCTTCGCACGTGTTCGTGGATTTCGTTTAGCATCAGCTTCGCAGCCTGTATCGCAACTAGTTCTGGTCTAAACGGACTCAGCCCTGAAGCGATGAGATCCGCGTTTATAAAGATGGGGCAATTCGCTTCGTTTGGTAGAAATTCGGTAGCAAACGTCGTCTTGCCCGCCCCGTTTGGTCCGGCAATGATCAGTATCCTTTTGGAGACCGTCATCCGCTCACATACCCCACACCACGACCGCTGCGCCGCCTTCAGTTTCTGTGCGGCGATACACCTTGGCGCCCCACGACGTGCCCGCGGTGCGGTCAAAGAGCACGAGGTGCCCTTCGGCCGCGGCGCAGCGATCCATGTAGGCCCGCGTCTGCGCTAGCCCTGCGCGCAGCGTCCGCTCTAGGCCCCGATGCAGCACCTTGCACTCAATGACGACCTTCTGAGTCTTGCCGCGATCCCCGCCCACCGGCCATACTAGCAGTAAGTCCGTGCGCCCCCGCCCTAAACCATACTCGCGCTCGATCCGGCCGCCGCTGTTTACGATGCGCTGGAGGAACGCTTGCAGCAGCAGTTGCGGCCCGGCTTCCTTGTACTGGAAACGCTCCACCCAATGTTCAGAATGCGCACGGAAGAATTCTTGGAACGCCGCCAGCAGCTTGCTCACCTGTAAGGTGCCGTCCGCATCGACATACCAAGCCGGGTCGTGGTGAAAGCCCGCTTGGGTCGTATAGGTGAGGTCGCGCGGGATCACTTCGCGGTAGATCGGGTTGGCGATAGCGATGGGATCGGCTTGCGCCACGAGCCCAAGATCGCGCACGTACCGCAGGTCGTCGGTGGCGAACGAACTGGCATCATCAGCCCCTTTTAGCAGCGGCTCGATCACCCGCTGGACGCGCTCTTCTTGCAGCTTGTCGGTGAGTTGATCCAAGTGCGTCTCGCGGCGCAGGATCAACTGCTCGCGGGCATCCTGAATGGCGTCGGCGTCGATGGCGCGGCTGCGGTCGTGGCCCGCCTTGTTCTTGAAGCAGGCTTCGTAGGCCAGCGCGTTCACTAGCCACGGTTGGCCTTGGGTCAGCTCCCAGACGTTGCGGCGCGCCTCATCAGTAAACACTTGGCCGGTCTCCGCGGTGTGTTGTGTCAGCAGGGACTCAACCTCGGCGCACGAAAAGTCGCCCAAGCGCCGGGATTCGGCGCGGATGTTGAAGGCACTGCCTCCGGCGATGATGGCGTTTGCCGCGGCCGAGCGGATGCGGTAGTCGCGCACGTCGCGCACCCCGCACAAGATTACGCTCTGGGGGAACCGGCGCGGACGCTCTGGGTAGCCAGCGCGCAATTGCCGCAGCACGGCCAGCAGACTATCGCCAATCAGCGCGTCAATCTCGTCGATCAGCAGCACCAGCGGCTTGGCGTCCGACTCGGCCCAACGGGCCAAGGTCTCCCCCAGTGCGTCGTTGGGCCCGGCGTCATCGAGGATGCCGCGCCAGATGTTGGCGACGAACGAGTCGTCGAGCGCGTGGCGCGCCGCACGAGCTAATGCGCTGAGAATCGCCCGCATGGCCGCGGCCACATCTTCCCGCGCTGTCTGACCGACCTCGACGTTGACATACACGCAGCGGAACTCGCCGCTGGCGTTTAATTGCTCCCGCAAGGCCAACAACGCCGATGTTTTGCCGGTCTGGCGCGGCGCGTGCAGGACGAAGTACTTCCACTGCCGAATGAGCAACAGGAGATCGTCAAGGTCTAGCCGTACTAGGGGCGGGATGTGGTAGTGCATCGCCGCATTAATGGGGCCAGCGGTGTTGAAGAAACGCATGGCTGTTGTCGTCATTTGTGGCGACTCCTGTACCGCTTTGGGTGCGCGGGCCTTTACAAACAGCTTCTCAAAATTTCCCTTGGGTTCGCGGCTGCGTTACTCGGCTGCCCCGACAATATCCCCTGGGTTGATAATGTAGGCAATAGACTCGCGGCTCCTGACGAGCAGCTTGGCAAACGGATCGCGCACTCGCATCAAACGCGGATGCGGCGTGGCGCAGTCGAAGACGACGTAGAGCCAGTATTCGGCGCGGAGATTGCACGCCTTGGCCCATTCATTTTCGCTCAGTTCAATGCCGCCGGTACCGGCCCGCCCCTTGACTTCTATGGCGCGTCGTTCCCCTTCGGCACGGCGAGAAAGCAGATCGAAACCCGGCCAGTCGGTTAGCCCGGCGCACCGCGCCAATTCGGGCCGCGAAACATCCTGTACCGCGGCACCGAAGCTTTCCTCGTAAGCGGTAGCTACCGCCACGGCAACGGCTTCGACATCGGCGTCGTAGCGCTCGGCCTCCTCGGCGTCTTGGGTCGGCACCACGAGGGCGTGAACGAGGAACTCAATCTCACCGGCTTGGATGAGGTCTGGTTCGGCTCGCAGTTCGGCGCAGCGACGCTCGCGGGAAGCTGCCAAACTCCGCTGCCGCTGCTTGACCTTGTCCAGTTCCCTTTGGGCGCGGCGATCGCCAGCGCGGACCATTTTGCTAAGGTGGGATCGGGCGGCGGCGAGTTCGGCATCCTGAAAGTCGAAGCCGCGATTGACAAACTCTAGGCGTGAAGGCAAATCGTCGAGGCGGCACTGGCGATGCGCTTGCACGATGCGCTCGCTCACGGCCTCGCGGATGAACTGGGCCGCATCAGCGACCCTAGCACGAGCCAGAGTAGCCAGTGGCACCCGGCTCGGCGCGAATCCGCGAGCACCTCTGAGCAGCAGCATATGCTCAACCGGATATTCCTCTACGGTGCCGTTGCTCAATTGGCGCAGCCCGATTAGACGCGATTCCAGAGGATGCGGCGCGGTCGCTTGGCTGTGCTGTTCGACGGAAATAAGGGCGATGTGGAACAAATAGGGCGCCGTTGCGTAAGGATCGGTGAACACGGCTCCCTTGAGCCCGTCGCGCCCAAAGCGACTCAAAATTGCGGCTGAGAGGGCGTCAAATACCGGCTCGCCGGGGTGCATCCAGACCGCCCTTTCGCGATTCACTGGCTTGTATATCGTCAGCCGTTCTCGGGCTTCCTCAGCATAGACCTCAAGGGCGGGCACCAGTGCAAAAGTAGCTCCTAAGTCGCCCTCAAGGCGCAAGTCGAGCAGCGGCGTGGCTCGCTCCACAAAACGACGCACGTATCCGGGCAGTAGTCGCCGATAGTTTTCCTGCTCTGCCTCGTCGTTGAGACGCGCCAGTCGCTGGCGCACTTCGCCGCCTTCCCCAAAGAGCACGCGCTCGCGCTCGGCAAGAGCTTGGACTTGTTGCTCTGTAAGATCGCCCGCCAAGTGCTCGGCAACGCGGTCGGCATCTTTAGCCAGATAGTCCCGCATGGACAACCCCTCAAACAGCCGACCCACCACGTCGAACACCTTATCGGATTGGAGTTGCCGACGGATCGCTTCGAGCTTGTCGAGCAAGGTCTTTAGCACCCGACCCTCGCGGGTACCGCCGGCCACTAGGTTGACGATGACCACGGGATCGCGCTGCTGGCCGTAGCGATGGATGCGGCCCATCCGCTGTTCGAGCCGCGCCGGGTTCCAAGGGATGTCGTAGTTCACCATCAGCCAACAGAATTGCAGATTGATCCCCTCGCCAGCGGCATCGGTGGCCACTAGGTAGTTAGCTCCGCCTTCGGCCGCCGGTCGGCGAAAAAACTCGACTTGGTGCTCCCGCTCTTGATAGGGCAGGCCGCCGTGGATCAAAGCAACTTGACCGGTAAAGCCGAGTGCTTCGAGTCGGCGCAGCAAAAACTCCGCAGTGTCGCGGTGTTCGGTGAAGATGATGAGCTTCTCGTCGCGGTATTGCGGATCGCTGAGCACCTCGCGCAACTTCTCAAACTTGGATTCCTCGCTGGTGTTGCACAGGCTCTGTGCTTTGCCGAACAACGCTTCGACCGTGCGACGCTCTACCTCCAATTCGCTGAGGTTGACCGCGATAGTGCCGTTTAGGGCCTCGTCCTCGAACTCCTCGTGTTGCTCGCCTCCGTCCTCATCGGCGGTCCGGGTTTCAAAGACGTCGTCGAGCTGGTCCAAGCCCCGTTGCTGGCGCGTGAGTTGTGCCTCAGTGAGCCTCCCACTCCGAATGTCGTCAATCAGCCCTACGAGCTTTTCGTGGCGACGCTCGAAGGAGCGCATGAGGGCGTAGGTCGAACTGGCGAGACGCCGCTGGAAGACGCTCATCGCCAAGCGGGCAGCGGATCGGTTCAACATGCTGGCGCGATTGTAGTGATGCTGGAGGTACTCGGTCGTCTCGTCATAGAGCGCCTGTTCGCCCTCTGGCCCCGGCGAGAGGGCGTAGCTCAGGGTGGCGCAGTTGCGCTG
This sequence comes from Candidatus Latescibacterota bacterium, assembly GCA_007571365.1. GTDB lineage: Bacteria > Latescibacterota > UBA2968 > UBA8231 > UBA8231. The sequence goes on from RKRN01000105.1 coordinate 10,222, forward strand.
TGGATACAGGGGAGAACCATCGAAGCGGACCATCTCCTCCTTGGTCCGGCGGATGAAATGCCGCGCCCGAGATTCGCGGGGAAAAGCAAGAAAAGCGTCGTAGGTCGCAAGCGCGTCCGGCAGCAGCAGACGCCACAGGAAGTAATAGGGATAGTCCTTGCCCATGTGCGGCGTAGCCGTTAGCAACAGCAGATGTTGGGCCGCCCAAGGAAGCCCCCAGTGCTCATCCTCTACCTCGGCCCCGGCCAGGGCTTCCGCCAGCTTGTACCGAGCCGTCTTATACTCCCGAAAATCCGGCTGGCGATCTGCAGACAGCTTGTGCGCCTCGTCGAAGACGACGAGGTCGTAGGCCGCGGTTTGCGGGTCTTTGAGGTGGCTAAACATGCGTTGCCCGGCCAAGGTGTCGATGCTGACGATTACTTGGTCGCTCTCTGGGCCGAGGAAGGGATTGCCGGCGCGTACGTCTGCGCCACTGACGATGCGGAAGGGCAGGCGGAACAGGGAGCGCATTTCCCGCTCCCAGTTGCCGACCAAGCCAGCCGGCGCCGCGATGAGTACGCGGCGGATGAGGCGGCGGGACAGCATCTCGCGCACATACAAGCCCGTCATGATGGTCTTGCCGGCCCCGGCGTCGTCGGCTAGCAAGAATCGCAGGGGGGCCTGTTGCAACATCTGCTCGTACACGGCAATCCGCTGATGCGGGAGCGGGTCGATCAGCGAGGTTTCTGCGGCGAATGCTGGATTAAAAAGGTGTCCGTAGGTGAGACGATGCGCCTCGGCGACGGCCGCGACCGCATCCGGGTCGGCAGAGAAATCCATGCGCGGCGGTGCTATTCCTTCACCGCCCCAGCCGTCAGGCCCTGAGTAAAAAACCGCTGCGTGAAGAGGAAGAACAGCACGGTCGGCACCAAGGCGATGATCGAGGCCGCGGAAATGTAGCGCCAGTTGACGCCGAAGACGCCTTGGAGGCTGGCTAGCCCCAATTGCAGGGTGTACAGCTCGCGGCTTTTGAGCACCACCAGCGGCCACAGGAAGTCGTTCCACTGGGCCACGAACGTGAACGCCGCCTGTGCGGCGAGGGCTGGTTTGACCAGCGGCATCATGATGCGCGCATAGATGGTAAACGGGCCGCAGCCATCGATGCGCGCGGCGTCCTCTAAGTCGGTGGGAATGGTGGTGAAGGCTTGGCGCAAGAGAAAGATGCCAAAGGCGTTGACTGCTACCGGCAGGATGACCCCGGCATACGAATCCACGAGGCCGAGCTTCAAGGTGACGATGAAGAGCGGGATTAAGAGGACTTGGAACGGCACCATGGTCGTGGCCAAGATGCAGTAGAAAATGGCTTGGCGGCCGCGAAAGTGCATGCGGGCGAGGGCGTAGCCAGCCAGCGAGCAGCACGCCAAGTTGAGCAGGACGGTGGCGATGGCAATGTAGAAAGTATTGAAGAGGTAGCGCACAAACGGGAGGATGTTCCAAGCCTTGGCGAAGTTGCTCCAGACGATGGGGTCGGGAATCCACTGCGGCGGATGGGCGAACAGATCGGCCGATTCGGCTTTGAGCGCGGTCGATAGCAGCCAAGCGAAAGGAGCCAGCAAGACCGCGCCAACCGCGCACAGGATTGCGTAGAGCAGAACGCGCTTAACCATCTCAATCTCCTCGGCCGGCAATGCGAAAGTTGAGCAGGGCAAAAACTAGTATGACGACCAGCAAGCAGAGCGAGACGGCCGCGGCGTACCCTACTTCGAGGTATTTGAACCCGAGCGTGTAGATGTAGTAGGCCAACAGGTTGGTGCGGTGGAAAGGACCGCCGCCGGTCATCACGTACACTTCGCCGAAGGTGCGCAAGGCGGCGATGGTGGCGATGATGGAGACCACGAGCGTATAGGGCTTGATCGTCGGGATGATGACGTGGCGCACGACCTGCCACCAACCAGCCCCATCGACGCGGGCGGCTTCTTTGAGCTGGGCCGGGATGCCCTGCAAGCCGGCCAGATAGATGATCATGTAGTACGGCGCGGCCTTCCACACGGTGACCATGGCCACGGCAAACAGGGCAATCGCCGGCTCGGTCAACCACGCGGCTTGGGTCTTGACGCCCAACAGGCCCAAGAGTGCGGCCGGGACGCCGCGCACATCGGCCAGCCACGACGGGCCACTGATGCCCAGCCCGCGGAGGAAGGCATTGAGCAGGCCATCGGCATTGTAGAGCCACTTCCAGACGATGCCAGCGACGACGATGGAGGTGACGACCGGAATGTAGTACAGGGTGCGAAACACCTTGATCAGCCGCAGCGAGTTGTCGAGCAGCAGGGCCATGAAAAACGAGAGCACGACCAGCGCGGGCACGACGATGATCGCGTAGAGCAGCGTATTGGCCAAGACCCGCCAAAACAGCTCGTCGCCCCAAGCGCGGCGAAAGTTATCGAAGCCGACGAAGGTGGGCGGCGAGAAAATGTTGTAGCGGTGCAGACTGAGATAGAGCGTGTCGAGCAAGGGATAGGCGAAAAACACGACGAGCAGCAACAGCCCAGGGGCGACGAAAAAATAAGGTATGTAGCGTGTGTTCATGGCAGTAGGGGCGACTCTTAGAGTCGCCCATTATTTGCCCAGCGTAGAGGCCAGAGGCTAGGGGTTAGAAATTATCTCATACACCTTGGATACGGCATTCACGTTTAGCCCTAATCACCAAATCGCAACAAGTGGTTCCACTTGGATTCGATGCGGCTCAGGGCCGCGGCCGCGCTCTGCTGGCCGGCCAATGCCTTGGCAAATTCCTCGTGGAGGATGTCCTCCATCCGGCTCCAGCCCTTGACATCGGGCGGGGCCATGACAAAGGAGTGGGGAATGTCGGCCGCGGAAAGCTGGTTGGCCGCGTCGGCTAGCGTGGCGGGCGGGCGGCGGAAATAGGGGTCGGCGGCCGCGGCCACGGTTGAGGGCAAGATGGCGACGCGGCGGCAGAATTCGAGTTGGTTGGCGTCGTTGGTGACAAACAGCCCAAAGTCGACGGCTTGCTCTACGTGGGGCGAGGCTTTGGGCACGACCAAGACTTGGCTGGTGGCGGGCACTTGGCCGAGGCGGCCGCGCGGCATGGGTGCTGGGACTGCCTTTTGGGCAAAGGAGTCGTCGAAGTAGCGGGTGATCCAACCGCCGGAGAAGGGCAGCATGGCGGCGCGCCCTTCGATGAACCAATTGACCTCGTCGCGGTGGGCAGCGGCGAGGGCTTCGGGCGGCACGATCTCTTGCTGATAGGCGTCGATCCACTGCTGCAAGATCGCCTTGGCCTCGGGGTGGTTGATGCGGGTGCGGCGGGCGTTGGGAGCAAACAGCGGCCAGAATCCGTCCAGACGCAACAGGGCCCAAGGCGGGGCTATAAG